>JARXKK010000005.1 GCA_030278895.1 Acidobacteriota bacterium
GCCGCGGAATCCGCTTCGCCAGCGCCGCGACGTGCGCGCGCTGCGAGCGCTCGGCGTCGAGGAGGACGAAGCCCGCGGCGCCGCACTCCGTGCCCTTCTCGATCGCCCATTCGATTCGCGCAGGCTCCGCGCACGCGAGGAGGATCGTGACGCGGTTGGCAGACTCGCCGGGAAGGGGAAGAGAAGAGGAAGAGGAGGAGGAAGAGAAGATTTGCTTAGAAGGTAGGAGGACTATGGCCGCGCCGCCGCGCACGAGGCGCGCCGGGGCCCGTGCGCCCTTTCCGTCGAGCGCGACGACCTCGTCGCCGTCGCGCAACCGGCGGGAGCGGACGTGTTCTCTTTCTTCCTTTCTAAGAAGAATTTCGGCCTCTTCGGACGATCCCAGCCGGGCAGCCAATTCAGGGACGAGAAGCCGCGGCGGCCGCGCGAGCGGGTTCTCAGCCATTAGAAGAAATCCAGGCTGTCCCGAGCCACTCGCTCTCCAGAATCGAACGGACCTCCCGGAAACCCTCTCTCCGAAGCAAAGTCTCCCACTCCCCTCTTCTCTCGACGAGCTGCCCCGAACAGAGAAGCCGCCCACCGGGCGCGAGGCGGGAGTGGAGCGCCGCGAGGAGAGGCGCGACCTCCTCGTGGATCATGTTCGCGACGATCACGTCGAAACGGGCGGTACCGCGCAGCGCCTCGAGAGGCCCCGCGAACGTCGAAACGCGCGCGATTGCGTTCGCGCGCGCCTGGTCGCGCGTCGCGAACGCGGCGTCGGGGTCGAGATCGAAGGCGACGACGTGCCGAGCACCCTCGAGCGCGGCGACGAACGCGAGCGTCCCGGTCCCGCAACCCACGTCGAGGACGCGGGCTCCCGCGAGGTTCTCGGCGAGCAGCAGCCGCACCGCGAGCCGCGTGGATTCGTGCGAGCCGGTTCCGAAGGCGCGGACGGCGGGGAGGAAGAGCCGGCGAACGCCGGGCGGCGAGGGCGTTGCGAGGCCGCCGTCGTGGGGGTCGAAGAGATAGCGCTCCACGAAAACGGCTTTCCGCAAGGCAGCCGACTCGGCGACCCAGTCGGTGGATTTTTCTTCGAAGGTGAGAAGGCCGGCAGCCCCGAGCTCCGCGAGCGACGCCAGCGCGGCCGGGACGTCCGCAGAATCGACCCAGACCGAGACACCGCCGTCAGGGGCCGCCGCAGACGAAAACTCCAATCCCCCTAAACCTTCTAGGAAATCTTCGTGCTCTTCGAACCTGGCGGCGAGCGCCGCGGGAACCTCGATGCGCACGGCGCGACCGTCGGTCACTGCCCGAGGAAGTCTTTCAGCCGGTCGAAGAACCCCTTCTCATCCTTCGTGGGAGTTCCCGACTCCGACCCGAAGGCTTCCGCGAGCTTTTCGACAGTCTCTTTCTGCACGTGCGTCATCTTCTTCGGCACGCGGACCGTGAGGAGGACATGCTGGTCGCCCTTGCCGCGGCCGTCGAGCCGGGGAATCCCCTTCCCCTTGAGCGTGAAGACCCGGCCCGCCGCGGTGCCCGAGGGAACGTCGAACGTCGCCTCACCGTGCAGAGTCGGGACACGAAGCGTACCGCCGAGCGCCGCGACGTGAAACGGAATGGCCCACGTGAGGACGACGTCGACGCCGTCCCGCCGGAACTGCTCGTGCGGCGCCACCGAGATGAAGACGTAGAGGTCGCCGGGGCGCCCCTCCCGCCGGCCCGCGTTTCCCTCGCCCGTGAGGCGCAGCCGCGCGCCGTCGTCCACCCCGGGCGGAATCGCCACCGTCAGCGTTCGCGCGCGGCGCGTGCGCCCGTCGCCGCGGCAGTCGGGGCACGGGTCCTTGATGCGCTCGCCCGACCCTTCGCAGTCCGGGCACGGGCGCGCCACCGCGAAGAAGCCCTGCCGGTACTGAACACGGCCCTGACCCCGGCACGTGGTGCAGGTCAGCGGCACAGCTCCGCCGCGCCCGCCGTGGCCCCGGCAGGTGTCGCAGCGCTCGTAGCGCTGGATCGGGACCGACACCTCCGTACCGAAGGCGGCGTCTTCGAACGAGAGCGTCACGTCGGCTTTCAAGTCTTCGCCCGTGCGTCGGGACGCGCGTGTATCGCCTCCCGACGCGAAACCGAACAGGTCTCCGAGGATGTCGGCGAAGTCCACGAACTGGGTCGGGTCGAATCCCGTTCCCCCGCCCGCGCCGCGCACACCTTCGACTCCGAAGCGGTCGAAGCGAGCACGCTTGTCGGGATCGGAGAGGACCGAGTAGGCCTCCGCGGCCTCCTTGAACTTCTCCTCGGCGTGATGGTCGCCCGGATTCTTGTCGGGGTGGTGCTGCACCGCGGCCTTCCGGTAGGCGCCCTTGATCTGCTCGGGGGACGCGTTTCGTCCCACACCGAGAACTTCGTAGTAATCGCGAACGGATGTACTCACAGGCAACTGCACCAAACCCGAGGTCAGGCCGGTTTCTCCGCGCCGTCGCCCCGGCGCTCCTTGGAATCGGGCTTGTACAACATGGCCTGCGTGAGGATGCGCGAGACGCCCTTCATGTCGATCATGGCGTCGTCTATGGGCCCCCGCTCCTCCCCCGTCAGGACCTCGCGCGCGTTCTCGAGCGTGCGCTGGACGCGGTCCTTCTCGTCAGGCTGCAGGAGGTTTCCGAATTCGCGGAAGATGCGGTCGTTCCCTCCGATCATCCCTTCCAGTTTGTTTTTCAGCTGGCGCAGCTCCTTGCGTTTCGTGTCCGCCGCTTTGTTCGCCGAGGCCTCCTCGATGATCTTCTCGATCTCGGTCTGCGAGAGGCCGCCCGCCGGATTGATCTGAAGACCCTGCGCCTTACCCGTCGCCAGGTCCTTCGCCGAGACGTTTACGATTCCCGACGAGTCGATCGCGAACGTGACCTCGATCTGGGGCACGCCCTTCGCCGCCGCCGGGATGCCGACGAGCTGAAACTTTCCGAGGGACTTGTTCTCCTTCGCGATGTCGCGCTCGCCCTGCAGGACGTGGATCTCGACCGTCGTCTGGTTGTCGGCCACCGTCGTGAAGATCTGCGTGTTCTTCGTCGGAATCGTCGAGTTGCGCTCGATGAGCTTGACGAAGATGCCGCCGTGCGTCTCGAGGCCGAGCGAAAGCGGCGTGACGTCGAGAAGGACGAGGTCCTTGATGTCGCCGCGCAGGACGCCCGCCTGGATCGCCGCGCCCACCGCGACCACTTCGTCCGGGTTGATGGAGCGGTTCGGCGGCTTCCCGAAGATCGTTTCGACCATCTGCTGGACCTTCGGGGTCCGCGTCTGGCCGCCGACGAGGATGATCGTGTCGACCTGTTCCGGCTTCAGGCCGGCCGCCTCGAGCGCGTTCCGGCACGGGCCCTCGGTCCGCTGGATGAGGTCGGCCGCGAGAGCCTCGAACGTGTCGCGGGTCAGGAGCTTGTTGATGTGCTTCGGGCCCGAGGCGTCGGACGCGATGAACGGGAGCGCGACCATCGTCTCGAGCGCGGTCGACAGCTCGCACTTCGCCTTCTCCGCGCCTTCCTTGAGGCGCTGGAGCGCGAGCCGGTCCTGCCGGAGGTCGATGCCCGTCTGCGTCAGGAATTCGGCGAGGAGCCAGTCCATGATCGCCCGGTCGAAGTCCTCGCCGCCGAGGAACGTGTCTCCCGACGTCGCGAGCACCTCGAACATGCCGTTGTCGATGCGGAGGATCGAGATGTCGAACGTGCCGCCCCCGAGGTCGTAGACGGCGATCGTCTCCTGCTTCCGGTTCTTCTCGAGCCCGTACGCGAGCGCCGCCGCGGTGGGCTCGTTGATGATGCGCAGCACCTCGAGGCCCGCGATGCGGCCCGCGTCGCGCGTGGCCTGCCGCTGCGAGTCGTCGAAGTACGCCGGGACCGTGATGATCGCTTCCTTGATCTCTTCGCCGAGCGCCTCTTCGCAGAATTCCTTGATTTCGCGCAGCGTGAACGACGAGATCTCTTCGGGCGAATAGTCCCGGTCGCGGACACGAATCTTCACGTCGCCGTTTGGCGCCTCGACGAGCGCGTACGACAGGTGTTCGCGCGCGTGCTTCACCTCGGGGTCCGTCATCTTCCGGCCGACGAGCCGCTTCACGGCGTAAATCGTCTGCGTGGGGTTCGTGATGGCCTGGCGCTTGGCGATCTGGCCCACGAGCCGCTCCCCGTCCTCCGTGAAGCCGACGATCGAGGGCGTCGTCCGCGCCCCTTCGCGATTGGGAACGACCTGCGGCGCGCCGACCTCGACGACGGCAACGCACGAGTTCGTCGTGCCGAGATCGATGCCGAGAACCTTACCCAATTGGCGCCTCCTCGTTCCTCACGTCGCGTCCCGGACCGCCCGACTCGCCGCGACGCGCACGCGGGCGGGCCGGAGCAGGCGGTCGCTGAGCAGGTATCCCTTCTGCAGAACCTCGAGCACCGTGCCGGGCGCGACCGTGGACGTCTCCTCACGCACGACGGCTTCGTGAACGTTCGGATCGAACGGAAGATCGCGCGCTGCCACCTCGACGACACCGTACTTTTTGAGCGTCTCGGTGAGCTGGCGGGCGATCATGTCGATGCCCGCGTGGAATTCTTCTCCCCTGGCGTCGCCACGGTGCTGGAGCGCGCGCTCGAAGTTGTCGACGACGTCGAGGATGTCCGTGAAGGCCTCGGCCAGCGCGAACCGGAAATAGTCGGCCTTGTCCTTCTCGGTGCGGCGTTTCAGATTGTCGAAGTCGGCCGACTTGCGGAGAAGCGCCTCGCGCACACGGCCCGCGTCCTCTTCGGCACGGATCGCGCGCTCGCGCTCCCGGGAGACCTGGTCTTCGAGAACGCCGATGCGCGAATCGGGCGCGGGAGGATCTCGTGGAGCGGGAACGGGCGCGGGCTCGACGGCCGCGGCGGGCCGCGCCTCCTCGAGACGGCGGTGCTTCTCCTCGACGGCCTCGATGGCGCGCTCCGCCTCCGCGAGCGCGCGCGCGACGTCGTCACGGCTCTCGGTCTCGAGGAAGATGATGTCCTCCTCGGCACGGTGCTTCTTCGGGCCGCTCATGCGGTCCCTTCCGTGAGCCGGCGGCTCACATAACGCGAGACCTCTTCCACGAGAGGGACGACGCGCGCGTACTCCATCCGGCGGGGCCCGATCACGCCGAGAGCGCCGAGCACGCGATCCCCCCGTCGATAAGGCGCGGAAACGACCGCGCTGCCCGTCTCGTCCGTGAAGGGGCTCTCCGATCCGATGACGATCGCGAGGCCGTCGGAGGTGACGCAGTCCGTGAGGAGATTGACGAGGCGGGCCTTCTCCTCGAACGCGCGAAACATCCGCCGCAGCGCCTCGAGGTCGTTCCGGAACTCGGGCTTCTCGAGCAGCGACTCGGTGCCCTCGAGGTAAACGGCTTCTTCGGGTGGCCGCGACTCGGCGAAGGCGCGGCGCCCGAGCTCGAGGGCCCGCGTGAGAGCGTGGTCCATCCGGACCTTCTCCTCTCCGAGCGACGCGACGAGGAGGGCACGGATCTCGCCGAGGCTCTTCCCGGCGAAGTCGATCGTGAGACGGTTCGAAATGCCGTCCAGCTCGCGCTGCGGGAAGTCGTCGCGGGTCTCGATGAGGCGGCTCTCGATCAAGCCCGTGTCGGAGACCTCGGACACGAGGATCTTGTGCTCGGCCACGCGCGTGAAGTGCACGGACGCGAGAACGAAGCTCATAGAGGCGGGGACCGCGACGACGGCTACCTCACCGGTCAGCCGGGAGAGCACGCGGGACGTGGCCTTCAGGAAGCGCTCCGTCTCGAAGGCCTCGGAGGAAAGCTCCTCGGCGATCCGGGCCCGGTCCTTCTCGCTGGGCGGGCGGGTCGGCATCAGGTCGCGGACAAACGCACGATAGCCGAGATCCGTCGGAACGCGGCCCGCCGAAACGTGAGGGTGCATGAGGAAGCCGAGATCCTCGAGGTCGGCCATCGCGTTGCGCAGCGACGCCGAAGAGAGACCGAACTTCCCGCCTTTCGTCAGCTGACGCGACGACACGGGCACGGCGCTCTCGATGTACGCAACGATCACGGACGCGAGAACCTCGCGAGATCGCCCGTCCAAACCCTTGAAATCGTTAGGCATCGCGGCGCAGAGCCCTCCCGCCCCCGCTCGGCTCCGTGACCGGAGCGGGACGGCACATGATAACAAAGGGATCGGCTCCCGGTGTAACATCAGATGCCCCTTAGGAGGTCGGCAAGGCCCTTTTCATGGTTTTTTTCAACTACGCGACGATGCAGATGGCCGCGAAGATCGTGTACTACGGTCCGGGCCTCTGCGGGAAGACGACGAACCTCCACGTGATTTACGGGCGAACCGCGCCCACGTCGCGCGGGGAGATGGTGTGCCTCGAGACCGAGACGGACCGCACGCTCTTCTTCGACCTGCTTCCGCTCGACGTCGGTGTCATCGGGGGCTTCAAGACACGCCTCCAGCTTTACACCGTTCCCGGACAGGTTTTTTACAACACGACGCGGAAGCTCGTTCTCAAGGGCGTGGACGGCATCGTGTTCGTCGCCGATTCCCAGCGTCCGATGAAGGACCCGAACGTCGAGAGCCTCCGAAACCTCCGCGAAAACCTGGCCGAGATCGGTGTTTCTCTCGACGCCACGCCCCGCGTCCTCCAGTACAACAAGCGGGATCTCCCGAACATTCTGACGCTCGACGAGCTGAACGACGCCCTCAATCCCGACCGATCCATCGAGTGGTACGAGTCCTCGGCAACGAACGGCACCGGCGTCTTCGAGACGCTCAAGGCGGTCTCGAAACTGACTCTTCGTTCCCTGAAGGGCCGCATGGCGATCGAGCAGAGGCGCCCCACCGTGGTCGCGTCCGCGCCCACTCCGGCTCCCCAGATTCTGATGTCGCCCAAGGCGGCGGCGTCGGGCATCGGCGCGGCCATCGACGCGATGGCCATCGAGTCGGCGTCTGCCGGATCGGCGGTGGCCACCGCCCCGTACCCGAGCGGCGACGGCTTCGATTCGACGATCTCGCGCCTCAAACGCTTTCAGGATGTCGCGCGGCAGGAAGCCCGGGATGCCGAGCAGCGCCTTGCTCCGGCGGTCACCTCGGCCGAGCTTACCGCGGTGGGGCCGGCCGAGCTCCCCGCCGTCACGGCGCCTTTCGACGCCGCCTTCCAGCCGGGCGACGACGCGGGGAACGAGGTGAGTTTCGCCGAAATCCAGCCCCCGGCGGACGAATCGAAGGAAGACTCGTCCGCCTCGGTGAAACACGTCCGCGTGCGTTCGAACGTGGACATCCTTTCGGAGCTCGAGAAGCTCCGAAAGGTCGCCACGCAGAGGCCGGCCTATGGCGGCGCGCCGAAGACCAAGAGCGCGGCCGACGTCTCACTGGACGACCTCCTGGGCTCGACGCGAAATCACAAGAAGGACGTCGCACAGTCCTTCGATCTCGAGGTCGCGCGCGAGACGCTTGCGAAAGTCCGCCACGTCACGATCGGCCTCTCCTTCGGCGACGAAGCGGGGGGGGCCCTGGGCGACGAAAAGAGATTCGATCTGGACTTTGCCGGCCTCAAGGACATCAACAAGCTGCTCCTCTCGCTGAAGTTCCACGTCAAGGCCGGGTAGACTGGGTGCCGATGACGAATGCTTCGCGGCTCTTCGGACGGGTGTTGCCGGTCGCCGCCGGCGCGCTCTTCGCCGCCCTTTCGGGCTGCGCGACGGACCCGCATGCGCGGGTGGCTCTGCCGCCTGCGCCCGAGGAGCCGGGTTCGGTCCAGACCGCCCGAACCCAATCCACCGAGCTCTTCTTCAGCGGCAAGGCCCTCGCCCTTGCGGGCGAAAGCGATTGCGCGCGCGGGGCGTTCCGGGACGCCCTCGAGACGTTCCGGGCGGCGGCGCGCCCGGGTAACCCGGCCGATCTCGCGTTCGCGACCGAGCTCTTCGACTCGATCGCACTCTATCGCCCCGCGATCGAGGCCGGCAGCCGGGTGGCCGAGGCCGAGAGGCCGCCCGCCGAAGACCCGCGCGACAGCCTCGTCGCGACGGCTCCCCTTCCTTCCGCCGACGAAATCGAGAGGGCCAAGAAAGAAGTCGCGGCTGCTCCCGCGGGTTCCGGATTCGACATTCCAATCGTCGTGAACGACGCCGTCCTCCGCGCCGTCGCCTTCTACCAGTTCCGGACCCCCATGGCGTTCGCCGCGGCGCTCAAGCGCAGCGGGCGGTACATGAGCCTCATGCGCGGCATCCTCAAGGAGGAGGGAGTGCCCGAAGACCTCGTCTACGTCGCGATGATCGAGTCGGCCTTCAAGTACCAGGCCCACTCCCGCGCCGCAGCCCACGGCTTCTGGCAGTTCATCCCCGGCACCGGCAAGCGTTACGGCCTGAAGCGGACCGCTTCGTACGACGAGCGCAGCGATCCCGTGAAGTCGACGCGCGCCGCCGCCGCCTATTTCCGCGATCTTTACGAGATGTTCGGGGACTGGCATCTCGCGATGGCGGCCTACGACGCGGGTGAGGGCAAGATCCTCCGGAGCCTCCAGCGTACGGGCGCGCGCGATTTCTGGGATCTCTCGGCGGGCAGCACTCTCCGGCGCGAGACGCGGGACTACGTGCCGTTCGTTCTCGCGACCGCGCTCATTGCCAGGGATCCCGCGCGATTCGGCTTCGACGTGGTGCCCGATTCCCCTCTCTCCTGGGAAACGGTGACCGTGAAAAAGTCGACCGACCTCTCACGCGTGGCCGAGCTCACGGGCAACACGCTGCCCGACCTGCAGCTCCTCAACAGCGAGCTTCGCACGCGCAGCACGCCGCACGGCGTCCCCTCGTACGAATTGCGCGTCCCGGCGGGAGCGGCGGCGCTCCTGGCCCCCCGCCTCGCGTCGCTTCCCTCGGCGCCCGCCGTCACCGAAAAGCGCATCGTCGTCAAGAAAGACGAGTCCCTTCAGAAGATCGCGCGCCGCGCGGGCGTCTCGGTCGCCGAACTCTGCGATTGGAACGACCTGCCCCGCACGGCCAAGCCGAAGAAAGGCACCGTTCTCGTCGTCCCGACGAAGCGCCAGGCCGCGCCCCACGACGCCCTCGTGTCCGCATCCTCCTCGCCCAAGGGCGAGATCCGCGGCGTCCCGACACCCGCGGCCGCCGTCACGCGGGCGTCGGATGTCGGGCCCTTTACCTCCGTCCCGGCAACGGCAGTTCCGTCGAGGACCGCTCCGGCAGCTCTCGTCCGCGTTCCGCTCCCCTCTCGCATCTCGATTCCCGACGAAGGGTTCGTCGACACGCCGCCCGGCCACGCCGGCGCACAGGCGCCTCAGGTCGTCCGGCACACGGTGAGGGCCGGCGACACGCTTTACGCGATCTCCTCGCGTTACGGCGTGAGCGTCGACGAGATCCGGCGCCAGAACCACATCCGGTCGCCGCAGGCGCTCCGGACGGGGCAGACGCTCGTTCTTTCGCTCGCCACCGTGAACTGAAGCAGGGCGCATGACTGTCGCCCGTGCGTACTCCGCGACGGTGGCCGGCCTCGAGGGCCGCACGGTCGTCGTGGAGGCCGCCATCGGGGCGGGCCTTCCGGCCCTCACGATCGTCGGGCTTCCGGACGCCGCGGTGAAGGAAAGCCGCGAGCGCATTCGCTCCGCTCTCCGCCACGTCGGCTTTCCCGTGCCCTCGAAGAACGTCGTCGTGAACCTCGCGCCCGCCGACCTGCCAAAGTCGGGCACGGCGCTGGACCTCGCGGTGGCTCTCGCGATTCTCGCGGCCAACGGCGACATTCCCGCCGAGGCGCTCCGGGGAGTGACGCTCGTCGGAGAGCTGGCGCTCGACGGCGAGCTCCGGCCCGTGCCCGGCGTCCTTTCCTTCGCCGAAGCCTCCAGGCGCGAAGGACGGGCGCTACTCGTTCCCATGGCGAACGCGGAGGAGGCGGCGGCCGTGCCTTCCCTCCACGTTTGCGCCGCGCCCCATCTCGGGGCGGCAATCGCGCACGTCCTCTCCCGCGAAACCCTGCCGCGCGTCGCGCCTTCGGCCGTGCAGCGGGCGAGGACCGGATCCGAACCCGACCTCGCGGACGTCCGGGGTCAGGCGGTCGCAAGGCGTGCGCTCGAGATCGCGGCATCGGGCGGCCACAACATCCTGTTCTCGGGACCGCCCGGATCGGGCAAGACGATGCTGGCGCGGCGGCTGCCGGGGATTCTCCCGCCTCTCTCGCGCGAGGAGAGTCTCGAGGTGACGCGCATCTGGAGCGTCGCGGGCCGCCTCCCCGCGGGCAGCGGACTCCTCGTCGAGCGCCCGTTCCGCTCGCCCCATCACGGCGCCTCGGCGGCGGCGCTCGCGGGCGGCGGCGCCGACCCGCGCCCCGGCGAGCTCTCGCTCGCGCATTTCGGAGTCCTCTTCCTCGACGAGCTGCCCGAGTTCCGGAGGGACGCCCTCGAGGCGTTGCGGGAGCCGCTCGAAGACGGAGTCGTTTCCGTCGCGCGCGTGGCCGGGTCAAGGACGTTTCCGGCCCGGTTCCTCCTCGTCGGCGCGATGAACCCGTGCCCGTGCGGTTTCCGCGGCGATCCGCGCCGCGCCTGCTCGTGCTCGCCACGCGACGTTGCCCGCTATCGCCGGAAGATCTCCGGGCCTCTCCTCGACCGGATCGACCTGCACGTCGAGGTGCCGGCCCTCGCCGCTGCGGATCTCGGCGGGGAGGGCGACGGCGAAGCCACCCGCTCCGTTCGCGCCCGGGTCGAAGCGGCCCGCGCGCTTCAGGCCGACCGGAACGGGGACCCTCGCCTCGTGAACGCGGCGCTGCCGGCGCGTCTCGCCCGCACGGTCCTGAAGGCGGCGCCCGAAGCCCGCGCTCTCCTCACGCGCGCGGTCGACCGGCTCACGCTCTCGGCGCGGGCGTTCCAGCGCGTTCTGCGCGTCGCCCGCACGATCGCGGACCTCGAGAAGGCTCCCCTGATTCAAACGGCCCACATCGCCGAAGCGCTCCATTACCGGCCCGCGCCGGACGCCGCATCGCCCGCGTAGAACCCCGTCTGTCAATGGGTTGCCTGTCGCAATCGTTTCTCCTTGACTCCCCCACCCTGCCGACTAAGAATTCCATCGCTTAAGTTGAGTCCTTGGCCCTGTAAGGCCGTGAGTCAGTTTTTCCAGTAACCCTGGTGGCGTAGAGGGGAAAGAGCGCCCACGGAGCCAACCGGATGCCGAAACGAGAGCACACGATCATCTTCCTGCCCCACGCAAAGGCGCGTTTTAGGCAGTTCCGTGTCTCGTCGCGCCTCCTGTGGATGCTGGGAGCGTGCTTCGGGCTGTCCGTTCTCCTCGGCGTGACCTTCACCGCGCTCTGGGCCCGCTCGATCCGGAAGAACAGTGAGGTCACCGCGATCCTGGCGGAGAACTCCGACCTCCGGTCGCGGGCGACGCTCACGAATACCCGTCTCGAGACGATCGAGAAGATGCTGGCCGAATTTGAGGACCGGACGCGCCGCCTGTCGATCGTGGCCGGGCTGTCGGCGGTTCGCGACCCCGGAATGGGCGGCGTCGGCGGCCTCTCCGCCGTACCGGTCAACCCCGCGGACTCCGTCGACTCCGGCCTGAGCGAGGCCGGGCGCCGGGGCGCGCTCATCTCCTCACGCCTGAAGCTCGTCGAAAAGAAGCTCTCCCTTCAGGCCGATCAGCTCGCCCTTACGCCCACGATCGTCCCGGCCGCCGGCGTCCTCACGGCGGGCTTCGGGAGCCGCCCCGATCCGTTCACGGGTCACCTCGAGTACCACCCGGGGATCGACATCTCGACACCGGCGGGAAACCGCGTCGTGGCGCCCGCCGCGGGCACGATCACGCGCGTCGGGTGGGACAAGGGCTACGGCCGTTTCGTCGAGATCGCCCACGGCTACGGCGTGACAACCCTTTTCGGACACCTGCAGACGGCGCGCGTCGCCGAGGGCCAGCGCGTCAGGCGCGGCGACCTCGTGGCGCTCGTGGGCTCCACGGGCCGCTCCACCGGGCCGCACCTCCACTACGAAGTGCGCACCGACGGCAAGCCCGTGAACCCGCTCGATTACGTCCTCAACGCCTTCTGAGCGCTACGCACTCCCGACCCCCCCGCACTTTCTAAGAAATCTCTCTCTTTCTTCTCCTGCTAAACTCCGCCTTCCGCGCGCAAGCCGTGCGGGCCCACCTTTCATGATCATCGACAAGGCACTCTCCAAAGTATTCGGGACCAAGCATCAGCGCGACGTGAAGGCGATGGTGCCGCGCGTCGCGGCCATCAGCGCGCTCGAGCCCGAGATCAAGGCTCTCTCCGACGACGCGATCCGCGCGCGCGTCGCCGACATCCGCGCCCGCGTGCAGGATGCCCTGAAAACCCTTCCCGAGAACATCGAGGAGCGGCGCGCGCTATCCCGCCAGGTCCTCGATCTGGAGCTCGTCGAGGTCTTCGCGCTCGTGCGCGAGGCCGCGTGGCGCGCGATCGGCCAGCGGCACTACGACGTCCAGCTCATGGGCGGCATGGTCCTGCACGAAGGAAAAATCTCCGAGATGAGGACGGGCGAGGGCAAGACGCTGGTCGCGACCCTCGCCGTCTCCCTGAACGCCCTCTCCGGGCGCGGCACCCACCTCGTCACCGTGAACGACTACCTCGCGCGCCGCGATGCCGACTGGATGGGCCGCATCTACCGCTTCCTCGGGTTCTCGGTGGGGTGCATCCAGCACGACATGCCCGACGAGGAGCGCCGCGCGGCGTATGCCACGGACATCACGTACGGCACGAACAACGAGTTCGGCTTCGACTACCTGCGCGACAACATGAAGTTCGAGCTCGTGCACATGGTGCAGCGCGGCCACATCTTCGCCGTCGTCGACGAAGTCGACTCGATCCTCATCGACGAGGCGCGGACCCCGCTCATCATCTCGGGCCCGTCCGAGGGCGAGACGGACCTCTACTACAAGGTCGACCGGATCGTCCCGAAGCTCGTCAAGGGCGAGGAGATCAAGGACAAGTACGGCAACAAGACGACGACGGGCGACTACCTCCTCGACGAGCGGGCCCACACGGCATCTCTCACGGAGGAAGGCGTCACGAAGTGCGAGCGCCTCCTCGGCGTCGAGAACCTCTACGACCCGACGAACATCGACCTTCTGCACGCCTGCCAGCAGGCCCTCCGCGCGCACACGCTTTATAAGAGGGACGTGACCTACGTCGTCAAGGACGGCCAGGTCATCATCGTGGACGAGTTCACGGGGCGTCTCATGCCCGGGCGCCGCTGGTCCGACGGTCTCCATCAGGCGGTCGAGGCGAAAGAGGGCGTCAAGATCGAGAAGGAAAACCAGACCCTCGCCACGATCACGCTCCAGAACTACTTCCGCATGTACGACAAGCTGTCGGGCATGACGGGCACGGCCGACACGGAAGCGGCCGAGTTCGACAAGATCTACAAGCTCGACGTCGTCGTGATCCCGACGAACCGCGACATGGTCCGCCTCGACGAGCACGACCTCGTCTACCGGACCGAGCGCGAGAAGTTCGAGGCCGTCGTCGAGGAGATCGCGGAAAAGAGCGAGAAGGGCCAGCCGGTCCTCGTGGGCACGATCTCGATCGAGAAGTCCGAGCTTCTCTCGACGATGCTCAAGAAGAAGAAAGTGCCTCACGTCGTCCTGAACGCGAAGTACCACGAGCAGGAAGCCACGATCGTCGCACAGGCCGGCCAGGTGGCCGCCGTCACGATCGCGACGAACATGGCGGGCCGCGGCACGGACATCCTCCTCGGCGGCAACCCGGAGTACCTCGCGCGCCAGAAAGCGAAAGAGGACGAAGAGCAGTACAAGCTTCTTCTCGTCGACCTGCAGAAGGAGACCGCCGAGGCGCACGAGCAGGTCATCGAGCTCGGAGGTCTTCACATCATCGGCACCGAGCGTCACGAGTCCCGCCGCATCGACAACCAGCTCAGGGGACGCGCCGGGCGCCAGGGCGACCCCGGCTCCTCGCGCTTTTACCTCTCGCTCGAAGACGACCTCATGCGCATCTTCGGGTCCGACCGGCTGTCGGGCCTCATGAAGCGCCTCGGCATGGAGGAAGGCGTCCCGATCGAGCACCGCTGGGTGACGAACTCGATCGAACGCGCGCAGACGCAGGTCGAGGGCCGCAACTTCGACACGCGCAAGCATCTCCTCGAGTACGACGACGTCATGAACAAGCAGCGCGAGGAGATCTACCGGCTCCGCAAGGAGATCCTCACCGGAAAGCTCTCGCGCGACTACGTCGTGGCTCTGGCGGAAGACGTCTCGGAAGACTACGTCGACCGCCACTGCCCCGCCGCCAAAGACTCGTCCGAGTGGAACTGGGCGGCCTTCGAGAACCTCGTGTTCGAAACTTACGGCTTTCGCCCGTCCGAAAATGGCATTGCGCCGGACGCCACGAACACGGAGATCAAGGAAACGCTGCGGACGGCCGTTCGCGGCGCCTACGAGGCGAAGGAGAAGGCCGTCGGCGCCCAGACGCTGCGCGATTTCGAGAAGTTCTTCATGCTCCAGACGGTCGACACGCTCTGGAAGGACCACCTCCTCGCCCTCGACCACCTGAAGGAAGGCATCGGCCTCCGCGGCTACGGCCAGCGCGACCCGCTCGTCGAGTACAAGAGGGAGTCCTTCCAGCTTTTCGAAGCGATGAAGGAGGGCATCGAGGAGCAGATGCTCCAATACCTCTTCCGTTTCGAGGTCCAGCAGGCGCCCGTCGAGCGCGTCTCATATGGGGAGGCCGTCGACATGTCGGCCGGCGAGGCGGCGACTTCGCCTTCTTCACCTTCCACCGGCTCCTCCGCCTCGCGCCGGGCGGCCGCCGAGCTCGAGAAGAAGGCCCGCCAGCAGGAGCAGAACCTGAAATTCCAGGGCTCTTACGACCCGACAGCGGGGGGCGACTTCGAGGTCGCGACGGTGAAGGCCGCCGGCCCCAAGGTCGGGCGAAACGACCCCTGTCCGTGCGGCTCCGGGAAGAAGTACAAGAAGTGCCACGGAGCGGCTGTCCCCGTCGGCTGAGCCTCGCGACCTGATGATCCCCGTTGTGGTATGAATCCGCATGGTGAATGAACGGGACATCCCGCTCGCCCTCACGTTCGACGACGTTCTCCTCCTTCCTGCCCGCTCGAAAGTCCACCCGGCCGAGACCGACCTGAAGACACGGCTCACGCCGGGAATCGGGTTGAACATCCCCATCCTCTCGGCAGCGATGGACACGGTCACCGAGTCGCGCCTCGCGATCGCGATGGCGCAGAACGGGGGGCTGGGCGTCATCCACAAGAACCTCACGATCGAAGCCCAGGCCGCCGAGGTCGACAAGGTGAAGCGCTCGGAAAGCGGGATGATCGTCGACCCCGTCACGTGCCGACCGACACAGAAGATCTCCGAGGCCCTCGAAGTCATGGCGAACTTCCGGATCTCGGGAGTCCCCGTCGTGGACGACCGCGGCAAGCTCGTCGGCATCCTGACGAACCGCGACCTCCGCTTCGAGACGCGCATGGACCTCCCCATCTCCGAGCGCATGACGAAGGAAAACCTCGTGACCTGCCCGCCCGGCACGACGCTCGAGCAGGCCAAGGAGCTCCTCCACCGCCACCGGATCGAGAAGCTTCTCGTCGTCGACAAGGCGGGCAATCTCAAGGGCCTCATCACCGTCAAGGACATCCAGAAGCAGATCAAGTACCCGAGCGCGTGCAAGGATTCCTTCGGGCGCCTGCGCGTGGCCGCGGCCGTCGGCGCGAGCGCCGACCTCCTCGACCGCGCCCGCGAGCTCGTCACCGCGAAGGTCGACCTCCTCGTCCTCGACTCCTCGCACGGCCACAGCGAAGGCGTACTCTCCGCCCTGACGTCCCTGAAGAAAAGGTTCCCCTCGACGCCCGTCCTCGCGGGAAACGTGGCGACGGCGGATGGCACACGGGATCTCATCCGGAGGGGCGCCGACGCCGTGAAGGTCGGCATCGGGCCGGGCTCGATCTGCACGACGCGCGTCGTCACCGGCGCGGGCGTGCCGCAGATTCACGCGATCCGTGAGTGCGTGAAGGGGCTCGGCAAGTCGAACGTCACGCTCGTCGCGGACGGCGGCATCAAGTTCTCGGGCGACGTCACGAAGGCGCTCGCCGCGGGCGCGCACTCCGTGATGATCGGCAGCCTCTTCGCGGGCACGGACGAGGCGCCCGGTGAGACCATCCTCTACCAGGGCCGCACCTTCAAGGCGTACCGCGGCATGGGCTCGATCGGCGCGATGAAGCAGGGCTCGGCCGACCGCTACTTTCAGGATGAAGAAGAGCCCCGAAAGATGGTGCCGGAGGGCATCGAGGGCATGGTTCCGCACAAGGGCCCGGTCTCCACACTCCTGGCGCAGCTCACGGGAGGCGTGCGTTCGGGCATGGGCCTCGCGGGCGCGGCGAACCTTCCCGAGCTCGTGAAGAAGGCGAAGTTCGTGCGCATCACGGCGGCCGGCCTCCGGGAGAGCCACGCGCACGACGTCATCATCACGAAGGAAGCTCCGAACTACCGGCGCGAAGAGATTTGAGCCATCCAAGTCATCTGAGCGCGCCCTCCTTCAACGACCACTTCTCGGGCCATGCGGGCGACTACGCCCGTTATCGGCCCACGTATCCACCCGAGCTCTTCGACGCCGTTGCGGCTCTCGTCACGCGGCACACCCTCTGCTGGGACGCGGGCACCGGGAGCGGCCAGGCGGCCGGCGGCCTCGCCGGGCACTTCGCGGAGGTCGTCGCGACGGACGCGAGCGCAGACCAGATCGCGCACGCGGCGCCGTACGAAGGCGTGAGCTACCGCGTGGCAGCCGGCGGGAATTCCGGGCTGGAAGACGCGTCCGTCGATCTCGTCACGGTCGGCCAGGCCGTTCATTGGTTCGATCAAGAAAGATTCTTCGATGAGGTCAGGAGGGTTACGGTTCCGGGGGGCGCCATCGCGGTATGGGCCTACGATCTCTTCGAGGTCCCGGAGTCGGCCGCGGTGGAGGAAGTCTTCCAAGCCTTCCACGCGTCCGTCGAGGCGTTCTGGCCCCCGGAACGCGCCCTGGTCGCTCGCCGCTACGCCGATCTCCTGTTCCCGTTCGAAGAAATCCCCGTCCCGCCCGTCACGATGGCGGCCGCATGGAACCTGGAACGGACTCTCGGCTACCTCTCGACGTGGTCCGCCGTGAAGCGCTGCGCGAAGGAAACCGGCCGCGACCCGATCGCCGAGTTCGCGCCGCGCTTCGCCGCCGCGTGGGGCGATCCCGCCGCGCCGAAGACGTTCTCCTGGCCTCTCATCCTCCGCGCGGGACGGATCGTCTGACGACTCCGAGCGGACTGTGCGAGGAGCGGTGTTTCCCTGATATCGTCAGGCCCATCGAACCGATAATTCTCAACGGCTCATCGTCGGCGTTCCCGGCGCTGAAAGGAGTTCTCATGCCGAAGTACGTGATCGAACGCGAGATTCCGGGTGCAGGCAGCCTGTCTGCCGCCGACCTCCAAGGCATCGCGCAGAAGTCCTGCAGCGTGCTCAGCGCCATGGGCCCTCAGATCCAGTGGGTGGAGAGTTACGTTACGCCGGACAAGATCTACTGCGTTTACATCGCGCCGAACGAAGAGCTCGTGCGCGAGCACGCGAGCCGGGGCGGGTTCCCGGCAAATCGCGTGTCGGAGATCAAACGGATGATCGATCCGACCACGGCCGAGTAGGGATCCGCCACTGCCGGGTGCCTATTTCGGCGCTCTCAAGAGCATTTCCACCTCGGCTTCGATCTCCTTCTTCAGATTCGTGAAGCGCTCCCCCGTCGCCGGGCCGTCGAAGCCGGAGTGGATCTTCACGATGTGGTGCTGTCGGTCGAGGAAGAGCGTCGTCGGGTAGCCCTCCCATCCCGCAAGCGGAAGCGTCGCCGGAGACGCCGCCGCGTCCTTCGTGGTGCCCGCGAGAAGGATCGGATGCGTCGTGCCGAAGCGCTCGACGAACCGCTTCACCTGGCGGCGGTTCCGCTCCACGTCGTCCGTGTACTCGAACGAGAGGGAGAGAACCGCGAGCCCCCGCGGCCCGTACTTCGCCGCGAGATTTCGGAGAAACGGCGCCTCGTCCGCGCAGTTCGGGCACCACGTGCCCATGAAGGCCACGAGCATCGGCTTACCCGCGAAGCGGGCGTCCGCCGTCGAGACGACGCGGCCCTCGACGTCGGGAAAGGACACGACGTAGGGCGCCGCGGGATCGCGCGGCTTCACGATGTCGAAGGAGCCCGGCAGGAAAGTCTCCCGGGAGGCCGCGTCCAACCGCTTTCCGCGCCAGGGCACGGGCGGATTCGTGCGCGAGCGGTACGCGCCCGCGAGCGTGCCGTCCGGCAGCAGCTCGGCCCGTGACGGCGCTCCCCGACTGGCGAAAGATGCCCGTCAGCTTCTCGGTCTTCTTCCCGTCGAGCATCTCCACGCCCCAGCTTCCGTCGAGGGACGCCACGGGATTCCCGGCTTTCGGCGGCGACACCGGCGCACGCGGCTTCCGAGAAGCTCGAAACGGCACTTCCGCCAATCCGGCCGCGACGACGCGCGTGTACCCGCCCTCGAGCCGGTCGCCCTTCAGTTCCGCGACGAGCCTTGCGTCGTAGTTTGCGAGCTCGAGCGTGAGCTTCTTCCCGTCCCAGGACGCCGACGTGAACGCGAACTCCACCCGGTCATTCACGAGCGCGGCCGAAAGCCGCGAGCCCTTGGCGGTGATCTTCAGGTCGAAGAAGACCTCGTGCCCTTCGGACGGCACGAGCGCCGCGTGCCAGAGCCCGACGGGTGCTTGCGCGGAGGAGGAAGAGGAGGAAGAGAAGATTTTCTTAGAAGGTAAGAGAAGGAGGGCCGCAGCGAGGGCCAGCGCGCGAATTCTCATTTCTTCTCTTTCTTCTTCCTGAGCGTCTCACGAAGCGAACGGATCGCCTCGGCGCGCGCCTTGAGGTCCTTCTCGCGGCCCTCGCCCGAGGGCCGGTAGTAGTTCCGTCCCGCGAGGGAATCCGGCAGACAGGACAGTCCGGCGGTCTTCTCGACGGTGTCGTGCGCGTAGCGATAGCCCGCGCCGTAGCCGGCCTGTTTCATGAGCTTCGTCGGGGCGTTGCGAATTGCGAGAGGCGGCGGCTCGTTCGGGCGCTCGTGCACGTCGGCTGCAGCCTCGGCGTAGGCCGTGTAAAGCGCGTTCGACTTCGGCGCGAGCGCCATGTGAACGGCGATCTCGGCGAGCGCGAGAGCGCCTTCCGGCATGCCGATGAAGTGCACGGCCTCCTTGGCGGCGACCGCGAGCGTGAGCGACGACGGATCGGCGAGCCCGATGTCCTCGGACGCGAAGCGGACGAGGCGGCGCGCCACGTAAAGCGGGTTCTCCCCTGCTTCCAGCATCCGCGCGAGCCAGTAGAGCGAGGCGTCGACATCCGAATCGCGGAGCGACTTGTGGAGCGCCGAGATGAGGTTGAAGTGCTCGTCGCCAGCCTTGTCGTAGAGCAGGACCTTTCGCTTGAAGAGATCTTCAAGGATGGGAACCGAGAGAGAAGGAGAAAGAGAATTTTCTTTGAAAGGAAGATGGGAGACGGCCGCCTCGAGAGCCGTGAGCGCCCTTCGGGCGTCGCCGTCGGAAAAGCGTCCTAACCATTCGAAGGCGTCTTCTTCGACCGTGGCCTTGGCGGCGAGGCCCCTTTCCTGATCCGCCAATGCCCTCTTCATCAAAAGAATCAAATCCTCTTCTTCGATTGGCGGAAGGATGACGACCCTGAGCCGCGACAGGAGCGCGCCATTCAGCTCGAACGACGGGTTTTCCGTCGTGGCGCCGACGAGGACGATGTCTCCCGCTTCGACGAACGGCAGGAAGGCGTCCTGCTGCGCCCGGTTGAAGCGATGAATCTCGTCGACGAAGAGGAGCGTGCGGCGGCCCCGGCGCTTGGCGCGGGTTGCCTCCTCCATCACCGTCCGGATCTCCTTGATGCCCGAGACGACGGCCGAGAAGCCGATGAAGCGAGCCTGCGTCTTCGCGGCGATGATCCGGGCGAGCGTCGTCTTGCCGCTCCCCGGCGGACCCCAGAAGACGAGAGAAGGAACCCTGTCCGCAGCGAGCGCCTTCGCGAGAAACGAGGCCTCCCCCACGAGATCGGGTGGACCAGCGACCTCGGACAGGTCCCGGGGGCGCATCCGCTCCGCAAGCGGGGCGTCCGAGGGCACAGGCTCGTCGACCGCCGACCGACCGGAAGCCGGGCCCTCATCCTCGAAGAGGTCTCCCGGCGAGGACGTCACGCCCCTCCGCGCGCCTTGGCCTTCTGCTCGACGTCGGCCATGAGCCGATCGAGCGACGGGATCTCGGGATGCATCTTCTTGAGCCTGCCGAGGATCTCGAGCGCCTTCTTCGTGTCGTTCCGGTCGAGACCGAAGATGATCGCCTGGTTGAACTGCGCGGGCCAGTGGTTCGGATCGCGGGCTACCGCCTGCGTGAACATCGCGAGCGCCTTGTCGGGGTTGCCGCTGTTCCGGTACGCCACGCCGAGGTCCGTGAGGACGTTCGGATCGCCGTCCTTCAGCTTGAGCGCCCGTTCGTAAGCGTCGATCGCCTTCTTCCAGTCCGCGACGTCGTAGGCCGTGTTCCCGAGCTGGACGAGGAGGTCGTAATTCTTCGGTTCCTTGGCGACGGCGGCCTCGAACCCGGCAAGCTTCTGCAGGGCGACCGGGTCGGACGCAAGGGAGGGCTGTCCACCACCGCTTCCCGGCAGGTCGCGCGTCGCGCCCGGCCCGACGCCTTCGAGCCCCGCGTGGGGATCGGCAATGCGGGCCTGGGGCGGCCCCGCCGAGGCGCTCTTCTCGAGATACAGATACGCGGCCGTGAAGCCCGCGAGGAGCCCCAGGACGAGGAACGTCGCGCGGTCCGCCCACGGAGAAAGACGTGCGGCCGAAGCGGGCGCGGCCGGGGATCTGCTCGCGCGTGGAGCCTTCGCCGCCGGAACCGGCGGAGGAAGGTGATCGGCGTTCGGTTCGGTGTTCTCGTTCCTGGTCATCTTGAATCCGTCTCCTCTTCGCGCGCCGGCTGAGCCCCCCACGTGCCCGCCACGGGACCCGATACGGGAGCGGGCGCGATCTGCGTCCCCTCCCAGGTGCCCGCGAGGCGCCTCGAGGGCGACGTCGTCAGGCGACCGTAGAATTTCGCATCCAATCCCCGCTCGGAATCGACCCGCTCCAGCATGACGCGGTCGGCGACGAACGTGCCACGGAGTGAACCACGAAAGCCCCCGTCGAGAACATAGTCACCGGAGAGGATTGTGCCGTCGAGCGAGAGGCGGTAGACACCGCGCCGGCCGCCCGGATTGATGAAGACTTCCCAGCGCCCGGTCAGCGGGTCGGCCGGGTTGCTTCTGAGTGAGTCTCGCCGGCGCGCGATCTCTTCCCGAAACGTGACCAACCGGCGAACGTGCTCGGCGAGCCTCTCGGAAATGGCGCGGCGGCGGTCCTGACCGACCAGGGCGCGGGCACGCGCGTCGGCCGCGGCCTGTTCGGTCTGCTCGAGGAGAGTGCGGTCGAGGATGCCTTCGCGTGCGAGGCGGGCTATCTGATTCAGGGACGCGTTGAGGTCCGACTCGGCCCGCGAGGCCTGTCCGGAGACCCGGTCGAATTCCTCGAGGTCCTCCGAGACGCGCCGCCTCTCCATATCGACCGCGGCAAGGAGCACGTCGAGCACGGGATCGCCTGTCCGCGACGGCAGGGTCGCGGCCGCCGCCGGCATGACAGGCATCACCGGCATCACGAGCGCCAGCAGGAGCGCCCCGGTGAAAACGAAGCGAGCCGGACGGACGACCATCTTCGCCACTATACGGAAATCGGGGCGCCCGCATCGCGGAGCGCAGAATCAATGGCCGCGGTTGTTCCCGTTCGCGGCGGCGAGGGGCGTCAGGGGACGCCGCTTGAGGATCGCCCGATCGAGGGCCTTCTCGACCTCGGTCGCGACTTCGCCCTCGGGCAGTCCGTTGATCTGCGCGATCTCGGAGACGATGAGATAGCGGGCGCGCTCGTACATCTTCTTCTCGCGGAAGGAGAGCGCCTTCTGCTTTTGCACCCACGTCAGGTTCTTGAGGACGTCCGCGATGTCCGTAAGCCGGCCCGAGCGCATCCTGTCGAGGTTCTGCTTGTAGCGGCCCTTCCAGTCGCCCGTGGGGGGAAGCGTCGCGTTCTCGAGGACACGGAAGACCGATCCCACGTCCTTGCGCCGGGTGAGCGGGCGCAGGCCGATGCGGTCGGAGTTTCCGACCGGCACCATCACGCGGGAATTGTTCCCGAGGAGGCGAAGCTGGTAACAGGGGGCGGGAGAACCTTCGAGGAGGGATTCCTGGATCGTCTCGACGACGCCAACGCCGTGATTCGGGTAGACGAGCCTGTCTCCGATCTTGAATGCCACGGGTTCTCCTCCTTCGGGAAAGGGAAAAGGAGACTACTCCCCCAGCCCGCCCCCGTCAATGAGGCTGGAACGGAAGGGGCCGGACTGGCGAAAAGCTGAACGATTGCGGAGAAATGAGTGGCGCGAGCGCCCCTTTCGGGGATTTCTTGGTACCGGAGGAGGGAGTCGAACCCTCACGGCCTTGTGGACCGGGGGATTTTGAGTCCCCTGCGTCTGCCATTCCGCCACTCCGGCGCGCCGCGCGGAGTCTAACGCGTCCTACTGCCAGTCCAGCCGGACGTTCTTGTGGAGGTGCGCGAGGGCGCAGCCGGCGACCGTGCCGAGGACGTTCCAGAACACGTCGTTCACGTCGGCCGCGCGCGTCGGCAGGAAGAGCTGGACGGTCTCGATCCCGACGCTGAAGAGTGCGCCCGCGAGAAGCGTGTCCGCGTGGTTGCGGGCCGCCGACCGGCCCGGCCCGTCCAGGAACTTCCAGAACAGGAACGCCCACAAAGCGAACATCGCGAGGTTTCCGACGATTCCGACGATCGCGTACAGGAAGGAGTTCGAGAGATATCCGCCGTGACCCGCCCGCGCCACGAGGCGCTGGACGTCCTCGAACGGCGCGAGATTCGTCCGCACCTTGCCCCCGCCCTGAACGAGAAGCGTCACGCCCAGGAGAACGCACGAGTAGGCGACGAGAAGCGTTCCCTGCAGTCCCTTGCCGACGCGAATCGTGCGCATGGAACGGAGCCTCACTCCGCCCGCTCGCGCGAGGCGAACCGGTCGAGCCTGAAGACGGTTCTCATGTCCCCCACGACGTCGCCGCGCACGTTCTTCACGGGCCGCCGCGCGAGACGACGGAGCGCGGTGAGACGCGCGCCCGAGACGAGGCCGAGCTGCCGCAGGACCTCGACGGTCACGGCATCGCGCCCCCGCTCGGCCCCGTCCTCGATCTTCAGCGCGATCCCGACGGATGAGGTGGCGGAAAGGGAGCGCGCCAGAGAGGGCGCGACTCCGACGGCGTAAACCCCTTCGGCCCCCTCCTTCGCGAGGAGGTCTCCGCCGAACGCGCGCATGAGGTTCGTCGTGAACCGGCCCGTTCCCGCAACCATCTCGGGGGCCGACGTCATCGCCTCCGCGATCCGGACACGCGCGCGAAACGCGCGCGGAGCCTCCCCCCGCACGCGCGCTCCCTTCAGCCGCGCATACAGAAGCGCCAGATTCGCGAGCGGGATCCGGAACACGGGCACGGAACAACCGTCCACGGCGAGGCCGATCGCCGCCGCCGGAACGCCCGCGAGAAGAGAGAGCGCCGACAAGATTTTCTTCTGAAGGGGGTGAGACGGCTGCCAGTACGTCTTCGCGTCTTCGCCGAACAGGCGGCAAGCAAGGAGCATCGCCGCGTGCTTTCCCGAGCAGTTGTTGTGGAGCGGGCCGGGGTCCTCGCGGCGGAAGGCCAGCGCGCGGGCGGTCTCCTCGTGCATGGGCGGATGCGCGCCGCAGTGGAGGTCCGCGGCCGTGAAACCTCCCCGCGCGAGCATGGCGGCCGCGGCGCGCGTGTGAAACGGCTCGCCGCCGTGCGACGCGGCCGCGAGAGCAATCTCTTCCGTCGACAGCCCGAAGCGCTTCTCGCCTCCGCCCGCGAGGAAGGGAACGAGCTGAACGGGCTTGGCCGAGGAGCGCAGAAAGACGAGCTCCTCGGGATCGCCCGCCGCGGCCAGGAGCCTCCCATCCTCGGCGACGACCGCCACCGAACCGCGATGAACGGACTCGACGACACCGCCCCGCCTCACCACGAGGAGGGGGACGCTTTCCGGGAGCGAACCGCCGCGCACGCCGATCATTCGGCCCAGATTACCCGAACGCCGTTGACGAGACCCCGCCTCCTCCCGACAATGCCTTCGTGCCGACGTCTTCGCCGTCTCTGCCCGCGCGTACGACCGGGGTGCCCGTCCACGAGGGGTTCTTCGTCTCGGAGTTCCTCGGCGAGACGGTGCGCGACGTCGGCCGGCATCCGGTCGGGAAGATCTCGGACTTCGCCGTCGCGACGAGCGCCCGGGCCCCGTTTCCGCGGGTCACGGGCCTCCTGATCCGAAACCGCTTCGAGACTTTCGTGCTGCCCTGGGAAGACGTCGCCATCTTCCAGCGCAATGCCGTGCGCACGCGCCTCGTCCGGGAGGACCTCCTGCATCGGCCCCCGGGCGCGGACGAGATCTTTCTCGCGCGGCATCTTCTCGACAAACAGATCGTGGACATCAACGGCGTGAAGGTCGTGCGGGTCAACGACCTCAAGCTGGACGTTCTTTCGGGAGACCTCGTCCTCACGGCCGCCGACGTGGGCGTGCGCGGCCTCGTGCGGCGGGTCTTCGGGGCCGGCATCACGCCCCGTGGCGGCAGGCTTTCCGACGCGTCGCTGCCGGCCCGCCTCATTCCGTGGGACTCGATGCAGCCGCTGCATCCTCAGCTCGAACGCCTCGAGACCACGCTCCCTCAGGAGAAGCTCCAGAGGCTCCACCCCGCCGACATCGCGGAGATCATGAGCCAGGTTTCGGGCACCGAACGTACCGGAATCTTTCGAAAACTGGACGTCGAGACCGCGGCCGACACGCTCCACGAGCTCGAGCCCGAGATGCAGGCGGAGATCATCGAAGACCTGCCGGAGGCGCGCGCCTCGGAGATCCTCGAGCAGATGCCCGCCGACGAGGCGGCGGACGTCCTGGGCGAGATCGAGGGCGAGCACGCGCGCGACCTCGTCCAGCTCATGGAGAAGGGGGCGGCTGACGACGTCACCGAGCTCCTCGTGCACGACGAGAACACGGCCGGCGGACTCATGGGAACCGACTTCGTCACGTTCCCGCCCACGCTCACGGTGCACGAGACGATCCAGAGACTCCGGCCGGTGGCCCGCGACGCCGAGGCGCTCTTCTACTTCTACGTGGTGGACGAACAGGAGCGCATCCTCGGCGCGCTCTCGGTGCGCGATCTCCTCGCGGCCCACGATGACGCCGTGCTCGAAATGGTCATGGCGGCGCCGGTTCGAAGCGTCACGCCCGACGTCCCGGCCGACGAGGTGGCCGAGACGATGTCGAAGTACGACCTCCTTGCCCTTCCCGTCACCGACCCGGAAGGCGTCCTCGTCGGGATCATCACGATCGACGACGTCGTCGATCGCCTCCAGCCGCAGCCTCGGCGCCGTCGCAGGAGGCTGCGTTGATCGCCCCGGCCGCGGCGCCCGCCGCGCCGCGGCCGGACGTGAGAAACTGGCGGCGGCGCCTCACGATCTTCTTCGCCATCCTCGGGCCCGGGATCATCACGGCGAACGTCGATAACGACGCCGGCGGGATCGCGACCTATTCGATCGCGGGAGCCCACTTCGGCTATTCGCTCCTCTGGACTCTCGTCCCGATCACGATCGCGCTGATCGTCGTGCAGGAGATGTCCGCGCGGCTCGGCGCCATCACGGGGAAAGGCCTCGGGGAGCTGATCCGGGAGAACTACGGGCTCCGGGCCACCTTCTACCTCCTCGTCGCCCTCCTCGTGACCGACATCGGCAACACGGTCGCCGAGTTCGCAGGCTGGGCCGCGGCGCTCGAAATCTTCGGGATCCCGCGATGGATCTCCGTCCCCATCGGCGCCTTCGTCGTGTGGTGGATCGTCGTGAAGGGAAATTACAAGACCGTCGAGAAAATCTTCCTGATCGCCTGCTCGATCTACCTCACGTACGTGGTATCCGCCCTTTTCGCGAAGCCGGTGTGGACCGACGTCCTCAAGCAGACCTTCAACCCGCGAATCGAGTCGAGCGCCGCGTGGGTGCTGATGATCATCGGCATCGTCGGGACCACGATCGCGCCGTGGATGCAGTTCTATCTCCAGTCCTCGATCGTCGAGAAGCGCATCGGCCCGGAGGAATTCAAGATGTCCCGCTGGGACGTCATCGTGGGCTGCATCCTGACGGACGTCGTCGCGTTCTTCATCATCGTGGCCTGCGGCGCCACACTATTTCCGGCGGGAATCCGCATCGAAGGCGCCGAGCAGGCCGCGCTCGCCCTGAAACCGCTCGCCGGCAAGTGGGCGGGGACTCTCTTCGCGCTCGGCCTCGCGAACGCCTCGCTCTTCGCGGCGTGCATCCTTCCCCTCGCCACCGCGTATTCCATTTGCGAGGGGCTCGGCTTCGAGGCGGGCGTCGACAAGACCTGGGCCGAGGCGCCGCAGTTCAACATCCTCTACACGGGCATGATCGTGATCGGCGCGGGGATCATCCTCATCCCCGGCATCCCGCTCTTTCCGGTCCTCTTCCTCTCGCAGGTCCTGAACGGCCTCCTCCTGCCGTTCGTCCTCGTCTTCATGTGTCTGCTCGTCAACCGGACCGACATCATGGGCGAGCACGTGAACGGGAGGGTGTGGAACTGGATCGCGTGGGGCACGTGCGTCATCATGATCGGGCTCACGATCGTCCTCGTCGTCACCTCGATCTGGCCAGGCCTCTTCCCGTCCAAATAAGTAGCTCAGGAGGCTCCATGAGTCGTTCCCTCGTCCTCTTCTCTCTCACTCTCGCCCTTCTCGTGGCCGCGGTGCCCGCTTTCGGGCAAGACCGCGGTGGGACCTTCGAGATCTCGCCCTTCGCCGGCGGCTACTTCGGCGGGCGGCTGTACGCCAACACCGTCGTCACGACGTCGCCGGGCACGACGGCGACGTTCGCCTTCCTCGAGCCGGCCGACGACCTCACGTACGGCGTGAGGCTTGCCTACAACGTAACCCGCCATTTCGCCTTCGAGCTCGACTGGACGTCGGCGCGTGCCGATCTCAGGACGCCGAACCAGCCCGGCGTGTCGCCCCGGAACCTGCGCGTCGGGCGCCTCCGCCAGAACGCCTACGAGGCGAACATGCTCTTCAATTTCGGCAAACGGCGCGCCGTCGGGTACTTCGGTCTCGGCGCCGGGGCCGCGACACTCGACCGGACCGACGCGACCATCGAACCGGCGGCCCGCACGCGCTTCACCGCGAACATCTCGGCTGGCGCGAAGTTCTTCTTCACGCCGCGCGTCGGGTTGCGGCTGGACGGGCGATACCGCGCCCTCGACCAGCAGTCCGATTCCGACCGTCGCGGCTGCGACCGCGACGGATTCTGCTCGGACCGCTTGAATCGCTGGTCATACAACGGCGAGCTCACGGGCGGTCTGGTCTTCGCCTTCTAGCTCCGTTCGTCGGGCGGCGCGACGTCGATCCGGCGCGCGCCGCCTTCCCCGATCGCGATCGACACCCGCCAGGCCCGCCGCTCCGTCAGCGGCGGACGGGGCCACTCCACCGCGAGAATCGCGCTTTCCCTCTCGTCGAGACCGAGGTCCGCGATCGACGCGCCCGCGAAGATGCGATACAGGTCGGCGTGGACGAGGAGAGGCGGGCTCCCCGCCGGCCCATACTCGTGAACCAGCGCGAAGCTCGGGGACGACACGTCCTCCGGATCGAGGCCGAGCCCGGCGGCGATTCCCTTCACGAATTCGGTCTTGCCGGCTCCAAGGTCTCCCTCGAGAAGCACCACGTCACCGGGCGCGAAACGGTGCGCGAAGCTCGCGCCGAGGCGCCTCGTTTCCTCCGCGGTTGCCGACACGTGCGACGTCACCCGCCGCCGCTCTCCCGCGCCGCGAAGAACGCCTCGGGGAGCGCCTCGACGACGTCGGACGCCGTGAGCGACTCTTCTCCCTTTTCTTCGCGCACGAAGTCGCCAGCCGTGCCATGGAGCCACGCCGCCGCGCAGGCGGCGTCCCAGGCGTCGAATCCCCGCGCGAGGCACGCCCCGACGACGCCGGTGAGGACGTCGCCCGTTCCTCCCGACGCCATCGCCGGGTTTCCCGCGAGCACGGGCACGACCCGGCCCGAAGGATCCGCGACGAGCGATCGAAATCCCTTGAGGATCACGACCGCCTTCGCCCGAGCGGCGATCGTGCGCGCGGCCGTCTCGCGGTCCGCGTTCACGCGCGCCGCGTCGATGCCGAGAAGGCGCCCGGCTTCCCCGGGATGCGGCGTGAGAACCGTGGGGGCCGGCCGTCTCGCGAAATACGCAGCGTCACCCGCGAGGTTGAGCGCGTCGGCGTCGAACACCGCGGGGAGGCGCGAATCGGCCGCGCGTTCCACGAGGGCTCGGGCTTCCGCCGAGGCGCCGAGCCCCGGGCCGACCGCGAGCGCGTCGAAGCGCGCGAAGTCGACGCCCTCTCCCACCGTCATCGTCTCGGGACTCGACATGTGAACGGCGGCGCGGACGGATTCCGGGGCGAAGACGGTGACCGTCCCCGCTCCGGACCGGTGGGCGCCGCGCGCCGCGAGGGCCGGGGCGCCCGCCATCCCGAGAGAGCCGCCCACCACGAGGAGGCGGCCGAAACTCCCCTTGTGCGCCCCCGCTTCGCGGCGCGGGAAGAGCAGGGCCACGTCCCCCGCCGCGACGGCCTCTCCCGTGACGCGGCCCTCGTCCTCGAGGAGCGGCAGAAAGCCGATACCGGCGACGGCGATCCGCCCGCACAGAGAAGCGGCCGGCAACGTTACGTGACAGGGCTTCGGGTATCCGAACGTGACGGTCAGGTCGGCGCGCACCGCCGGTGTCCATGGCACGGCGTCGTCGGCGGAGAGGCCCGAGGGCAGGTCGACCGAGACGACGAAGGCCTTCCCCTCGGCAACGAGGCGCACGGCGCGCGCAGGGAGCCCGTCCGGCGAGATGGGCCGCTTCAATCCGGTGCCGAAGAGAGCGTCCACGACGACGGTCGCGACGCGGAGAGGCTCGAGGTCGCCCTCTTTCGTGACCTCCCGGATGACTCCGCCGGCCTGCTCGAGCCGCTGATGAGTCCGCCGGGCATCGGCGCTCAGGTGCTCCGGCGCTCCGAAGAGCAGCGTCTCGACGTTGGACGCGACGCGCGCAGCCTGGAGGAGCCGCGCCGTCTCGAATCCGTCCCCCCCGTTGTTGCCCGGGCCGGCGAGGACGACGACGCGCGCGCCCCGGGCGGGCCGGCGCGCGATGACTCCCGCGATCTCCCGAACGACGGCGTTGGCGGCCCGCCGCATCAGCACGAGACCGGGCGTTCCCGCCTCGATCGTGCGCGCGTCGAGGGCCCGGGCATCCTCCGAGCCGAGGACTCTCAAACCACACTCCGCCCGAGGAGCGCGGAGAGCGCCCGCCGTGTCGCGGGTGCGAGCTCCGGGTCTGCCGCGAAGAGCGCCTCGACGTACACGAGATCCTTGATCTCATCGATGTCGGGCACCGTCGAAAGCAGGCGCACGTGATAGCCCCTCGACTCGGCGGATCTGCGGCTGTCGGCGAGCGCGTGCGCTGACGACCACCGGACGCCGGCGGGAAAGACCGCCGCCGGGTCGACGATCCCCCGCATGCCCACGAGCGAGAACCCGCCGTCCGGCGCCGGCGCGTACACGACGTCCGCATCTCCCGCGAGGGCGCCAAAGGCCTCGGCGAGGTCTTCGCTCGTCAGGGTCGGCGCGTCGCTTCCCGCCAGGAGGACGTCACGCCGCCCCTCCATGCGCGCGCGCACGACGGCGCGGGCGAGCCTCTCCCCGAGCGTCCCTTCTCCCTGCGGCACCAGATCCCAGGGAGGGCGGAACGTCGCGAGCAGGGTGGGTCCCGCCTCGAACTCGGCGTGGGCGAGCACCGCGTCCCAACGGTCAGGCGACGTCAGGCAGGAAGCGAGGTCCGACAGGAACGCCGCGTAAAGTGAATGTGCGGCGGCCGCGCCGATCTCGCGGGCGAGACGCGTCTTCACGAACCCCGGAACGGGCTCCCGGGCGAACAGCACGAAGCGCGAGACGGGCGCGTTCAAGGTCTCACCGGCGGTTGAATTCCGGCCTCACTTTCGGGGGGCCGCTTCCTCCCCCGCGAAGGCCGAGACGAAGACGGACTTCTGGAGGTAGCTCGTGGAATTCGTGACGTCGTCGCGCACGGCGATCGAGAGCTTCTGACCGCCGGGAATCATGATGAGCTTGACGTCGTAAACAAAGTCCTTTTGGTGAAGGGCCTCGAATTTCTTCGCGTCGAGGTCGATCGGGACGGGCTGCGTCGTGAGCTCGGACTGCTTGCCCGCCGAGTCGATGACCACGAAGTAGAACACCACGCGGCCGCGCACCTTCGTCCCCTCGGGGAGCATCGCGAGACGCGCGTACGGGATCCGGATGATGACCGGCACCGCGAAGTTCTCGCGGTCCGCGGGCACGGGCTTCCCGACCTCCAGGCCCACGGCCAGCGGATTGTCGTCGCGGGGGAAGAAAAGGGCCGACGTGACGGCCTCGCGAACCTGTGTCTCGACGCCCTTCTCGACGTAGCTGCGGCGCGCGCGCACGGTGAACCCCTTCTTCTTCAGCTTCACTTCGACCTTGTGAGGGCGGTCGAGACCCGTGCGCACGCTCCGATAGCCGATCGAGTAATACGACGTGTAGTCCTTCTCGATGCCTTTGAGCGCGACGAGAACGTCGTTCTTGTTGAGGATGGCCTCACCGCCCGTCTCCTCGGACATCAGGCTGAGCATCGACTGGAGATTGTTCCGTTCCAGGAAAGTGTCGATACGCTGACTGGTCGTGCGGGTTTCGGCGGACACGCCCGAATCCACGGTGAGGCCGGACGCGTCGAGCGCGTAAATGGAGACGCCCGAAGAGTTGGCCGCCTGGATGACGCCGAGATACTTCGTGGTCCGGTCGAACTCGAACGACTGCATGGTCTGCATGCCCGCGTCGCGGTATTTGTCCGAGACGTACTGCCAGAGCTCCGCGCCCGGCGACTGCGGAAGTCCGGAGGAAACGTGGAGCAGGATCTTGCGGCCGTCGACACCCGCGAGCTGGTTGATCGTCGTCTTAATGGCGTCGATCGTGAACGTCAGGTCGTTGTCGAGCGACTGGCAGTAGCTGCGCACGCGACCCGAGGCCTGGCTCGCCGTCGTCGAGTCGTCGATCCCCTGAATGACGTCGCGCCGGTCCGACAGGATCTGCTGGCCGAACGCGCTCTCCTCCTCGATCTGCTTGAGGACGTCGGAGAGGTCCCGGCCGTCGTTCGTGAACTTCCTGCGGATCTTCAGCGACCGGTTCCACACGACGATCATGGCCTCGACGTTGTCCCTGACGGAATCGCGGACGAACGTTTCGACGTTCCTGAGGACGCGGTTTCGGTCGCCCGGGGAAAGGTGGAGGTTGTCGATGAAGATGACGATGCGGGTTCTCGGCGCGTTCGCGACCGTCGGAGGCGCGGGCGCGGCGGCCGGCGGCGCCGGGGCCGCCGCGGCCGGGGCTTCCTCGACGGGCAGGAATATCTTCCCCTGCTCGATCGGGGAGAAGTTCGTGATGACCTGCTCGAGGTTGTCCTCGACGACGATGAAGTCCTCTTTCTTCAAGCCGGTGACACGGTTTCCCTTCCCGTCGGTGACGACGACGTCGAGGTTCGTCACGCTCACGACCTCTCCGCGAGCCACGTAGGGACCGGTGACCCTGTCGGGAGGAGCCTGCGCCTCGGCTCGCGTCGCCGTGAGCGCGCCCAGGACGGGGATCAGAAGAGAGAAAACGAAACGTGAGGAGCCCGCGCGAATCGCCATGCCCGGATTGTACGGGTCACGCAGATAGAATCCGGCCCTGATGACGATTCGCTTCCGGCGCCACCTGACCGCCGGCCTCCTCGTGCTCGTGCCCCTCGTCGTCACGGTCTCGGTCGTGAGATTCGTTTTCAACATGATCGACGGCGCCAGCCAGCCGCTCGCGGAGCGCCTCGTGGGCCGGACGATCCCCGGTCTCGGGCTCGCTCTGACGATCCTCGGCATCTGGCTCACGGGCGTTCTTTCCACGAACTTCATGGGGAAGAAATTCCTTGAACTTTTCGGCCGTGTCTTGGAGAATCTGCCTCTTGTCAAAACCGTCTATACGGCCTCGAAGCAACTCGTCGAGGCGGTGTCACCAGGCGGTCGTCGGGCCTTCCAGCGGGTCGTGCTCGTCGAATTTCCTCATAAGGGGACCTTTGCGTTGGGATTCGTGACAGGGAACGGGATCGGAGCCCTTCAGGCGGGAACCCTTTCGGTTTACGTTCCGACGGCCCTGAACCCCACGAGTGGATTCCTGATATTCGCGAAGGAAAGCGATATCCTCGACCCCCGCCTCACGGTGGAGGAGGGGATCAAGCTCATCGTGTCGGGCGGAGTCGTCAGGCCTCCCGGAAACGACGGGAACTAAGGGCCTTCAAGGGCGGTCCAACCGAGAGTCGGCCCGGAATGCCGGACGACGAGACTGGAAAGGAGTGAACGGGCGATGACGGGAAATCTCACCGGCAGGGGACGGACGGTTCGGCTGATTGCCGCCGCCGGCCTCGCCGTGCTGTCGCTCGCCGCCGCGGGCTGCGACAAGTTCAAGAGCAAGCAGCTCATCCGCGAGGGCAACGCCTATTTCAAGGAACAGCTCTACGAGGACGCCCTCAAGAAATACGAAGCCGCCCAGGCGCTCGACCCAGGCGAAGTTCGCCTCGACAAGTTCGTGGCGATGGGCTACATGGCGCTCTACAACCCCGGCTCGACCCACCCGAAGGACCAGGAGGCCCTGAACCGGTCGATCGAGCACTTCAAGAAGTACCTCGCCGCCAAGCCCGAGGACGACAAGGCCGCGAAGTTCCTCGTGACCACCTACATGAACGCCCAGAAGTACGACGATGCGATCAAGTACTTCAAGGAGCTCGTCGCGAAGCACCCGGAGGATTCCCAGGCCGTCCAGACGATCGCGATGCTTTACGCGAAGCAGGGCGACTACGAGAACTCGATGGAGTGGCAGAAGAAACGCGGCGAGCTCGAGCCGAATAACGCCGAAGTGTTCTACACGATGGGCGTCACGGCATGGGACAAGTCCTACAACACGATGGGGATCGACACCTCTCCGGAGAAGGGCATCACGAACGAAAAACGGAAAGAGATGCTCGATTTCGGGATGGCGCAGCTCGACAAGGCCCTTCAGATCAATCCCGACTACTTCGAAGCCATGCTCTACAAGAACCTTCTTTATCGGCAGTACGTGCGGATCGAGGCGGATCCGGCGAAAGTGGCCGAGCTGAACGCGAAGGCGAACGAGCTGCAGCAGAAGGCTCTCGAAGTGAAGAAAAAATTCCAGGAAAAGCAGCGTCTCGAGCAGGCGAACAAGAATCCGCTCGAGGCCCTGTAGGGAGGCGGGAGAGGACGCATGTTCGAAGCCTCGCTCATCGAATCCGCGAAGCACAAGGGCGGCGGCCAGCGCTGGTACACCCTGCCGCTTTCGGTCCTCATCCACGTCGTCGTGATCGGGACCGCGCTCGGCCTCTCGATGTGGTACATCGAGGACATCCCCGAGCCCCCGATTCCAGTGCAGTTCTACTCCATGGCGGCTCCCCCGCCGCCTCCTCCGCCTCCGCCTCCGAAGGCCGCGGCCGCGAAGCCCACGCAGAAAGTCGAGCCCGTCAAGCCGAATCAGGTGACCTCGCCGATCGCCGTTCCCGACACGCTTCCCCCGCCGACGAGCGCGCCGGAGCCGGATAACGCCGGTGTCGAGGGCGGCGTCGAGGGCGGCGTCGAAGGCGGCGTCGCGGGTGGTGTCATGGGCGGCGTCCTCGGCGGTGTCAAGGGCGGCATGCTCGGTGAGAAGGGCGAGGAGCCCCTCCGGGTCGGCGGTGAAGTCAAGGAGCCGATCGAGATCTCGCGCGTGAAGCCCCAGTACCCCGAGGCCGCCCGCAAGGCGCGCATGCAGGGGGTCTGTATTCTCGAGGCCATCATCACGAGATCGGGAGACGTCGATTCCGTCCGCGTCCTGCGCGGCCTAAACCCGCTCCTCGACAACGCCGCGATCCGCGCGGTCCAGCAGTGGAAGTACAAGCCAGCCACGTTCAACGGCCGGCCCGTCCCCGTTTACCTGACCGTGACCGTTACCTTCACCCTTCAGTGACGGAACGGCGAGCCCTGACGAAACAGCATTTGGCATTCGAAAAACAGCACGAACCGAGTCATAAAATTCAAGGAGGACGATTCCCATGGATATGAGTGTTGGAGGCCTCTGGACCTCGATGGGCCCTATGGCCAAGGGCATTTTCATCATTCTCTGCATCCTCTCGGTCTACTCTCTGGCCGTTTCGGTCGAGCGTTGGATGACGTTCCAGAAAGCGAAGCAGCAGTCCGTCAAGTTCGCCCTCGAGGTCGGCCAGTACCTCAAGCAGGACAAGCTGAAGGAAGCCATCGACCTCGCCAAGAAGTACAAGCACAGCCACGTGGCGAAGGTGCTCTCGGCCGGGCTCCTCGAATTCGCGTACGAGGCGCACGGATCTGCCGCACAGGGGCACGACACGGTGGCCGCGGCCGAGCGGGCGATCGAGCGCGCGTCCATGATGACCACCGCGGACCTGAAGAAGGGCCTCGGCGGCCTCGCCACGATCGCGACGACCGCGCCGTTCATCGGCCTCCTCGGAACGGTCATCGGCATCATCAACGCCTTCCGCGGCATGGCGGCCTCGGGCGCCGGCGGCCTCGGAACGGTGTCGGCCGGTATCTCCGAGGCGCTCGTCACGACGGCCCTCGGCCTCTTCGTCGCCATTCCGGCCGTCTGGCTCTACAACCTGTTCCTGAACAAGATCGAGCGCTTCCAGGTCGAGATGTCGAACTCGGCGTCCGAGCTGGTCGACTACTTCATGAAGCGCCAGGCCGCGAAATCGGCGTAAGGACGCGACCGGGAATCCCAGGAGGACGTTTCGATGGGAATGGATAGCTTCGGCGGGCGGCAGGACATGAAGAGCGACATCAACGTGACGCCGCTCGTCGACGTGTGCCTCGTCCTCCTCATCATCTTCATGGTCGTGACCCCGATGCTCCAGAAGGGCAAGGCGGTCATGCTTCCGCAGACCGAGCGGCCCGACAAGAAGCCCGAATCCGACAAGGAGCTTCTCATCTCGGTGCAGGCCGACAAGACCATCTTCATCGACACGAAGTGGTTCCCGGACAAGGAATTTGCCGCGAAGATGAAGGAGATGGGCGAGCGCTCCTCGAACAAGGACGTGCTCATCAAGGCCGACCAGCGCCTGACCTTCGGTGACGTCAAGCACGTCATGGGAATGATCAAGGACGCCGGATTCGAGCACGTGGGACTCATCACCGAGAAGAAGGCCGAGAAGTAGTAAGGCAGAGCCAAGGAGTCAGATCATGGGCATGGACCTCGGAGGACACGGCGGACCCAAGTCGGAGATCAACGTTACTCCGCTCGTGGACGTCGTCCTCGTGCTTCTCATCATCTTCATGGTCGTCCAGCCGCTGCTCCAGCGCGGCTACGAGGTGCAGGTTCCCCCGAACGCGCCTCCGCAGCAGCCCAACACGCCGCCCCCGACCGACCAGATCATCGTGTCGCTCACGGCGAACAAGGAGTACTTCCTGAACAAGGAGAAGGTGGAGCCCGCGAACATCGCGATCCGCCTCCAGGAAGTTCTCCGCAACCGGAGCTCGAAAGTCGTCTTCTTCTCGGCCGAAGACACCGTCAAGTACGACGACGCGATGAAGCTGATGGACATCGTCCGCAACAGCGGAAGCGGCGACAAGAAGGTCAACATCGGCATCGTCATGGACTGGGTCAACCCGTCCGCGGCCGCGATCCCCTGACCTTGACTCCTGGAACCTCCGCGCGACCCTCCGACGTCCCCGGCTCCGCCGGGGACGTGGGTTTTTTGAAAGGACGATCACCGCGATGACGACTCCTCCGCCCCCGGCCCCCCCCGCATCCTTCGGGCCGCGGTTCGCCTCGGCCGCTCTTCTCCTCGTGGCGCTCTTCGGCGCCACCACCGTTCGCGCCGACGAATCCGATCTCGTCCTGCCGGACCTCGCCTCCGTCATGTTCCTCGGAATGACGGGGAGAGCCCTCCTCATGCTCGGACTCGTCGTGTGCGCCCTCGGACTCGTCTTCGGGCTCGTCATGTACGGGAAGTTGAAGAACCTGCCCGTCCACCGGGCCATGCGCGAGGTCTCCGAGCTCATCTACGAGACCTGCAAGACGTATCTCGTCACGCAGGGCAAGTTCATCCTCGTCCTCGAGCTCTTCATCGGATCGATTCTGGTCGTCTACTTCGGCGGCCTTCGGCACATGGAGCCGCTGAAAGTCGTCGTGATCCTGATCGCGAGCCTCGTGGGCATCGCGGGCAGCTATGGCGTCGCCTGGTTCGGCATTCGCATCAACACCTTCGCGAACTCCCGCACGGCTTTCGCGAGCCTGAGGGGCAAGCCCTTCCCCTGCTATTCGATCCCCCTGGCCGCCGGCATGTCCATCGGCACGATGCTGATTTCGACCGAGCTCGTCCTCATGCTCGGCATCCTCCTCTTCATCCCGAGCCATCTCGCGGGCCCCTGCTTCATCGGCTTCGCAATCGGCGAGTCCCTCGGCGCTTCGGCGCTCCGCATCGCCGGCGGCATTTTCACGAAGATCGCCGACATCGGATCCGACCTCATGAAGATCGTCTTCAAGATCAAGGAAGACGACGCGCGCAACCCCGGCGTCATCGCGGACTGCACGGGCGACAACGCGGGCGACTCCGTGGGCCCGACGGCCGACGGATTCGAGACCTACGGCGTCACGGGCGTCGCGCTCATCTCGTTCATCCTCCTCGCGGTCCCCGAGACCGCCACGCAGGTCAAGCTCCTCGTGTGGCTGTTCGCGATGCGAATCATGATGATCGTCGCGAGCGTGGCGTCCTACTGGATCAACGACGCGATCGCGAAGGCGAAGTACGCGAACGCCGACAAGATGAACTTCGAGGCGCCGCTGACCTCCCTCGTCTGGATCACGTCGCTCGTGTCCGTCGCGATCACGTTCGTCGTCTCGTACCTCCTGATCCCCGAGCTCGGGGACGGCACGCTCTGGTGGAAGCTCGGGATCATCATCACGTGCGGCACGCTCGCCGGCGCCATCATCCCGGAGCTCGTGAAGGTGTTCACGTCCACCGAATCCCGGCACGTGCGCGAGGTCGTCACGGCCTCCCGCGAAGGGGGCGCGTCCCTGAACGTCCTCTCAGGCCTCACGGCCGGAAACTTCTCGGCTTACTGGATGGGCCTCGCCATCGTCGTCCTCATGGGCATCGGATACCTCGTCTCGACGGCCTTCCCGTCCGGAATCATGATCGCCCCCGCGACGTTCGCGTTCGGTCTCGTCGCGTTCGGGTTCCTCGGCATGGGCCCGGTGACGATCGCGGTCGACTCGTACGGCCCCGTGACCGACAACGCCCAGTCCGTCTACGAGCTTTCGCTCATCGAGAGCGTCCCGAACGTCAAGGCCGAGGTCAAGAAGGACTTCGGCTTCGACCTCAACTTCGAGAAAGCCAAGCATTTTCTCGAGGAGAACGACGGCGCCGGGAACACGTTCAAGGCCACGGCGAAGCCGGTCCTCATCGGGACGGCGGTCGTCGGCGCCACGACGATGATCTTCTCCATCATCGTCATCCTGACGCATGGGCTCAAGAGCGACATCGACAAGCTGTCGATCCTCCACTCGCCCTTCCTCCTCGGGCTCGTCACCGGCGGCGCGATCATCTACTGGTTCACGGGCGCCTCCACGCAGGCCGTCTCGACCGGCGCCTACCGCGCCGTCGAGTTCATCAAGAAGAACATCAAGCTCGACGCCAGCGTCGAGAAGGCCTCGGTCGAGGACAGCAAGGCGGTCGTCGCGATCTGCACGAAGTACGCGCAGAAGGGCATGTTCAACATCTTCATGGTCGTCTTCTTCTCGACCCTCGCGTTCGCCTGCCTCGAGCCCTTCTTCTTCATCGGCTATCTCATTTCCATCGCGGTGTTCGGCCTTTACCAGGCCATCTTCATGGCGAATGCGGGCGGCGCCTGGGACAATGCGAAGAAGCTCGTCGAAGTGGAGCTCAAGGAAAAGGGCACGCCGCTCCACGACGCCTGCGTCGTCGGCGACACGGTGGGCGACCCCTTCAAGGACACATCGTCCGTCGCCATGAACCCGATCATCAAGTTCACGACTCTCTTCGGCCTTCTCGCCGTGGAGCTCGCGATCGGGCTGTCGCGCTCGACGAGCCTGGCGCTCGCCCTCGTGTTCTTCGCCGTGTCCGTCGTCTTCGTGTATCGCTCCTTCTACGGGATGAGGATCGAAACGTCTCCGACGGCGGCGTGAGGCCCACCCGATACAATCCGGCCACGCGCGCGCACAAGGAGGACGGATGGGCACGATAACGAAGTCCGGGAGCACGCAGCCCGCGTTTCCGAAAACGCTCCCGCGACGGCTCGGCCTCTTCGACGCGACCACGATCGTCGCGGGCTCGATGATCGGGTCGGGCATCTTCATCACCTCGGCCGACATCACGCGGCAGGTCAAGAGCGCGACTCTTCTCGTCCTCGTGTGGGTCTTTACGGCGCTCGTCACGGTGGCCGGCGCGTGGAGCTACGGCAAGCTTGCGATGGCCTTCCCGAAGGCGGGCGGACAGTACGTCTATCTCCGCGAGGCCTGGGGCGACATGGGCGGGTTCCTCTTCGGATGGGCGATGCTCCTCGTGATCCAGACCGGCACCATCGCGGCCGTAGCCGTCGCATTCGCGAAGTATCTCGGCGTCCTCATCCCGGCCATTTCGTCGAAACACGTGTTCTTCAAGGCGAAGTTCCTCAGCGTCACTCCGCTCGAGATCGTGGCGATCCTCCTGATCGCGCTCCTCACGTGGTGGAACACGACGAGCGTCGAGAACGGCGCCCGCCTTCAGAACGTTTTCACGACGGCCAAGGTTCTCTCCCTCGTCGGTCTGCTCTCCGTGTGTTTCCTCGCCGGCGGCCAGCTCGGAAACGTCTCGTGGGCTCTGCCCGCCGCCGGGGACCTCAAGATTCCTCTCCTGTGGGCGTTCGCGGTGGCGACCGTGGGCTCGCTCTTTTCGGCCGACGCGTGGAACAACGTGACGTTCCTCGGAGAGGAGGTCCGCGACGCCGAAAGGAACGTCCCGAAGGCCCTCGTTTACGGGACCGGCCTCGTGACGCTGCTTTACGTCCTCGCGAACATCGGCTACCTCAACGCCCTTCCCCTCTCGGGGATCGCCGGCGCCCCCGAAGACCGTGTCGCGACAGCGGCCATCGGCGCCGTCGCGGGGTCGGCAGAGGCGGGCACGCCGGCCATCATCATGGCCTGCATCATTCTCGTGTCGACGTTTGGCTGCCTGAACGGGCTCATCCTTTCCGGCTCACGCGTCCTCTACGCGATGTCGCGCGACGGCCTCTTCCTTCCCGCCTTTCAGGAGCTGGCTCCCCGGACGATGATTCCCGTCAACGCCCTCGTGGCGCAGTTCCTCTGGTCGGCCGTGCTCTGCCTCTCCGGCACGTACGGCGACCTCCTCGACTACGTCATTACGACGGTTCTCATCTTCTACATCGCCACGATCGTCGGCCGGTGGAAGCTCGCGCGCACGATCCCCGCGCTCGCGCCGAAGTCCTTCCTCGACCGCGTGGTGCCCGTGCTCTACGTCGTCGCGACGGGCTACGTCACAATCGCCCTCGCGATCTACAAGCCCACCTACACCGTCCCCGGGCTCGTCATCGTCGCCCTCGGTGTCCCCGCGTTCTACTTGTTCCGGAGGAAGACGGTGGCTTCCTAGACGAGGAGAGAAAAGACCTCGTTCGACAGGAGAACGCCGCGGCGCGTGAGGCGCACGCGGTCGGATTCTTCTTCGAGCAGTCCGGCAAGGAATGCGTCGTTCATGCGGGCGATGGAGTCGGGAGAGAGAGATTTTCGGATTTCTTCGAAAGTGGAAGAGGGGACGCCGCCCGACAGGCGCAGGCCCAGCATCAGCCCCTCTTTCCTTCCAAGAAAATCCTCCTGGGGCTTTTCGGACGTTGCGACCGTCGATTCGCCCGCACGCGTGCGCCTCAGGTATTCGGTCAGCATCCCCGTATTCGCCGTCCGGATTCTTCCGTCGAACGAATGCGCGCCGACCCCGAAGCCCAGTACAGGCGTCATCTGCCAGTACTTGAGGTTGTGGCGGCTCTCGAATCCCGGCCGCGCCCAGTTCGAGAGCTCGTAGCGCGGAAGACCCGCCGCCGTCAACCGATCGTCCACGGCCTCCCACAGGTCCGCCATCTCGTCGTCGTCCGGGAACAGCTCCGGCCGCTCCTTCTTCAGGGAAACGAGCCGCGGGGCCTTTTCCAACTCCAGGAGGTACACCGAAAGGTGGGAGATTCCACACGACACGAGCCCGTCGACGCTTCCAAGAAGGCTCTCGAGCGTCTGGCCCGGGATGCCGATCATGAGGTCGGCCGAGACGTTTCCGAAGGTCCGGACGGCGGCCGTGACGGCGCGGCGCGCGGCCGCGGCGTCGTGGCGGCGCTCCAGCGGCACGAGCTCGGCGTCCACGAGGGACTGCACGCCGACGGATAGGCGATTGACGCCGATGTCGCGGAGCGCGGCCAGTTTCGAGGCGTCGATATCGTCGGGATTCGCTTCGGCCGTAATCTCCACATTCGAAGAAACTCCGAATATTTCTTCGAGTGAAGAGAGCACGCCGCCAAGCCTGCGCGCGTCGACGTAGCTGGGCGTTCCCCCTCCGAAGTAGACGGTGTCGAAGTCGAGCAGAGCGCCCGTCGCTTCCGTCCCCCTCGAGCGAATCTCCCTCTCTAACCCCTCAAAGAAATCTTCTTCCTCTCCTCTCCCCTCCAAAGCAATGAAAGAGCAATACGTGCACCTATGCGCGCAGAAGGGCACGTGAACGTACGCGCCCGGGGCCCGGGATTCGTTCACGCGCCGTTCGTCAGGAGCTGCTTGAGCCGCTCGTCCCGCCCTTCGGCATCGGCGTCCCCGAGCCGCGCCGCGAGGAGCCGTTCGACGTACTTCCCGAGAATGTCCACTTCGAGGTTCACGAGGTCCCCCGGCTTGCGCTCGCCGAGCGTGGTCGCCGTGAACGTATGCGGGATGACCGCCACGTCGAAACTTTCCTCGCCGAGCGCCGCGATCGTGAGAGAAATTCCGTCCACCGAAATCGAGCCTTTTTCGACCGCGTACCGCGCCAGGGCTCCCGGCAGCGCGAACGTGAACGTCCACGAGTCGCCCGCCTTCGCAACGGCGAGTACCCGTGCGGTTCCGTCCACGTGGCCGGCCACGACGTGGCCGCCGAGCCGGTCTGAAGCCCGGAGCGCGCGTTCGAGGTTCACGCCCGAGCCCGGAGACAGGCCTCCCAGGGCCGAGCGCGAGAGAGTCTCCGGCGAGACGTCGAAGCAGAGAGGCTGACCGAGTCCCGCCTGCGGCACGACCGTCAGACACACTCCGGAAACGGCGATGCTCTCCCCCACGGACACATCCCCGAATTCCGGCGGACGCTCGACGGCAAGCACGGCGCCGGCCGCCCCGGACCGGAGCGACACGACGCGGGAGACGGCGGCGACCAGGCCGGTGAACATGCCGCGATCCTACCCGACGACGGGCGCGAGGAGCCGTCCCGAGACCCTGAGGTCGGCTCCGATACGGACGGCTTCGAGATCCCCCAGCCGGTGCGCGTCGGCGAGCGACGCCGGTCCTGTGCCGGCGAGCGGCGAATGCGCCGAGGCGCCTCCGACGAGCAGCGGCGCGACGTAGGCGGTCACCCTGTCCACGAGGCCCGCGGAAAGGAATGACGCGGCGGTCACGCCACCGCCCTCGACCAGCAGGGACCGCACCTCGAGGGCATGAAGAGCCCCGAGAAGAGCCGCGAGGTCGACGCTTCCCGCGCCTCCACCCGGGGCCGGCCCGGAGAAGACATGAACGCCCCTCTCGAGGAACGGCGCGAGCCGCGGATCGCCGGCCGGCACCGCCGTCACGAGCCAGACCTCGCCTCCGGCCGCGGAGAACACCCGGGCCGTGGCCGGAACGCGGAGCGCGCCGTCCAGGACGAGCCGCCGATGCGGCGTGATGGCCGAGGAGAGAGCCAGGCGGCGGGTCAGGAGCGGGTCGTCCGTGAGGACGGTCCCGGCGCCGACGAGGATCGCGTCACACTCCTCGCGCAGGAGGAGAGCGTCGTTCCGGGCCGCTTCGCCCGTGATCCACTTCGACTCTCCCGTCCGCGTCGCGATGCGCCCGTCCAGCGACGCGGCCCACTTGACGTGGACGAAAGGACGCCGGTCGCGAATGGACTTCAGGAACGCCTCGTTCAGCGTCTCGGCCTCGTCCGCGAGCGCGCCGACCAGCACCTCGATGCCGCGCTCCCTGAGCCGGCGAATGCCGCGTCCCGCGGTCCGTGGGTCCGGATCCTCCGTCGAGCACACGACGCGCGACACGCCGGCCGCGATGAGCGCCTCCGAGCAGGGAGGGGTGCGCCCGAAATGGGAGCACGGCTCGAGGTTGACGAGCAGCGTCGCCCCTTTCGCGCGCGCACCGGCCGCCGCGAGAGCGACGGCTTCGGCGTGCGGCCCCCCGGCGTGCGCGTGCGCTCCCTCCCCGACCACCCGGCCGGCCGCGTCCACGAGCACCGCCCCGACCCGCGGGTTCGGCGCGGTCGAAAAGCGTCCCCGGCCGGCGAGCTCGAAGACCCGGCGCCACAGGACGTCGAGCGGGGCGCCTTCAGTCATCCACGAGCGCTTCCGCGAAGGCAGCCGCGTCGAAGTCCAAAAGGTCGTCGGCGGTCTCTCCCACGCCCACGTAACGGACCGGCAGCGTCAGCTCGCGCACGATTGCCAGGATCACGCCGCCCTTGGCGGTCCCGTCCATCTTCGTGAGGACGAGGCCGGTGACACCCGCGGTCTTCGTGAACTCCCGCGCCTGCGCGATGCCGTTCATTCCCGTCACGGCGTCCAGAACGAGGAGGACCTCGTGCGGCGCGCCGGGGACGCTCCGGGCGGCGACCCGCCGGATCTTCGAGAGCTCCTCCATGAGGTTGTGCTTCGTGTGGAGCCTTCCGGCGGTGTCCACGAACAGCAAGTCGGCTTTCCTTGCGAGCGCGATCGCGCAGGCGTCATGGACGACGGCGGCGGGATCGGAGCCCGCCTTGTGCTTCACGAGGGGGATCTGGAGGCGCGTGGCCCAGACCTCGAGCTGTTCGACAGCCGCCGCGCGGAACGTATCGGCCGCGGCGAGCACGACCGTTTTCCCGGAGGCCGTCGCACGGGCCGCGAGCTTGGCGGTCGTCGTCGTCTTTCCGGAGCCGTTGACCCCCACCATGAGAATCACGCGGGGAAGGCCCGCCGACCCCGCCACCTCGGGTCCCGTGACGGACAACCGCCTGGTGATCTCCGCCTTCAGGACGCGCCGCACGACGTCCTGCTCGGCCGCGTCACGGCGCCCGGCCTCCGCCTTCACGGCGGCAACGAGCTCGGCGGCCGTGGCGGGCCCGACGTCAGCGGCGAGGAGGCCCTCCTCCAGCGCATCGAGCGCCGCGGGATCCGGCTCGAAAGTCGCCTTCACGGCGCTCCCCATCTTCGCGAGGAGCTCCGTGTGCGTCATGAAGAGCCCGCGCTTCAGGCGGGCAAAGACGGACGGACTCTCGCGCTCGCCGGTGGCCATCGGATCCGAGACTAGCAGGACCGGTCGATCAGGAGATTTCGGCGGCGAGGCGTACGCGGGCCGCTTCGAGGCGGGGGCGCACCACGTGCAGCTGGCCCGTCGCGTCGAAGACGACGAGGACGAAATAGCCCGCCTTGACGTGCGTCGTCAGGATCCGGCGCTTCTCGAACTCGAACGTGAGATCGGCGATCTCGCCGAGGGAGGACCGCTCCGCCGCGCGCCGCAGCTCCCCCATCCAGACGGACTGATAGGCCCCGAGGACCTCCGTCGCGGCGGCGTCGCCGATCCGCGCGATGATCTCGCCCTGCGAATCGATGAAGGCGGCCCCGAGGGCGCCCGGCGCGTCGAGGAGGCCTTCGAGGGCATCGGCAAAGCTCATCGTTCGACTCCCGGAGCCGCGGGCTCGTTCGCGAGAAATCGGCGCGCACGGCGTCCTTCGTCGCTTTCCGGCGCGGCGCTGACCGTGCGCTGCATGTAACGCGCCGCGAGATCGCGCCGGCCGTTAGCCAGGAGACAGACCGCGGCCTGATAGTTCGCCACCGGATCGCGGGGATCGTTCTTCAGCACCGTCAGAAAATCCTCGAGCGCGCCCTTGAAGTCGTCGAGCTTCACGCGGGCGAGACCCCGCGCGCGGAACGCGCGGTCGTTGTCCGGCGAGTCGGCGAGCGTGAGCGAGAACTCGCGCTCGGCATCCCGCCAGGACTCGCGCCGGCTGTAGAGGAGCCCGAGGTTGTAATGCGCGTTGACCTTCTCCGGGGACGGCGGGCCATCGAGGACGGCCTGGAAATCCGTTTCCGCGTCGTTGTAGTGTCCCGCTTCCAGCTGTGCCACACCTCGGTTGTTCCGCGCCTCGACGAACGTGCCGTCGAGGTGGAGCGCGTCGGAAAAGGCGCTCACAGCGCCCTTGTAGTCCTTCTTGTAGAGGAGAGCGAGGCCGAGCGCGTTGGGCACGTGCGGATCCCGAGGCGAGCTCGTGCGCGCGCGCTGAAGAAGCGCGATGGCTTCGTCCGCCCGGCCCTCCCGCAGCATCGCGAGGCCGCTTCGGTAGTCGACAAGGTCCGCGAGACCGGGGTTCTCCTTCGGAGGCATCGAGGCGCTCCCGCATCCGGCGAGCCCCGCCAGCGCAACGAGAGCGGCACACGAGAGGCGGAGGCCCGCGGCCTTCGACGCTCTCAAGCAGAGGCCTTCAGAGGAACCTCTTCGCCCAGAAACTCGAAGTCACCGGAGGACCACGCCTTGTCGAGCGCGGCGATCACCGCCGGGTCGAACGACTTTCCGGCGAACGACATGATCTGCGTGATGACGTAGTTGATGGGCATCGCCTTCTGGTAGGGGCGCGTCGTCGTCATCGCGTCGAACGTGTCCGCGACGGCCACGACCCGCGCGACCATCGGGATCCCCTCGCCCTTCAGTCCGTCCGGATAGCCGCCCCCGGACCACTTTTCGTGGTGGTGCTTGATGCCCGGGATCACGTCCTTGAGCTGCGGAATCTGCCCCATGATGAGCGCGCCCTTGGCCGGGTGCGTCTTCATGATCTCGAACTCCTCGCTCGTGAGGGCGGTGGGCTTCCGGAGGATGCGGTCGTCGATGCCGATCTTCCCGACGTCGTGAAGCAGGGCCGACAGGCGCACGACGCGCACCTCTTCCGGCGAGAGGTCCATGTGGCGCGCCAGAACGACGGCGTAGCGCGCGACGCGCTCGGAATGCCCGCGGGTGTACGGGTCCTTCGCGTCGATGGCGGCCGCAAGCGTCTTCACCGAATTGATGAACAGCTCCTGGTTCTCCTTCGCCGCGAGCTTCAGCTTGTCGACCGACTTCTCGATCGAGTCGGACATCGAGTTGAACGTCTCGGACAGCTCGGCGAGCTCCCGGACGCCCCGCACCCCGACGCGCTGCTTGAAGCTGCCCTCCGCGATCGACCGCACCTTGTCGACGAGCTCGACGAGCGGATGCGCGAGGAGGCGAGCCGCCACGAGGGCCACGATCGCCGCGAAAAAGAGTGAAAACACGGCGATCTTGGAGGACTCTCTCTTCATCTGGGACACCGACGCATAGGCGGCCGCTTCGTCCTTTTCGACGATGACGCCCCAGTCGGGCGTCGGGATCGTCGCGAGAGTGCCGAGGACCCGGTGCGCCGTCTTCCCTTCGCCACGCATGTACGACTTCGTGATCCTCACGGGATGCGCGATGAACTCGCTCACGAGGTCGAGCTGGTGCACGTCCTTCGACTTGAACGCCGAGGCGTCGCTCGTCAGGATGAGCGAGCCCGAGCGGTCCACGACGTACGCGAGGACGCCGCCCCGCCCTTCTTCGTCGAGCTTCGCCTTGATGGGCCTGAGGGAGAGCAGCGCCTCGACGACGCCTATCGGCTCCTGGCCCTCCGAGGGCCTCACGGGCACGGCGAGGACCAGCGCGCCGTCCGGATAGGATTTCGGGAAGATCGGGTCGGCCACGTAGGACTCGCCGCGCATCGCGGCGTTGTAGGCCTGCCGGAGCGGGCGCTCGACGTCCGGATCGAGGGCGCCTCCGTCGGCCGCCGAGGCGACGCCGTCCCGATCGAGCGCCCTGAGAACCGGGAAGCTCGATTCGGCGTCGGCGTACTCCCGGAGAAGCTGCTTCTTGGACAGGTAGAAGAAGGGATCCGTGGACATCGAGCTCGCGAGCCGGATCCCGTCGGCGATCTTCTTGAGCTGCGACTGCGCGTTCGTGATGTACGTGTCGAAGCTCTCGGCGAGCGTCACGGAGCTGTTCTTCAGGTACTTCTTCTCGGCCGTCTCCAGGGCATCGCGGTTGATGCCGATGAGGCTGAAGTGCAGGAGGGCGAGCGGGACGATGGAGACGAGGATCAGCGCGACGAGCAGAGCCGTCACGATCCTCAGGCGCGGAACCCGGGCGACACCCATCCGACCCTATTGTAACGCCCCAGCGCCTCATCGAAAGCCCTGGCGAGCTCGGCCGTCTCCACCCTCACGAGCATCGGCCGGCCGGGCCCGGCGAGGAGCACGGCGTTCAGGCCCGCGCGATCCGCCTTCTTGTCGGCCATGAGCAGGCCCGGCATTCCGCGAACTGCCGCCGGGGAAGGGACGGGCGGCGACACGAGCCGCATGACGCGCTGCATCAGAGCGTCCGCGGTTCGAGGCGCGAGTCCCGCACGCGCGACCGAAAGTCGAAGGGCGGCCAGGAGCCCCCACGCGACGGCCTCGCCGTGCTGCAAACGATGGCCCGACGCCGTCTCGAGGGCGTGCCCCACCGTGTGGCCGAGGTTCAGGGCGGCTCTCTCCCCCGTGCGTTCGAATGGATCCCGCCCGACGGCCCGCGCCTTCACGGCGAGTGAGCGGCGGACGGCCTCCGCCACCGCGGTGGGCTCGCGCGCGGCCAGCGGAACCTCGAGGCGCGCCATCGCGCGGTGGAAGGCCGCGTCGAGGAACGAAGTCTTCACGACCTCCGCGAGGCCGGAGCGAAATGCGCGAAGGGGAAGCGTCTCGAGCATCGCCGTGTCGACGACGACGAGACGGGGCGCATGAAAAGCCCCTACGAGGTTCTTGCCGGAGGGAAGATCCACGGCCGTCTTGCCGCCGAGCGCGCTGTCGCATGCCGCGAGAAGCGTCGTCGGCGCCTGAACGACGGGAACACCGCGGAGCGCGAGGGCGGCGGCGAGTCCCGCGACGTCCCCCACGGTGCCGCCTCCGAACGCGACGACTCCCCCGTCGCGCCGGAGGCCGCGCCGCATCAGCTCCTGAAGCAGCTCGCCAAGAACGTCCCAGGTCTTGGCGGCCTCGCCGTCGGGGACGAAGAGGGGGTTTTTGCTTAAGACCCTCCCGGCGCCTCCAGCCAGAAGCAACTGGCCATGGAGTTTGAAGATTTTCTTAGAGGTGATGAGAAACCAGCGGCCCTGCGCGATGGCAGCGAGGCGCTTGTCCAGCCCGGCGTACGCCCCTTCGCCGACGAAGACGTCGGTTCGAGCGCCGGCCGCGACGAAGGAAAAGTCCCTCTTCACCTTCTAAGAAATCTTCTCTTTTCTCAACAAAACGTATTCTCTTCAGCCCTCGGTCTTCGGCGGCTTCGCGAGCGCGATGTGGAGCTCGGCGAGCTGCTCGGGCGCGACGGGATTCGGGCAATCCGTCATGAGATCCGTGCCGGAGGCCGTCTTTGGAAACGCGATGACGTCGCGGATGGACGTCGAGCCGGTCAGGATCATCAGCATGCGGTCGAGGCCGAGCGCGATTCCTCCGTGCGGCGGCGCGCCGAAGCGGAACGCCTCGAGCAAAAAGCCGAACTTCGCGCGCGCCTCCTCCGGCCCGATGCCGAGCCTGGCAAAGATGCGCGACTGCACGTCGGAGCGGTGGATCCGGATCGACCCGCCCCCCAGCTCCATGCCGTTCAACACGACGTCGTACGCGCGCGCCTTCACGCGGCCGGGATCGCTCTCGAGGAACGGAAGGTCCTCTTCGCGCGGCGACGTGAACGGGTGGTGCGTCGCGTACCAGCGCGCGTCCTCCGGGTGCCATTCGAGGAGCGGGAAGTCCGTGACCCAGAGGAAGTCGTAGCGCCCTTCGGGAATCAGCTTCTCCTCGCGGGCGATCTGGAGACGGAGCGAGCCGAGGAAATCGAAAACTGACTTCGATTTTCCAGCGGCAAGAAAGACGAGGTCGCTCTCGCCCGCACCGAACGAGGCGCGCATGCGTTCGATCGCAGCGTCGTCGAAGAATTTCTTAGAGTTGGAATTCCAGCTGCCGGGACCGGCCGTCTTCACCCAGAAAAACCACTCGACTCCCGCCGCCCGCGCCCCCTTCTCGATGTCGTCGAGGCGCTTGCGGGAAAACGAGGCACCTCCGGGCACGCACAGGCCCTTGACTCTTTCAACCTTCGAAGAAATCTTCTCTTCGAACCCCGGGAAATTGCCGAGCTCGAGCCCGAACCTCGTATCCGGCCGGTCGATCCCGAAGCGTTCCATGGCCTCGTCGTACGTCATCCGCCGGAACGGGGCCTCGCACGCGATACCCCACTTCGGGAAGACGCGGGTGAAAACCTTCTCGATGAGGGCGTACACCGTCTCCTCCGTCGGGAACGAGATCTCGACGTCGACCTGCGTGAACTCCAGCTGCCGGTCGGCGCGCAGGTCCTCGTCGCGGAAGCAGCGCGCGATCTGGTAGTAGCGCTCCAGCCCCGCGACCATGAGGAGCTGCTTGAACAGCTGCGGGGACTGCGGGAGCGCGTAGAACTCACCCTCGTGGATTCGCGACGGAACGAGGAAGTCGCGCGCGCCCTCCGGGGTCGACTTCGTGAGGATCGGCGTCTCGACGTCGAGGAAGCCCTCCTCGTGCAGGACCTCGCGGATCGCCATCGTGACCGCGCTGCGCGCGACGAACCGCTGTGTCATCTCCGGGCGGCGCAGGTCGAGGTAGCGGTACTTGAGCCGGAGGTCCTCGGCGGCCTTGATCCCGTCCTCGATCGGGAACGGCGGCGTGTCCGCGCGGTTCAGGATCACGAGGGCCGTCGCGCGCACCTCGATCGCACCGGTGGGAAGGTCCTTGTTCACGGCGTCGGCATCGCGGGCGACGACGCTTCCCGTGACGTCCACGACGAACTCGCTTCGAAGCTCCTTGGCCAGGGCGAGGAGGGCGGCGTCGGGGATGAACCGGGCGTCGAAGACGGCCTGGGCGAGGCCCGAGCGGTCGCGGAGATCGATGAAGACGAGCTCGCCGTGGTCGCGGCGGCGGTTGACCCAGCCCATGAGGCGCACGGTCTTTCCGACGTGCTCGGGCCTGAGGGTTCCGGCGGGTGTTCGTGAGGGAGCGGACATGGCCGCGGATCTTACAGACGTGCCTGGAGCACGGCGGCGAGGCCCTCGCGCGGCAGCTCTTCCTGAGACCGCGTCGCGAGCGTCTTGACGACGACGGTTCCGCGAAGACCTTCCTCCTGACCGACGAGGACGGCAATGACTGCTCCGGATTTCTCGGCTGACTTGAGGGCCTGGCCGACACCCCGGTGCCCGGAATGGAAATCGACTGGGAGACCCGCCCCGCGAAGGAGCCTTGCGATTCCCCATGCGTCGGGCATATCTGCGCTGCCGACCGGAACGACCGCGATCGCGCGCATGCCTTCGAGGGCCTTCTTCCGGAAAGGCTCGGGCAGAACGTCGACGAGGCGATCCTCGCCGATGGCGAATCCGATCCCGGGAGTTTTCGGCCCTCCCAGATCGGAGATGAGCTTGTCGTAACGGCCGCCGCCGAGAAGAGCGTTTTGGGCGCCGAGGCCCTCGGCGGTCACCTCGAAAACCGTACGGGTGTAGTAGTCGAGACCCCGGACCAGAAGAGGATCTTCTTTAAAAGTGACCTTGCTGGCGACCAGAAGCGCTTTGAGTTCGCGGTGGTGCGCATCCGAGGCGGGATCCAGCGTTGGCAGAAGATCGACCATCTTCGGAAAGGTCTCCGAAGCGACGAGCTGCTTGACGGCAGGATCCTTCGAGTCGAGGACCCGCAGCGGGTTGTCGGCGAGGCGCCGCCGGTCGTCCTCGCCGAGCGTCTTCTCATTCGAAGAGAAAAACGTCCTCACGGCCTCGACGTACGCCGGCCGCGTGGCTTCAGTCCCGACCGAATTGATCGAAACCGAAAGGCCCGTGAAGCCAAGACGTCCGAGGAAATCGAACAGCATGACGATGACCTCGGCGTCCATCACCGCCGTCGGGTCGCCAAGCACTTCCGCGCCGATCTGCCGGAATTCCCTGTATCGGCCCTTCTGCGGCCTCTCGTACCGGAACTGCGGACCCATGTAGTAGAGCTTCCAGGGCCGCCCCGCCTGCGCGAGAGAGTGCTCGACGTAGGCGCGTGCCACTCCCGCCGTGTTCTCGGGCCGGAGCGTGACGGAACGGTCGCCCCGGTCCGTGAACGTGTACATCTCCTTGTGGACGATGTCGGACGACTCCCCCACGCTCCGCACGAAGAGCTCCGTGGACTCGAGGACCGGAGTGCGGATCTCATCGAATCCGTAGAGCGCGAAGACGTCGCGGGCCGCCGCCTCCACACGATTCCAGACGCGCGTATCGGGGGGCAGGAGATCCCGCGTGCCCTTGACGCTGGTGATCACGACGGATCGGCGCGGAGGTACTCCGCCTTGTACTCGAGGTAGTTCTTCCAGTAGGTCTTCAGCCCCTCGACTTCGTCCGGCGAGAGGTCGCGTTTCCGCTTCGCGGGGTTGCCCGCCCAGAGCGTGGCGGGTGGAATCAGCGTGCCCGGCAGGACGACCGCTCCCGCCGCGACGAGAGCGCTCGCGCCGACGTCGGCGTCGTCCAGCACCGTGGCATTCATGCCGATGAGCGCGCCCCGGCGGATCGTGCAGGCGTGCACGACCGCGTTGTGCCCGAGCGTGACTTCCTCCTCGAGGACGAGAGGACCGGTCGTGTTCGTCACGTGGAGGGTGCAGTTGTCCTGCACGTTCGAGCGCGCGCCGATCCGGATGTGGCAGCAGTCCCCGCGCACGACGGAAGAGAACCAGATCGAGACGTCGTCGCCGAGGACGACGTCGCCGATGACCGCTGCGGTCTCGGCTATGAAGACGCGCGCGCCGAGCTTCGGAGAAATGCCGCGGTAGGGCCGTAACGTCATCGGAATCGCACGATACCAAAGCCGAAAACGGCGGGATTCGGACCGCTGCACAGGCAACTGTGCGAAGCGGAAAAACCCATGTAAAAACGGCGCTTCAGGCCTGTTTTTGGTATGCAACGCACAGGCTTTTCCACAGATCCGTTGAAATCTACTAAATAGCCTGAAACCATACGTTTACGCACCTGAAAAGCACAATCTACGGGGAATTCCTAGCGAAACAATCTCATCGTCGAAAAGGCGGCCGACCTCACGCCTTGCGCCGGACCGCGGGACGTCCTGGGCCGAAGTTCGCGAAAACGCCGAGGAGCTGCCGAGCCTGCGCCCGCGCCGCTTCCCCGACCGAAGCACCGGCGAGGAGCGCGGCGACGGCCTCGACGCGTCCCCCGCCGTCGAGCGCCTCCACGCGCGTCCGGGTACGGCCCTTCGCCGCTTCTTTCGAAACGGAGAAGTGCCGCTCCCCGGCCGCCGCCACCTGCGCGAGATGCGTGACGACGAGGATTTGCTCCTTCGCCGCGAGGCCCCGCAGCTTCCGGCCGACGGCCTCGGCCGTAGCGCCTGAGACTCCCGCGTCGACCTCGTCGAACACGAACGTCCGGACCGGTCCGCCTCGGCGCGGGGGGCCACCCTCCTCGCTTGCCGCCTCTTCCGCGGCGAGGGCCGCCGCGAGCGCGAGCTGGACGCGCGACAACTCGCCGCCCGAGGCGATCTTCTGGAGCGGACGAGCCGGCTCTCCGGGATTCGGAGCGAAGACGAACCCCACCTGATCGATTCCGTGCGCGCCGAACGAGACGCCCCGGCCTCCCGCCGCGAAGCGGCTCTCGTCCTCCTCGTGGCGCGAGACGGCCGCCGAGAACGACGACTTCAGGAACGCGAGGTCGCGGAGATGCGTCTCCACGGCGCGGCCGAGCCGGGGCGCGGCAGCCTCGCGGGCGGCGGACAGGTCCAGCGCGGCCTTCCGGTAGGCCGCGAAGGCTCTCTCCGCGGCGTCCTCCGCCTTTCGGATGGTGCCCTCGAGGTCGGCGAGCTCGTCCCTCTCGCGGCCGAGGGCCTGGCGTTTCTCCAGCACTTCCGCGAGCGTCGGGCCATATCTCCTTTTCAATTTGGCGAGGGCGTCGAGGCGTTCCGCGACGAACGCGGCCCTCGCGGGATCGGCTTCGAGGCCCTCGAGGTCGCGGGAGGCTTCGAAAGCGGCCTGGACCATCGTCTCGATTGCGCCCGCAAGCGCCGCGCTCCGGGAGGCGTACGAAGAATCGATTTCTTCGAGCTGTTGAAGAGCACGCCGCGCGGCCGAAGCCGCCGCGATCGCTCCATTCTCGTCGGACTCCAGCGCGCCCGTGGCCGCCGAGAGAAGCTGGCCCACCTTCTCGACGTTCGCCAGTTTCTTCCTTTCAGAAGAAATCTCCTCGTCTTCCCCTTCTTTAGGCTCGACCTTGTCGATCTCCGCCATCTGGAAGTCGATGAGCTCGAGCCGCTTCGCGCGATCCGCCGCGGAGCCTTCCAGGCGTTCGACCTCTCCCCGGCGCGCGCGCCACTCGCGAAAGAGCGCGGCCGCCGCCGCCGACTTCTCCTCGAGGCCCGCGTAGCGGTCGAGGAGCTGGCGCGGCGCGTCGGGATCGAGGAGATCCCGCGCCTCCGCCTGCCCGTGGAGGACGAGGAGGCGTGGCGCGATCTCCTGCAGCGTCTTCAGGGCCGCCGGCGATCCGTTCACGAGGAGACGGCCCTTGCCCCCGGCAGCCACCTCGCGCCGCACGACGACCTCGAACGCCCCGCGGCCTCCCTCCTCGAGGAGCCCGGCGTCCGTCAGGATCGCCCGCGCCTCCGGATCGTCGCAGTCGAAGGCGCCTTCCACGACGAGCCGCTCGGCGCCTCCCCGCACGAGCGCGGGGTCGGCGCGCCCGCCCGCGAGAAGCGTCAAGGCGTCGACGACGAGCGACTTGCCCGCTCCCGTCTCTCCCGTCAGGACGGTCAGGCCTTCGGCGAACGCCACCTCGACGTCCTCGAGGACCGCGAGGTCACGGACGCGGAGCGACGTGAGCACGAATCAGCGGCCGCGGCGCCCGCCGCCCGCGCCGGCCTGTCTCCCGCGCAGCCAGCGGAGCGTCATCCCCAGCCCGAAGGACGTGGCGCCGACGGGATAGCCGGCGTAGTCGAGGGAGTAGTAGGCCGTGCCGGCGATGTCGAGATGAGCCCACGGGGTCTTGGCGTCTACGAATTCCTTGAGGAACATCGCCCCGTTGATCGAGCCGCCCCAGCGGCCGCCCGTGTTCTTCATGTCCGCCCAGTCGGACTTGATGTTCTCCTTGTACTCCTCCCACATCGGCAGGCGCCAGAGGCGCTCGTCGGTCGTCTCGCCGGCGCTCACGAGCTCCTTCGCCAAGGCGTCGTCGTCCGTGAAGACGATGGCCGCTTCGAGCCCCAGTGCCACCAGCGCGGCGCCCGTGAGCGTCGCGTAGTCGAGGATCACGGCCGGCTTCCACTCGGCGGCGTAGTCGAGCGCGTCCGCGAGGATGACCCTGCCCTCGGCGTCCGTGTTGTCGATCTCGGCGGTCTTGCCGTTCCGGAAGCGGACGATGTCGCCCGGCTTGT
>JARXKK010000006.1:0-4922 GCA_030278895.1 Acidobacteriota bacterium
CGCCCGTTAGGCCCCCGTCGCCCACGATCGCGACGACCTCGTTCTTCTCTCCCCGGAGGTCCCGGGCGATCGCCATCCCGAGCGCCGCGGAGATCGCCGTCGACGCGTGCGCGGCACCGAAGACGTCGTACTCCGACTCCGCGCGGTTCGTGAAGCCCGAGAGGCCGCCCGCCTGTCGAATCGTCTTGAGGCGGTCGCGCCGGCCCGTGAGGACCTTGTGGGGATACGTCTGGTGGCCCACGTCCCAGACGAGGAGGTCTTTCGGCGTGTCGAACACGTAGTGCAGCGCGATGGTCAGCTCGACGGCGCCGAGGCCGGACGCGAAGTGCCCCCCCGTCTTGGCGACCGTGTCGATGACGAACGTCCGGAGCTCGCTCGCGAGGAGCGGCAGCTGCTCCGGCGTCAGCGTGCGCAGGTCGCGCGGCCAGTTCACCTTGTCGAGGAGGGGGGTCGGACGGGGCGAGGGACTCATGGGCGGGTTCTCCCGGCGCGGAGTCTACCGGGACGTCGTCCCGGGCGGCCGCTCTCCCCGCGACGCGGCCAGAGGCCCGTCCGGTCCCGTGAGAAGCGCCGCGAGCGCGCGAGCGAACCGATCCGCCCCGGTGGCCGAGAAGTGCACGGGGTCGGCGAAATCCGCGTCGACGAAGGTCCGTGAGGCGAACGGATCCAGGAAGAGCACGTCGTGACCATCCGCGAGGCCACGGCTCACAGCGTTGTAGCGCGAGAGCGCGTGCTCGGCGCCTGCGAACGTGAGGCCCGGCGTCCACGACTCGTAGTACTCCCGGTCGGCGGCCTCACGGCCCTTCCGAAGCCGCACCGACTGTGCGACGAGGAGCGTGCGCGCGCCCCCGGAGCGCGCGAGCGCGATCGTGGAGCGGAGGTTTCTCTCGAATACCGCGACCGCCTCTTCCGGCACGTCGGAGGCGCGCGCCGCGGTTCCCTTCCACGCGACCTCGTGGCCTGCATCGCGGCGCCGACCGCCGCGAAGCGCGTCGCCGAGCGTCTGGATCAGGAACGAACGGGAGAAGAGCGAGAACGGCGGCGGGTCGACGCCCACGGTGCGCGCGAGGATCTCGGCGTGCCCGCGCGCGTAGTCCCGCGCGAACGGCGAGAACCCCGCCGGCTGCGCGTCGTTGATGCCCGCGTACACGATGACGAGATCCGGCGCGAGGTCGATGTCGCGGAGCGCGAGCGAGATCAGGCTCTCGACCGTCGTCCAGCCCGAGATTCCGGCGTTCACGACATCCACGTCTTTCGCCGCGAGAAGCGCCCCGAGCAGCGCCGGCCAGGTCTGCGCGTCGTCCGCGGCGCGCACGTCGAACGTCGTCGATCCACCCGTGCAGACGATGCGGTACCGGCCCGCCGGCTTGGGCATCGGCACGTCGGGCCCCCGATACCCCCGCGCGTTCATCCTCACGGAAATTCCCGGGAGGTCGAGCCTTCCTCCCGGCTGGCCCGCGATGACGAGATACGGATGCCGCGCGAGGGCGCCCCGCACGTGACGCGAGAAAGCCGCGCGCTCTTCGGCGCGGGTCGCCGGCCAAGCGCCCGACGTCACGCGCCCGGCGGCGCGGCAGCCCCCCTCGAGAACGAGGAACAGCCCCAGTGCCAGAGCGAGCGGGACGACGACGTTGGCGGTGAGCGCGCGCAGGAGCTTCACGGGAGCCCGATTATGGGGCGATCAGACGCGGCGGGCGACGACGCGCAGCGAGAGGACGCGCAGCTCCTCGACGGGCCGCCCGCGGAATGGTTCCGCGAGGCGGTCCGGGCGGACGCTTGCCTCCGGCAGCAGGACGACCGGCTCGGCCGCCTCGACGACGAAGCCCGCGCCCCGGAAGACGGCGAGCCAGTCGTCCCGACGGAGCCGGTTGCAAAAGATCTCGCCGCCGAACGAACCGCCGAGAATCTCCGAGAGGGAAATGTCTCCCCCGTATAGCGTCGCGCGCCGCTTCCAATCCGCGTCGTCCCACTCGAGGAACGTCAGCGGGTCGGCTGCGCCGTGGTGCTTGAGGTCGATTTCGTGGATCGCGAGGCCGCCGGGCGAAAGGACGCGCCGCATCTCGGCCGCGGTTCCGGCGGGATCGGGCACGTGCTCGAGAGCGGCGACCGAGTAGACGAGGTCGAACGCGCCGTCCGCGAACGGCAGCGCCTCGGACGAGACGCCGCTCCGGTGTTCGATCCGACCAAGGAGGGCGGCGGAGGAGGGGAAGGCCTCGAGAGACGGGAACGACACCGCCGCCGACACCGCCGCCGCGGGGTCCGCCCACGCACGCCACCACGAGAAACCTTCCGTCGCGAGGAGAAACTCGCGGAGCATCTCGTAGAAAAGGGGAGGCGCCGCGGGCAAGGGCGCGATGTCGGCCGCGGCGAGTGCGGTGACACCCGACGCCGCGAAACAGAAGAGCGACCCGAGGTTCAGGCCAGGCCCGATCTCCAGGGCGGTCCGCGGCGCGGCGAGGCCGTGGCGACGCGCCAGCGCCGCGGTCTCGGCGTACACGCGGTGCGCGTAGACGAGGGAGTCGTTCGCGCCGGCGCGCTCCTTGAGCGCGCGGACGAAGTCGGCGTCGGTCACGCCTTCGCCACGAGGTGGCGCGAGCCCGGCGCGACGAGCGGATCCCCCGCGGCGCAGCGCGGGCAGGCCGCGGGCTCGAACGCGGGCACGTCCAGGGACAGGAGCGCGCGATACGGCACGCCGTCCACCTCCGGACCTCCTCCGACTGCCCGCGCCCTTCGGTCGACGATTGAACCGCAAACGACGGGCACGGCGCCCGCGGCACGCAGCACGTCGAGGACCTCGCGGGTGGATTTTCCCGTCGTCACGACGTCCTCGACGACCGCGACGCGCTCTTCGGGCTCGAGCGCGAACCCGCGCCGAAGCGAAAAGACGCCCTCGACGCGCTCCGTGAAGATCGCCCGCACCGAGAGGCCGCGCCCCACTTCGTGGCCGATGATGATTCCGCCCATCGCGGGCGCGACGACGACGGTGGCCCGAAACGGGGCGAGGAGAGCCGCCAGCGCCGCGCCGAGCGCCCCCGCGCGGTCCGGCCACTGCAGCACCTTCGCGCACTGGAGATAGGCCTCCGAGTGAAGGCCCGACGAGAGCTTGAAGTGGCCGGACAGGAGCGCTCCGGCCTCCGTGAAATGGCGGCGGACCTCATCCGGCGTCATGAGGCTCCCGTCCCTCCGCGTTCTCGCGGTCCCGACGGAGGCCGTAGCGGTCGATCTTCTTGTAGAGGTTGGATCGCGGCGTGTCCATGGCCTCGGCCGTGCGCGTCACGTTCCCGGCGTTCTCGGCGAGCTTCGCGACGAGGAAGAGCTTCTCCGTTTCGTCCTGGAATTCCTGCAGCGTCCTGATCGCGAGGAGCCGCTCCCACGCGCCCGCCGCACCCGCCGCCGCGGCCGCGTCGACCACCCGTCCCCCGCGCACGACGACCGGGGGCGCCGCGTCGCCCTCGAGCGGAGCTGCTCCGGTGTCCACGTCACCCGCGTCGAGGACGTCCGCGTCGGACATGATCATGAGCCGCTCGATGTGGTTCTTCAGCTCGCGCACGTTCCCCGGCCACGCGCGCGCCGCGAGCGTCTCGAGCGCGGCGTCGGTGAAGCGTTTCGGGCGATAGTTGTTCGTGCGCGCGAAGAGCTCGGCGAAGTACGCCACGAGCACGGGCACGTCCTCGGGCCGCTCCGTGAGCGGCGGCGTCCGGAGGACGAGAACGTTGAGACGGTAATAGAGATCCTCGCGAAACTTGCCCTGTGCGATGAGCCCCGTGAGGTCGCGGTTCGTCGCGGCCACGACGCGCACCTTCACCTTCACGACGCGCGGGCTCCCGACGGGCTCGACCTCGCCCTCCTGCAGGACCCGCAGCACCTTCGCCTGCGCGGAGGCCGACATGTCGCCCACCTCGTCCAGGAAGATCGTGCCGCCGTCGGCCTCCACGAACTTGCCCGTCTGCTTGCGGTCGGCGCCGGTGAACGAGCCGCGCTCGTGCCCGAAGAGCTCCGACTCGATGAGGCTGTCGGGAATCGCCGCGCAGTTCACCTGTACGAACGGGCCGGTCTTCACGAGGGAGCCCTCGTGGATCGCGCGGGCGACGAGCTCCTTCCCGGTTCCGCTCGGCCCCACGATGAGAACAGTTGCCGGTGTGGGCGCCGCCTTCGCGACATCGGAGAGAAGCCGGCGGATCGCCTCGCTGTTGCCCACGAGGCGCGTGATGCCGAGCCGAGACTTCAGCTCGAGGTTCTCGCGCGCGAGGCGTGTCGAATCGAGGACGCGTCGAAGCGCATTCAAAACGTGCTCGGACGACAGCGGCTTCTCGAGGAAGTCGTCGGCGCCCGCGTGGACGGCCTCCATGGCCGTCTTCACGTCGCCGTGGCCCGAGATGACGATGACGGGCGTTCCAATTCCGCGCCCGCGCATCTTCGCGAGGGTCTCCAAACCGTCCTGGCCGGGCATCTTGATGTCCAGGAGCACGGCGTCGTGGTCCGGGGCCTCCGAAACCGCGTTCACTCCCGAAGACACAGCCGTCACTTCGTACCCCTCGTCGGAGAGGAGCGTGCGAAGCGACTCGCGGATGTCGGGTTCGTCGTCGCAGACGAGGATGCGTCGCGCCATCCGCGGAATCCTAGCAGCCGGAGAGTCAGGCCCCCGCTCGCGAGCCTCTCAAGGATTCCCAGCTCACTGACCAAAGGCGAGACATGTCTCTGGGCCTGCATTTTGTCGCGCTCCAGCGAGACACTTTTGACACTCTGCGGCTGATGCGTCTGCATTAGCCCAGCTCTAACAGTCCTGGAATCAATGTCATCGCCCGTCGTGCCGTCGTGGCCGCGATCTTGCGTTCCTTACAGTCCCGGACTTTCACTCAAAAAGAGGAAACATGCGTTCACTAAGAATCTGGTCCATCGGCCTTCTGCTCGGTCTGTCGTGC
>JARXKK010000006.1:5022-8510 GCA_030278895.1 Acidobacteriota bacterium
AGGGCCCGCAGGGCGCCGTTGGTCCGCAGGGCCCGACCGGTCCGCAGGGAGCAACGGGTGCCACGGGCACCTTCGACACGCAGTGCGTGATTTCGTCCGGCGACTGGGATCAGTTCCGAAACTGTGCGCTAGCTCCGGCGGTGGTTTTCAACAGCATTCCCTTCCCCACGCCTCCGAACGTGATCAGCGAGGGGTTCGAATGTTGTCAGAACGCAGAGCTCGGGGATCAGATCACGCTCGCGGGAACGGCCCGCAAGGGCGTTTCCGCCACGGTGCTGATGTCCGATTGGGCGCTGCACTCCCAGTTTCCTGCGATGAGCACCGCGGGGTTCACACATCCGATCACTCTCAACATCTATTCGGATGCGGGTCATGCGGCATTGCATACACCGGATGTCGGGACCGTCACGCAGAGCTTCCTCATCCCATGGCGTCCCGAAGCGGACCCGACGTGTCCCACCCCGACGGCGTGGAGGGCTGGCAACGGGAGCTGCTACAACGGCTTCGCAACGCCCATCACTTTCAACCTCGGAGGAATCGTTCTTCCCAACACGTTCATCTACGGGATCGCCTACAACACACGGTCGCTGGGCTACGCTGTCATCGGCGGCGCCTCCGGCCCGTATGACTCGTTGAACGTGGGCCTCAACAGCACACCTCCGATTGCCGTCGGCACCGATGTCACGACGGGTACGGTGTGGCGGGCCATTCAAGCTTATGGCGGCGCCGCCGGACCTTTTGCACCGGATACGGGATGGTCCCCATACACGCCCGCCGTCAAGTTCACGACTCTGAACTAGCAGACGTTCGACCTAGAGGTGGCTCCGTCTTTGCAGTGCCCCGATTCCAAGGAGGCACACCCGTGCTCAAACGCTTAAATCATCCGCTCCTGGGCTCCATGCTCCTTTCTCTCCTGTGTGGCTCGTCCACGGCCCTGCTAGCCACTGAAAGCGCTGACCTCGGGCGGCGGCCCCTTCAGAGCGAATCTCGCTCCGCACGGACCCCCGAGGGAATCGCCCCCCTCGCGGTCGGCGCCGTGTCCCACCTTCTTCTCCCCACGTCCGCGAACGCGAACGGACAGTTCGGTTCGGTTTACAAAACGAAGGTAAGTATTTTCAACGCCGTGAACGCCTCTTACGACGTTCGTGTGGGGCTCAGCGACCGGACGGGAGAAATCGCTCATACCTTCGTCTCCCTCGGTCCCGGCCAAACCATAACCTTCAACAACATCCTCGCCGATCTCTTCGGTTACAACGGCGGAGGCGCGATCGACCTGGACAGCAGGAACAGCGGCAACCTCTTCATCGTGAACTCCCAGGTCTACGTCGACTCGTCGGGCGGCCGCTACACGACGGCGGTCCAGTTCGCCGACGACCTCGGAGCCATCACGCCTTCGCGTCCCGGCTTCGTGGTCGGCATTTCCGTCAATTCGCTCCGGCGTACTAACGTCGGGTGCGCCAGCAACACCTCGTTGACCCAGACCATCAGCTTTCAGGGGTTCGATGCGAACAACTTCGCCGTCGGAAGCCCCTTGACGTTCACCCTCGCCGGCTTCGGCTGGGATCAATTCGGCGCGAACTTCTTCCTGACGAACGGCGGCATCCGGATCACGACGACGGGCAACGCCGTCTGCTACGCCGTCGAGGTCGACAACACGACCAACGACGGCACCTTTCAGCTGGCGACGCCGTTCTAGCGCCAGCCGCGGGCCGGCCGCGCGGTTGGAGAGAATTGGCGGAAGCGTGTGGGGGTCGAACCCACCCGCCGCCCCTCTCGGAGCGAGCACGCTGGTTTTGAAGACCAGGAGGGCCGCCGGGCCCCATGCGCTTCCGCGGCAGATTCTACCGGCATCGCTCGTGCACGTTATTCGCGGAAAGCGACTCATCCGAAAAACCCCGTCACCTCGTATCACTTCGAGCAGATGTCCAGGGCGCGCACCGTCGAACGAACGTAGCGACAACCGAACGGAAACGAACATCCACAAGGAGACTTCATGTTCAAAACAGGAAAACTGCGTCTTCGCGGCCTCTTCCCGGCAGGCATCCTCGCGGCCACGGCGCTCTTCGCGCCGTCCCCCGCGCTGGCGTCCAGTCACAACGAGGCGCCCTTCACGTCCAAGAACCCCGCCCTCGACGATACGGACTTCTACATGTTCCGCGACCCGAACGACTCGTCGATGGTCAACCTCATCGCGTGTCGTTACGGCCTCATCGAGCCTCAGGGCGGCCCGAACTACGCGGGCTTCCAGGACGGCGCCCGGTACGACATCAAGATCGACAACAACGGCGACGGTATCGAGGACGTGACGTTCCGTTTCACGTTCAAGACCACGTACGCGCAGCCGAACTCGTTTCTCTACGCGCTCCCGGGCATCACGTCGATCACCGACGCGAACCTCTACGTGAAGCAGACCTACAGCCTCGACAAGATCACGGGCCCGGCGGCCAACCCGTCCGCCGGCCAGATCACGAACATCCTCACCGACCAGCCCGTCTTCCCGCCGAACATCGGCCCCAAGACGTTCCCTAACTACGTCGGCCTTCCGAACGGCATCCAGAAGAGCGCCGACGGCAAGATCTCCGTCTTCGTCGGCCCCCGTCAGGATCCCTTCTTCGTCGATCTCGGCATGATCTTCGACGCCGTCAACCTCGAGGTCGGCGCCGGCAACGGCAGGCCGGGCGTCGGCGTCGGCAACACGGGCGGCGGCCGCGACACGCTCTACGGCTACACCGTCCTCGCGACGGCTCTCCAGGTCCCGATCGCGATGCTGACTTCGGCCGGCATCCAGGTGGGCGACGTGAACAACCCGGTCGCGATCGTGGGCGGCTGGGCCTCCGTCAGCATTCCGTCCACCCGCACCCTCAACGCGGACGGAACCGTGACGAACGGGACGACCTACCAGCAGGTCTCGCGCCTCGGGAATCCTCTCGTGAACGAAGTCCTCGTCGGCGTGGGCCGCAAGGACGCATGGAACGCCTCGACGCCCGCGCAGGAGTCGGCCTTCAAGGGTGACGCGACCACTCCCGGCGAGCTGTACCCGATCCTCGCCACGTACATGAACGTCCTCTTCAATATTTCAGTACCCCCCGGTCCGCGCGGCGACCTCCAGCTCGCGCTCTTCCAGGGGCTTCCGAAGGCGGTCGCCGACCTTCTCGGTGTGGCTCCCACCCAGCGGCCGAGCGAGGTCTACTCCGACCAGCTCCGTCTGAACACGGCCGTGGCGCCGACGGCCTTCGCCTCGGCGAGCCGTCTCGGCTACCTCGGCGGTGACGGCGCGGGATTCCCGAACGGCCGCCGCCCCTGCGACGACGTCGTGGACATCGAGCTCCGCGCCGTGGCCGGCGTCATCGTGGGCCTGCTTCCCCCGTCCGCCGGCGGGAACCCGATCTACGCGGCCTCTCCCAACAAGGACCTCGGTGACGGCGTCGACTTCCCGCAGCGCGGCTGCCGCTACTTCTTCCCCTTCATGTGGTCGCCGACGAGCGGCT
>JARXKK010000006.1:8610-52705 GCA_030278895.1 Acidobacteriota bacterium
CCGCAGCGCGGCTGCCGCTACTTCTTCCCCTTCATGTGGTCGCCGACGAGCGGCTACGCGGCGTTCCACGCGGGCGCTCCGGCTCCCCTCAAGACGGTGCCTTCCATCCGCGCGATTCGGGATTCCTCGGTCAAGGGCTTCCCCGAGGGGATCTCCGACGAGGAGTTCGCCGAGCGCGTGCGGGTCGCCCGCGACCGCGACGATCTCGCCCGCATCCAGTCGACCAAGGATGTCCGCTAGCATTTCTTCGATCCGTGTCCGGCCGCTCCCGCTCCTCGCGGGCGCGGCCTTTCTTCTGATTGCCGCGGGCGCCGGGGAAACGGCTCGCGCCCAGCGCCTCTCCGCACCGGCCCCCTCTTCGGCCGGGCCGATCGCCGACGCTGCGCGCCTTTACGCCCGCTACCGGACGACGCTTTCTCACGACGACCTCGTTGCGGCCGACGCGGCGGTGCAGGCCGGCCTCGACGCCTCGCCAGGCGATTACGAATTGCGGAAGTTCCGCCTCAGGCTCTTCCTCCCCCATCACGACTTCGAAGGCCTCTTGCGCGAAGCCGAAGCGCTCAAGAGAGAGCGGCCCGGCGATGCCGAGCTCGATGGATCCATCGGCGACGCGAACTTCGACCTCGGCCGCTACGCCGAAGCGTTCGCGGCGTACGACCGCTTCGCCGCGCAACGCCCCTCAACCGCCTCCTCCAGCCGCATCGCCCTCGCCCGCGAGATCGCGGGCGACCTCAAAGGCGCGCTCCAGTCCATGGATCTCGCCGGCGCCGCGGCGCTGCCCGCCGATCCGGAAGGCTTCGCCTGGTGCCGCGCGCGCTCGGCGCGGCTCCTCCTGAAGCTGAATCGCTACGAGGACGCCGAGGGCCGTCTCGTCGAGGCGCTCCGCCGCGTGCCGGACCACGCGCCGTCCCTCGCCGTTGCCGCCGAGATCGCGGCGCGCAAGGGCCTCTGGGAGCCTGCGACCCGACTCGCCGAGAGATCGCTCGCGCGCGAGCCCGAAGCGGGAACCCTCGCCGCGCTCGTGGACTACCGCCACGCGATGGGCGATTCCGCGGGCGAAGCGCGCGCGAAGAAGGCTCTCGCGGACTTCGACGAAAAACTTCCCGCGGACCACCGCCTCGTCCACCGCCCCCTCGCGCTCTATTTCGCGGACCACGGAGAGCCCGCGCGCGGCCTCGCGATGGCAGAGCGCGAGCTGAAGGGCCGCAAGGACGTCTACGGCTACGACGCGTACGCCTGGGCGCTCTATCGCGCCGGGCGCGCCACCGAAGCCGTCGAGCCGATGCGCCAGGCGCTCGCGCGCGGGACGGTCGATCCGCTCCTCGAATTTCACGCGGGCGCGATCGCCAGGGCCGCGGGCGACGCCGCCGGCGCGCGCCGCCACCTCGACCGCGCTTTGAAGATCGACCCGCGGTTTCACGTGCTGTATGCGACCGAGGCGAAGCACATGCTCGCTTCGACGAAGGCGCCGTCCGCCGCGATCGCCCGACGCCCACCCGGGACCTGATCCAAGCGCCGCCGAATTCCGTACTTCCTGTATGGCCGGTGTTCTTCCAAGAGGCGTCGCGCGCCCGCGCGGGCATAATCCCGCCAACAATGCGAGGCCGTTCATGACTCTGGTACCCCGGGCGAGCGAGGCTCGCGCGGTTCGGCCCGGCCAGTCCGATCTCATGCGCCGAATCTCTTCCGGCGATCCGGCGGCGCTGTCGGAGCTTTACGACCAGTCGAGCCGCTTCGTCTACGGAATCTGCATGAAGGTGCTGCGCAATCCCGCGGATGCCGAGGAGGTGACGCTGGACGTCTACACGCAGGCGTGGCGCCAGGCGGCGCGGTTCGACGCAGACCGCGGCGAGCCCCTCGCCTGGCTCCTCATGCTCGCGCGCTCGCGCGCGATCGACCGTCTCCGCGCCCGCGGAGGAGTCCGGCGGCACGAGGAGGATCTGGAGCAGGCGCGCGGCCTCGCGTCGCCGGGCGCCGATCCCGAGACGTCGTCTTCGCTCGCCCAGCGCGCGTCCACGGTGCGTGCCGCGCTCCTCGGCCTTCCGGCCGAGCAACGAGAAGTCATCGAGCTCGCGTATTTCGAAGGCCTCACGCACACCGAGATCGCCGAGAAGCTCGCGCAGCCGCTCGGAACCGCGAAGTCGAGGATCCGGCTCGGCCTTCAACATCTCAAGCAAGCCCTCGGGTCTCAGGCCGAAGGATGGACGACGTGAAGGAAGACACGAAAGACGACATGAATGCACGCGAGTGGCTGGAGCTGAGAAAGGAATTTGGCGACGCCGTCATCGACGCGCTCGCGCTTTCGGCCGCGGCGGCGCCCCCGCCGCTCCTGAAAGACCGCATCCTCAGCCGCATCGCCTCGGACCCTGAGGGCCCGGCGCGCTCCGCCTCGCTTCCCCCGGGCGGCAGGAAGATCCTGCCGGGCGTCTCCGCCGTCCTCGTCGCCGACGCCGCGTGGATGCCCGCCGCGCTGCCCGGCCTCGACTTCAAGGTTCTTCACCGCGACGAGGCGCGTGGCTACACGACGCGTCTCCTGCGGTTCGGTCCGGGATCCACGTATCCCGCGCACCGGCACGGCGCCACGGAGGAAGTCTTCATCGTGTCCGGCTCCGTCGTCCTGAACGGGGTCACGCTCCGCGCGGGGGATTACTGCCGCTCGGACGCGGGGACGATGGAGACCGCGGCGTTCAGCGTGGACGGCGGCCTTGCGATCATCGTTTCGTCCGACGCGGACCAGTTCGTGGGCGCGGAAGCCTGACGCGTCAGCGCCGGGTGAGCGTGAACGTGCCCGACACGTTCCCGCAGCAGGTCGCGCCGGTGCCCGTCGCCTGCCCCCGATAGGTCCCGTTCAGGCCGCCGGAGGACGTGACGGTCGCGCTCCCGCTGGCCGAACCGCCGCAAGGCGAGACACCGGCAAAGCCGATCGCGAAGACGAGGGTCTGGCCCTCGACGGTGCCCTGCAGGCTGCCCACGCCCGGGAACTGGGCGACGACCGCGCAACGCGTCTGGAACAGAGTCACGTCTTCCGTCTTCGAGAGTCCGCACGAGTCGGTGAAGACGCCCGTGTACTGACCCGTCAGGGAGACGCAGAAAGCGGGCGAGGTGGGAGTCGTATTCGAGTTGCAGCTTCCGAGGACCAGCAGGCCGGCGAGCGCCATGCATCGTTTCAGCCTCCTCACGGCCGCGCACCCCGCGCCCCGGCGAGACGCTCGATGCTGCCGACGCAGTCCTTCGCCTTGTAGGCGCGCCCCCCGCATTCGAGGAGCAGCGCGTCGAACGCGCGGCATAACCCCGCCAGCCGGCTCGCGTTCCCTCGCGTGACCGGAAAATCCAGGGCGAGTGAAAAGCCATCCAAGGCGTAGCCCCGCGGGGAGGGGTCGTCGCGATGGCGCTTGAGCACGGCCAGCGCCGAGACGACGCCCCTCTCGTGCTGAAGGCGAAGAGCCCGTACGAGCGCCGCCTCCGCGGCCTCCCTCGGCACGAAGAGCTGGTACTGGATGAAGCCGCCGGGCCGATAGGCTTCGTTCCAGCCAGGCAGATAGTCGAGGAGAAACGAGTACGCGACGAGCGACTGCCGATAGCGGTGGCGACCGCGCACGGCCGCCGAAGCGTACTTCGCGATGTTCAGGAACCGCATCTGCGGGCCGCTCGCCGAGAGCCGGAGTCCGAGAAGCAGGATGGGTGCCGGCAGCGGCCCCATGTGGATGTCGGCGAGCTGCTCGGCGACGCTCCATCCGCGCGGTTCGCCTTCCTGGACGGCGTGCTCGTTCGCGACGTGGACGACGCTCCGGCCCAGGCTCTTCCCCGTCGTCCAGCAGTCCATCCAGCCGACGACGTAGTCCCAGTCGTCCTTCGCCGCGTCGAGCGCCGCGAGGGTCGCGGACAGATTCGGCGTCACGAACGCTTCGACGTCGAGATAGCCGCTCGCGACCTTCTTCAGCTTGAGCGCGACCTCCACGATCGGGTCCGCCCGGCGCCAGTTCCCCGCGACGTCGTCGAAGGCCCGCGTCCCGCGGCTGATTTCCTCGACGCGACCGTCGCTCTTCATGACCGACACGCTCTCGACGTGATCGCCGATCGTGCCCTTCTTCCATCCGTTCTTTCCGTGTACGTTCATCGCAACGGCGCCGCCGAGCGTCACGTGCATCGTCCCCGTCACCACGGGGGGCCAGAACCCGCGCGGGATCGCGAACTCCCACAGAGCGCCCAGCGTGAGCCCCGCGCCCGCCCGCACGACGCCCGTCGTTTCGTCGAAGCCGGCAATCGCATTCAACCCGGTCATCACGATCACCGGTCCCGCGGGGTTGAGCGAAGCGTCGCCGTACGAGCGGCCCGCGCCGCGGAGCACGGGCGCCTCCCCGCGCGCGGTGCAGGCGGCGAGCGCGGCGCGGAGGTCGTCGAGCGAAGCCGGACGAAGCACCGGCGACACCGAGACGTTGTAGAGGCCGAAGCCTTCCACGCGTTCCCGAGCGGGGAGCGCACTCACGGCGGGCCGAACCTCTTGAAGAGGAAACGAGGGACGTGCCGCATCGCGAGCCCGAAGAACGCCCAGCGGCGGTAAACGTAGAAGACTTCGTGTCGCTTCTCGAGCCGGTCCGCGATGATCCGGGCGGCGTCGGCAGCCGGGACGACCCAGAAGAGCCCGGACTTCCCCGCGGTCATGCGCGTTCCGACATAGCCGGGTTTGACGGTCGAGACGGTCACGCCGAACGGCGCGAGACGGTTTCGAAGCCCCTCGAGAAACGTCGTGAGCGCCGCCTTCGAGGAGTTGTACGCGGGGTTTCCCTTGCGGCCGCGATCGCCCGCGATGGACGAGATGCCCGCGATCTGCCCGCGGCCAACGGCGCGAAACCAGTTCGCGGCGAGCCCGAGCAGCCTCACGGCCGCCACGGCGTTCACTTCCATCATCTCGGCGTCTCGCTCGGGCACGCTGGTCACGCCGTCCCCGTGATGCATGACGCCGGCGTTGTAGAGGAAGAGATCGCAATGCCCGGTCACGGCCAGCGCCTCTTGGAACGCGGGCTCGAGCCGCGCGGCGTTCGAGAGATCGCAGACGACTCCATTCACGGTCGCATCCGGGAACCGGCTCCGGAGGTCGACCACCAGCGCGTCGAGCTTCTGCCGTGAGCGTCCGAGAATCGTCACCCAGAAGGCGCGCGCGGCGTACACCTCGGCGAGAGCCTTCCCGAGGCCGTCCGTGGCGCCGACGAGAATCACCCTCTTCAAGATTCGCTCCACATGCGGGGAATCTTCGCAGACGCCGCTGTCACGGCCACAGGCCTTCCTTCTCCTCGTGCCAGTCGCGGGTGACGTCGAGCCAGAACGCGAGCCCCGCATGCGGGCCGAACGGGGCGTAGAGCCGCTCGACCCGGGCGTCCTTGACGGCGCGCCCGCGGAACCTCAGGGCGGCCACCTTCTTCCGCGACCACGAGTCGAGGCCCAGCTTCCGATGCCGGCCGAGAAGCCGCCCGAGCGTGTCGGCCGCGTAGGGACCGAAGCCCTTCTCGGCACGAATCTCCTCCTCGACGTCTTCGTCGGGACGAGCCGGTTCCTCCCAGCGCGCGAGATTCAGTTTTCCCGACGCGACGCGACTGGCGAAAGCCGCGAGGTACGGCGCCCGGTACCCGAACTTGACCGCGACGAGCGAGCGAGCGGGAAGGCCCGCGACGAACGCCGCGTCCGGGAACGCCCCGCCGCGGTCGAAGCGTTCGATGAGGTTCTTCACCATGATTTTCGTCAGGCCCCAGGTGCAGTTCGTGGTCGCGAGCACCTTGACCGCGTCCTCGAACAGCGTCGGCGCGCGCAGGATGCGCCCCGCGCCGCGCCGCGCGATCCACGCGAAGCGCGGATCGCCGGCGCAGAGAGAAAGGAAGGGAGAGAGATTTGCTTTCAGATTCAGGACCCGATCCAGAACGTGGCGAACGCGCGCCGGAGGCGCGATCGCCGTTGCCGTCGCGACGAGTCCGGTCGTACGCTCCCGGACAACAATCCGCACGGGCTCTTTTCCTTCCAAGAAAATTAATCCGAGTTTCTTCTCCTCCGGATCCCACTCGAACGGAGGCAGGTCGTACCACCCGTGGCTCCTGACGACGAGCCCGAGGTCCATCGCGGGCAGCGTCATCCTCATGGAGCTGCGGCCGCGATGCCGGGACCGGGCGCGCCCGCGGCGTGGGCCGTGCAGCGCTCTTTCGGCTGGGTTCCCTCGAGGAAGACCTCGTCGAATGATTTAGGACATTCTTCGGTGACCAGCATGCCGGTCGTCGGATCGATCGACGCCGTGACGACGCCCGGCGTGGAGGGGAACGGGACTTCGAAGTATTGCGCCGGCAGGCGGCGTACGAAGTCGGCGAAGATCGGAAGAGCCGCCGAGGAACCCGACAAGTTCAGGCCGCGGTTGTCGTCGAATCCGACCCAGACGGCGACCAGGAGGCGCGGCGAGAACCCGACGAACCAGGCGTCGCGCCCGTCGTTCGTCGTGCCGGTCTTGCCCGCGAAGATGCCCTGCGCCCCGAGGCGACGCGCCGAGCCGCCCGTGCCCCGATCCACCACCCCGCGAAGAACCGAGTCGAGGATCGAAATCACGTCGGCGTCGACGCCCCGCACGACGGGCTCGTTTTTCGTCTCGATGCGACGGGCGTTCGCTCCCACGATCCCGAGGAGCGCGTTCGGACTCACGCGAAATCCCCCGTTCGCGAAGGTGCAGTAGGCCGCGGCGATCTCCATGGGGCTCGTCTCGAAAGACCCGAGGGCGAGCGACGGATACGGCTTCATCGAGGACGAGATACCCGTCCGCCGCGCCGTGTCCACGATGTCGGGCAGTAGCGTGCGCCCGGGCGCGGTCTCGGTGACGGCGATCCGCACCGTGGGAATGTTGATGGACTGCTCGAGCGCCTGACGCGCCGTCATGGGCCCGCGAAACTCGCCGTCGTAGTTCTTCGGAGACCACGTCTCGTCGTCGCCCTTGCCCCAGACGAGCGCGATCGGCGAGTCGACGAAGATCGACGCGGGCGTGATGGGCTTCGGCAGGTCGCGCTTGCCGAAAGCCGTCAGATACACGAACGGCTTGAACAGGGACCCCGGCTGGCGCCGGGCCTGAACGACGCGATTGAACTGGCTGACCTGATAATCGCGCCCTCCGACGAGCGCGCGCACCGATCCCGTCGCCGGGTCGAGCGCGATGACGGCGGCCTGGAGGGAATCCTCCTCTTCCCGCGGCCGCAGGCGCTTGAAGCGCTTCTCGAGCTCCTCGAGACCCTTCAGGACCGCCGCCTGCGCCGCCTGCTGCATGTCCGGGTCGAGCGTCGTGTAAACCGAAAGACCGTCCTCCTTCACGAACCCGGGGGCCTCCTTCACCTGTTTGAGCACGAAGTCGACGAAGTGCGGCGCGACGATGCCGGACGGCGGACCCTTCGACTTCGTGAGAGGCGCGGCGAGCGCAGCCTCGTAGGCCGCCTTGCCGATCTTCTTCTGCTCCAGCATCCCCTTGAGGACGAGCGCGCGGCGCGCCCGGGCGTTCTCGGGATTGCGGTAGGGCGAGTATTTTCCCGGCGAGGAGATGAGCCCCGCGAGCATCGCCGCCTCCGGAAGCTCGAGCCGCGACACGCTCTTGCCGAAGTAGAAACGCGCAGCCTCCTCGACGCCCGTCACGGAGATCGAGCCGCGCTGGCCGAGGTAGATCTCGTTCAGGTAGGCCTCGAGAATCTCCTTCTTGCTGTACTTGGCCTCGAGGATCACGGCCATCAGCGCCTCGACGACCTTGCGCTTCAGCTTCCGCTCCGGCGTCAGGAACATGTTCTTCACGAGCTGCTGCGTGAGCGTGGACGTGCCGCGCACGGCCGACCCTCGCGTCGCGCCCTGGAGCACGGCGCCCACGAGGCGGCGGAACGAGATGCCGCCGTGCGTGAAGAAGTCGCGATCCTCGGTCGTCAGGATCGCGTCGAGCACCACCGGGGGTATCTGATCGATCGTGACGAGGGTGCGGTCCTGCATCTTCTCGTCGTAAACCGAACCGACGATCTCCGGCTCGAACACGACGTAAGGCAGAGGCGCTCCGTCGTCGGTGCGCTTGAGCGCCGCCACGCGGCGGCCCGAGAACTCGATCTGGGCCTCGACGCCGGGCGACCGCCCCCACGCGGTCTCGCGCGGGTTCACGTTGACGAGGATCCGGCCCTTCACGAGCGCGTATTGCCCCGCGCCGAGCGGCGCCTTCGGCACCTCGGCGTAGCGTAGGCGCCCGAGGCGCCGCACGATGTCGTCGGCCGAAAGCGTGTCCCCGGCGCGCACCGCCCAAACGTCGGAGTAGAGCCGCGTCGGCAGAGACCAGCGCCGCCCGTCCATCGTGCGCGAGACGACGCCTGAGAAATAGAGGACGACGACGATCGCGGCGACGAGGAACAGGGCGGCAGTCGCGCCGACGAAAAAGAGCACCGGACGCGAGACGCGGCGAAGGCGGACCCTTGCGGCGCGCGCGAGACGAAGGAGACCGTCCCGGCCCGCGCGTGCGGCGGACAGAGCGCGGTCCCCGGCGGCGCGAAGGAAGCTCGAAACGTCCACGCCCGGAGTCTAGCGAAGCGCCCGCGCGATGCTACGATTCCCCAAAATTCACATGACGCCTTCTCTCGACCGGCTCCTCGAAGAGCTCGATGCGTGGCGGGAACGCATCCCGCTGCACGAGTTGGAACGCGCGCTCGGCACGCTCACGATCACGCTCGAGGACGTCCGGCCATTCGTCGTGTTCGGAGACGAGAGCTACCGGCGCAACCTCATGCACGCGGGCCCGGCCTACCAGGCGCTCGTCCTCTGCTGGCGGAACGGCCAGCGGAGCCCGATCCACGACCACCAGGGCTCGAGCTGCGGCGTGCGCGTGCTCTCGGGCACGGCGCTCGAGACCGTTTTTACGCGCGCCCACAATCGAATGATTTACGCGGTACGCTCCCGAGAGATCGTGCCGGGAACCGTTTGCGCCACCGAGGACGACGACATCCACCAGGTCTCGAACCTCGCGGAGGACGGCGGCGATCTCGTCACGCTCCACATTTACTCGCCTCCCCTCCTCGTGATGGGCACGTACACGCTCGCGGGGAACGAGGTGAAGACCTTCCAGGACCCCGTGTTCGACAACTCGCTCCTGGACGGCGGGGGGATCTGACCCTCCGTGTCCGAAGACGCCTCGGTGGCCACGCTCGTCCTGAGGCGAGACTCGAGCGGAACACGCTGGGAGAAAGACTCCCTCGTGGCCGAGGAGCCGCTCGAGATCCGGCTCGGGGAAGGCGAGGCCGAACCGGAGCGTTTCGTCGTGACGATGCGGACTCCGGGCGACGACGACGACCTCGTGGTCGGGCTTCTCTTCGGCGAAGGCATCATCGAGAACGTCGACGAAGTCCTGGCCCTCGCGCCGCCCGCCGATAGCCGCATCGCGCCCGAGCTCGCGAAGAACGTCCGGGTCGTCACCCTCTCCCCCCGCGCCGATCGGCCGCGTGCGCGCCGGGCGACCGTGATGGGCTCGGCCTGCGGCGTCTGCGGCCGGACCTCGGTAGAAGATGTCGCGTCCCTGGCGGCCGCCGCGCGCCGCGGGGCGGCCGAATCGAAACCCGGCGCGGAGCCCGACGTGTCGATCTCCTCTGCCCTCCTCACGTCGCTGCCCAGCGCGCTGCGCGCCCGGCAATCGGTGTTCTCCGCGACGGGCGGCCTTCACGCGGCCGGCCTCTTCGAGGCGGACGGCGCGCTCGTGCTCGCGCGCGAGGACGTGGGACGGCACAACGCGACGGACAAGGTCGTCGGCGCCATTCTGAGGGCCCGCCGTCCCTGCCCGCCCGTTCTTCTCGTCTCCGGCCGGCTCGGCTTCGAGATCGCGCAGAAGGCCGCGCTGGCCGGGGTGCGCATCGTGGCCGCCGTCTCGGCGCCGACGAGCCTCGCGGTGGACCTCGCCGAGGAGACGGGCCTCACGCTCGTCGGCTTCCTGCGCGACGAGCGCTTCAACGTCTATACGCACCCCGGGCGGATCACGCGATAGCGCGCGCGGCCGGCCTTCTTCGAGGCCGGTTTCCCCACCGCCGTTGCGGTCTTCGAGCGCATCGAAAACGGCTGTCCCGCTACTTGAGCAGGTTGTCCTCGACGAACTTCAGCGTCGCCAGGAACTGGAAATCCTGGTTCTTCTTCTTGCTGAAGCCGTGGCCCTCGTCCTTCGCGAGGAGGTACCAGACGGGACCGCCGTTCTTCTTGATCGCGGCGACCATCTGCTCGGCCTCCGTATACGGCACGCGCGGGTCGTTGCGGCCCTGGACGATGAACATGGGCTTCGTGATCTTCGACGCGTTCGAGAGAGGCGAGATCTTCAGGAGGAACTCGCGCATCTTCGGGTCGCGCTCGTCGCCGTATTCCACGCGCCTGAGGTCCCGCCGGTAGGCCTCCGTGCGCTCGAGGAACGTCACCCAGCTCGAGATGCCCACGACGTCGACGGCGCAGCGGAAGCGGTCGTTGTAGTTCGTCATCGACGCGAGCGTCATGTATCCGCCGTACGAGCCGCCCGTCACCATCACGCGGTTCTTGTCGAGCCCCGGCTGGGCCGCGATCCAGTCGAGAAGCGCGCCGATGTCCTTCACGGAGTCCTCGCGCTTCTCGGCGTTGTCGAGGTCGAGGAACGTCTTGCCGAAGCCCGACGAGCCGCGCACGTTCGGGAAGATCAGGACGGTGCCGAGCTCGTTCATGTAGAAGTTGCTGCGACCGAGGAAGCCGGGTTGATACTGAGCCTCGGGACCGCCGTGGATGTTGACGATCACCGGGCGCGGCCCGGTGAAGGACGCGGGCGGGCGGTAGAGAAACCCGGTGATCGCGCGGCCGTCGAAGCTCTTCCACGAGATCTTCTCCGGTTCGGAGAGCGACGCGGCGTCCAGCCCGCCCATCTCGCTCTCGGTCCACCGGGTGATCTGTCCGGACGGACCCGCCGTCACGTCGATCGAGTAGACGTCCGACGCGGACCGAGCCGAGGACATCGAGAACGCCAGGTCCTTGCCGTTCTCGTGGAACCGCACGGCGCCGATCGTTCCGACGGGGATCTTCGGGAGCGCCATCTCCCTTTTCGTCGCCGTGTCGAGTACGTGAAGCGTCTCGATCCCGCCCTCATTGACGACGTAGGCAAGCCGGGCTCCGTCCTCCGTGAGGCTGAGCGAGCTCACGTCCCAGTCGACGCCGGGCGTCAGGACGGTGATCTTCTTCGTCGCGAGGTCGAGCGACACGAGGCGGTGGAATTCGGCTCCGGAGTCCGTCGTCGTGTAAACCGACTTTCCGTCCTTCGCGAAGACGGCGCGGCCCCAGGCGACCTTCTCCTTCGACTCCGGCGTCGCGAGAGTCCTCGCACCCGTCGCCGCGTCTACGAGCCAGTAGCGGCTCTCATTCACGGAAATGTACTCGCCCACGAGAAGCGTCTTGTCGTCGGGCGACCAGTCCGAGACGCCCCACCCGCCGCCCGCGACCTCGAGGACCTTCCGCTCGGTCTTCGCGTCCGCGGGGTCCACGACGTAGATGTCGTTGTCCTTCCCGTTCCGTTTCGTGGACTGGTACGCGAGCCACTTGCCGGAGTGCGAGAAGTCCCCGCCGGTGTTCCGGGACTTGCCGTCCGTGAACATCGTGACCTTGCCGGTCTTCTCGTCGCGCCAGAAGAGCTGGAACCACTCGCCGCCGCCGACGTCCTTGTTGAAGACGAAGCCCTCGCCCGTGTGCGGCCGGTAGCGCGCTCCGCCGGTGCGCTCGGGATAGAACGTGAGCTGCGAACGGGCTCCGCCCGGGAACTTCACGCGGTGAATCTCGGCGACGTCCGCGAAACGCGTCCCGATCAGCATCTCGCGGCGCATGGGGTGCCACGCCTCGAACGTCGCGCCGCGCGAATCGGTCCAACCCGCGACACGGTCGGCGAGTGTCTTCGGGATCGCGGGCAGCCCGTCCGCCACGAGGTTCTCGTTCGGGAGAACGGCGTCGTCCGCACCCCACGCAGGGACAGCAACAGGGACGAAGAGGAAGAGGGAGAGGAAGAGGAAATATTTGCGCTTCATGCGCATCGCTCGTTCTACCTTTCTAAGAAATCCGAAAAACCTCTATAGCAACTATTTCTATAGCTTCGCCGAGGACCGTCGCTTTCTCGCCGACCGTTTTGCCGAGCATTGCCCGGCCGAGGTCGGAGAGGTACGAATAAACCCCCTGCTCGGGCTTGCTGTCCCAGGGCCCGAGGAGCGTGATGGCTCGCGTGCCCGCCGCGCCCTTGATCGTGACGCGCGCGCCCGGCCGCACTTCGGTCGTGTCGATCGTCGCGGGATCGAGGGCACGCGCCTTGCCGAGCTCGGACTGGATCTTTCCCGCGCGCGCGGACAAGAGCTGCTGCTTGTCGCGCCGCGCCTTGTATTCGAAGTTCTCCGAGAGGTCCCCTTCGGCTGCCGCGAGCGCGATGCCCTTCGTGTTCTCGGGGATCTCGACCTTCAGGATGTTCTCCAGCTCCTTGCGTTTGCCGTCGATGGCGCCCGCGGTGACGAAGAACGTGTCGTCGTCCGTCTTCCGGAGATCCGGAAACCGCATCTCGGCCGCGGCGAGGAGGCCATCGCGCCGATGGGGCTCGAGCTCCTGGTGGCGCGTGAGAGCCTCGAGAAAGACGCGGGCCTCCTCGACGCTGGCCTGCTTCACGAGCCATCCCGCCACGAGCCCGGTACGGTCGAACATCTCGCGGACCTTGGAGCGGGCCGCGCCGAGCTCGTCCCACGTGAGCGCGTCGAGGAGACGCGTGAGGACCGACGGATTGAGGCGGGCGCGGAAGGCCTCGTCCTGAGCGGAGCGCTGGACAAACCAGACGAACGCGCGCGGGCCCGAGCGGGGCGATTTCGTGAGCTTCTCGAGCGTGCGCTCGCGTGTCTCGGGGTCGATCTCGGCGAGGCTCCGGTCGATCGCCTCGATCGTGCGGGAGTCTTCCTCCTTGAAGAACCACTCGGCGAGGATCCCCGGCGCCTCCGCCGGCTTCTCCTTCACGATGACCTCCAGCGCACGCTCGCGGATCGCGCGGTCCTGGAGCCGCGGAAGGAGCGCGAGGGGGCGCGCGAGGACGTGCTTCTCGACGGCTCCCGCGAGCGCGACGCCCGGGAACTTCTCCACGAGGACCGCGATCTCGAACGCCAGCGCGGGGTCCCGGTCCTCGAGCGCCTCCGCGTCCTTCGCGAGCGCCTTCGCCATCGCGGCCGCGAGCGGCGCCGAACGCTTCTGGTTCTTGCGAAACAGGTCGAGGCGCTCCTTCAGGGGCGCCTTCTCAAAGCGCGACAGGAGTGTCGCGTCCGCGGCCCCTGCCGAGCCGGACCACTCGACCGTGGCGGTCTTGCCGCTGCCGTGCACGACGACCTGCGGGTTCTTCTTGGCCGCGGCCCACCACGACGTCCACGCGTCCTCGGAAATGAGGCCCTTCACGGCCTCCTTCACCTCGGTCATCGTCATCGTGCGACCGAAGGACTCGATGAGGCGCTTCATCGCGGCGCCCGGATCGTCGATCACGCGGGCCCTCAGCGCTTCCGGAGCCGTGAATTTCTCGAAGAGGAAGTGCCCTTCGCCGAGCGGCACGAGGCTCTTCGACGCGACGCCGATCGGAATGGCGATGCCCTTGGCGGCCTCGAAATCCACCCGGACGGAGTCGAGAGCGAAGTTCGTCTCGACGACCTTGCCGGCTCCCCGCCCCGCCATCGAGAACACGTGACCGACCTCGAATGGAAGCCACTTCTCGGCCTTCTCGGCTCGCTGGAGTCCGTCCGTCGGGTCTTTCGCCTCGCGGAACCTGAAGCGGCCGAGGAGGGCGACGAGAGACGGGCGATTGGGCCACGCGGCGGCAAGGGCTTCTTCGAAGAGCTTGTGGAAGCCGTCCGGCGTGGAGGGCGTGGCGCCGGCGCGCACCGCCTCCTTGAGAATCGTCCACCTGAGGCGGGCCACTTCGGGGTCGGTGGATTTCTTCTTCAACGCCGCCTCGGCGGCCCCGGCCACGGACTGGACGCGCGCCTTCTGGCCCGCGCGCACGAGGCCGCGGACGGCGGCAAGCAGCGTCTCGGCCTTCCCGATGGGATCCGAGAGCGCGTCCTGGAATGCGGACTCGACGAGATCGAAACGTTTTTCGGAGAGGAGGCTCTGAAGCGGGGCGCCGTTCGTCAACCCAGCATTCCCTTCTTCAGGTCCTCGGACGGCGGCTTCGGGCCGAGCCAGATGGAGAAGACCGCGTCGGCGAAGTCCTTGCCTTCGAACGTCCCGAGCGCCTTGTCACCGGAGAAGAGCGTGGTCCCCTTCCCGGGCACGTAAACGAAGGACATCGTGTCGCCTTCCTTCACGTCGGGCACGAGGGCGAGCATCTTGTCGATGGAGGCCTTCTGCGCGGCGGCCTTCTCTTTCGCGTTCGCCTCGAAGCCCTCGGAGAACCCCTCGGTGAGCTGCGTCTTCTTGAGATCGCGAAGGAAGGACATCTTCACGGCCTTCGCGGAGTCGGCGGCGACGATGGCCGCGGCGTCCTTCGAAGGAGCTTCGACATAGAGGCCTCCGACGTACACCTTGAAGATGGACTTCTTCCGGAGACCGAGACCGTTCAGCTTGAGCGTCTTGTCTCCCGCCGACATCGTGTCCGGCATGTTGACGCCCGCGAGCTCACGTGCGGCGAGCGGGCGTGCGGCCAGGAACAGGCTCGAGACAGCGAAAGCCGCGAGGGAAAAACACGATAGGCGTTTCATGAAAAACCTCCTGCGAGGGAGGGATTCTACGGGGGACGAGGGTTCGGAGGGGACCGGAAGAGTAGATTTTCTTTGAAGGGTAAAGGAAGCTATGCGTGTCTTCCGATGGAGGTGTAACGGTGAAAACGCGGCGCCACTCCCCCTCTGCGAAATCCCCCTCTCCCCTTTCAAAGAAATCTTCCTCTTCTCCCTCTTCTCCGAGAGCAAAGAAACCCTCGTCTCCCTCCCCCCCGACACTCACGGTTTCCCTCGTCTCGATCGAAGTGAGGCACAACGGCTGGCCGGGCGAAGGCGTGAAGGCGACGGACATGTCGCTCGTCCTCCAGCTCGAGGACCCCGCCGCGGCTGCGGGGAACGCCGCGCTCGCGTCCGCGCATCTTCCGTTCGCGGCGTCGTCCGGACAGACGGTTCCCGCCCAAGACCTGCCCCCGGATCTGAATGGCGTTCCGTTCTTCGGCGGGCCGGTAAAGCTCCCGAGCCACGTGAATCTCCACGCCCGCCTCTTCGTCGAACGCACGAACGCCGTCGGGCCGATTCTTGGAGCGGCGCTGAACACGGTCATCGGAGAGTTCGTGGGCCGGATCCCGCTCCTCGCCGCGCCCGTGAGGGAGGTGCTTCACATCCAGATCGGCAAGGTCATCGCGACCGAGCTCGCCCGCGCCACCGCGATCGTGCCCGTGGAGACCTCGTTCAAGGGAACCCATCCCGTGACGCTCGCGCTCGTGGCGCCGCGGACGATTCCGGGCCTCTATGCCCCGCCGGGCAGCCCCGAAGGCTACAAGAAGGGTGTCGTCGCGACGGAGGGCGACCTCGTCGCCTTGCTCCACCTCACGCTGACCCTCACTCTGCGGGGCTGAGGCGAACATGGAAGGGGCGGCCCGATGGCCGCCCCCGTCCGGGTGATCGCCGCCGCCGGTGCCTACGGCGCCGGCACCGCCCTGACTCCGAGCGGCTCGAAGTCGTAGGTCGTAGCGTTGATGCGCAGTCCGTCGACGGCGCCTTGCCAGGCGAAGTCGCGGCCCTTGGTTACCGCGATGCTGTAGATCTTCGCTCCGGTTCCGGTAGCAAGGAATGTCTGCACTTGTGCGAAGGTGCAGCGCGGACCGTTGAGACCGCAATTCGCCTGAGTCGCGGGCGAGTTGAACTGGTTGCCCGTCAGGCCCCAGAACCCCGTCGTCGTCGCATCGATGTAAACGCTCCACCTATTTGGCGTGGAATTCGCGGCGGGACCAAACACCAGCGTGGAATAAGTCGTGGTTGTTCCACCCGCGCCACTCGGATTGATCTCGATACCGATGGATGGCATGTTCGGCGTTCCAAGGGCTGAATTCTCACCCGTCGTGAAGACGTTGAAGCCCACGGCCGTCAGGGCTGACACGTTCATGTTGAAGAAATCGACTTCGTTACCGAACGAAATTTTCGCAGTGGGATCCGCGACCTCGAGGCCGAGGCTCCCGATTCCCTTCGGAGGATTGTCCGTTACGCCGAACGAACCGAATGGTCCCGCGCGCAAGACGGCCACCGGAGAGCCAATCGTGTTCCTGGCGATTACGCCCCAGTTGACGCCCGCGTATACGGCGTCGGCTCCGGGGGGGCCGGCGGGTCCGGTCGCACCCGTGAGACCCTGAATGCCCTGAGGACCCTGACCGCCCGGGATCCCCTGGAAGCCCTGATTCCCTTGGTTTCCAGTGAGACCGATAGGACCCTGCGGTCCCGTGGTGCCGGTAGCCCCAGTGAGACCGATAGGACCCTGGGGTCCCGTTGCACCGGTCAGACCGGTCGGACCAGTCGGACCGGTTGGACCAGTCGGACCGGTTGGACCAGTCGGACCCGTTCCGCTCGCAGCGCTGATGGACAGCGTGCCGGTTCCGGGCGTGAGCGTGACGTTGGTGCCCGCCACGAGCGTCAGGTCACCCGCTTGCCCATTCAGGCTGTTCACGACTCCCAGGGGCGAGTAATAGCCGTTCGTGTCCAGAATGACATCGCCACCGGAGACGCCGAGCGCCATCGAGACGCCTCCAGAGACGCTCAGGGGAACGATGGCGGCATTCGCTACGGTCTGTCCGGCAACGAAGTTGAGCGTCGAGACGGGAGGGAGTACTGCGCCCTGCGGCCAGAGCACCAGGAACCCCGGGCCGACTGGGTTGACGACCGTGGCGTTCAGGGAGATCGCCTGGGCGTTCGCGGGAATGTTGCAGAGGTTCGTCAGCGTGTAGCTGCGCGTCGTCGCGGCGGGCAGGAAGCCGCCAGTCAGGGGCGCACCATTGCCACGCGTGTCGACCAGGCGGCAGGGCGCCACGGCGACAAAGGGAAGGGGGAGCGGGCTTGTTGCAAGCGCTTGACGTCCCGTAGCGAGCGCGGTGCGCGCTCCTTGTTCTCCAGGGGAAACCGCTGGCGGAGACCAGTACCCCGGCGCCGACCATCCCTGCAATCCGTCGAAAATTGTGTCCACAGAGGCGAATGCGAATGCCGGAAAAAGAGCCATAGCGAGAATGAGGCGGAGCCCCGCTTTCGTGTATTTCATTGATTTACCTCCTGTTGACAATGAGAATTTAATAGCCATTTGGAGCCTTGGCTCTGATGCATATGCATCTCGCCCGTTCCTTCACGTCCTAAGCCCGCCGTCCAGAGACGCGCCGCGAAGATGCGCCCGATCCTTGCGGCTTGGCCGTCAGCCGCGGATTTCGGAGAACCGGGCGACACGGACGAACTGGTCGCGCATCGAGCGCAGGAGCGCGATACGGTTCGCCTTCACCTCGGGATCCTCGGCCATGACGTGGACCTCGGTGAAGAAGCGGTCGAGGGCCGGCCCCATCGACGCCATGATCGACAGCGCGTCCTTGTAACGGCGTTTCGCGACGAGGTCGTCGAGCATTCCCTTCGCCTGCAGGTAGTCGCCCGCGAGCGCCTTCTCGGCATCGTCGGTCATCTTCGCGGGGTCGGGCTCGCCGATGCCCCCGGGCGCCACGGGTGATTGAGCCAGGATGTTCTGCATGCGCTTGAACGCGGCGGCCAGCGGCAGGAAGTCCTGTTCCTTGCGCATCGCCTCGACCGCCTCGACACGCTCTTCGGCATCCGCCAGGTCGGGACAGTCCGTCGTCAGGACGGCCTCGACGACGTCGGACGCATGGCCCTTCTTCTCGAGGAGGAACCGGAGGCGCTCGAGGAAGAACGCCGAAAGCTCCTTCAGCATCTCGTCCCTCTGGCGCGGCAGAGCGCCGTGCAGCGCGGCCGCGTCGGCCGAGGCCGCCGGAAGGTCGAGGCGCCACTTCCTGTCGAGGAGGATCCTCACGACGCCGAGGGCCGCGCGCCGGAGCGCATAGGGATCCTTCGAGCCGGTCGGCGCGAGGCCGAGGCCGAAGAGGCCCGTGAGAGTGTCGAGTCGGTCCGCGAGCGCCACGACGCAGCCCACGTCGCCGCGGGGCATGCTGTCGTCCGCCGACGCCGGGCGGTATTGGTCGTACAAGGCCTGCCAGACCTCTTCCTCCTCGCCGTCCCGTCGGGCGTAGAGGCCGCCCACGACTCCCTGCAGGTCCGGAAACTCGCGCACCATGTCGGTGACGAGGTCGGCCTTCATGAGCCGCGCCGCGCGCACGAGGACGCCGTCGAGGTGGGACAGGCCGAGCCGGGCGGCGAGTTTTTCCGCGAGATCCTGGATGCGGCCCGTCTTCCTGAGGTAATCGCCGAGCGTCTCCTGGAACTGTAGCTTGCCGAGTCGCGGGAGCCGGTCCTCGAGCCTCGTCCTTCCGTCGTCGTCCCAGAAGAAACGCGCGTCCGAGAACCGCGCTTCGGTGACCCACTGGTTACCGCGGGCGATGAGCCCTTTCGGATCCGCGATCTGGTCGCAGGCCGCTAGGAAATGGGCGGCGAGCGTGCCCGAGGAGCGCACCGGCAGCATCTTCTGGTGCTCGCGCATCGAGGTGACGAGGATTTCCTCCGGCAGCGCGAGGAAGTCCGGGTCGAAGGATCCACGCACGACTCCCGGCGACTCGACGAGGTGTGCCCACGTGTCGAGGAGGGCCGCGTCGTCCGCCGGCTCGCCGCCTACTTCCGAGGCGAGAGACTGCGCCTGCTCCTGGAAGCGGGCGCGGCGGACGGCGAGGTCTGGCTCCACGTGCGCGGCGCGCAACTTCTGAAACCAGTCCGCGACCCCCATCGTCACGATGCGTCCCGGAGCAAGCGTGCGATGGCCGAACGTGGTCCGGCCGCTCTCGACGCCGAAGAGATGCATCGGAATCACGAGCCCGTCGAGCAGCGCGAGGACCGAATGCACCGGCCGGATCCACTGGGGCGTGCCGTCGCCCCAACGCATCATGCGGGGGAACGTCATCTTCTCGACGAGCGCGGGAAGAATCTCGCCGATCACCTCTCCGGCCGGGCGGCCGGGCGTCACCTTGCGCGCGACGACGTACGGGCCCTTCGGGAGCGTCGCGACGCGGAGGTCTTCCACCGTGACGCCCTGCGCCTTCGCGAACCCGATCGCTGCTTTCGTCGGATTGCCGTCGGTGTCGTAGCCGACCGAAGCCGGCGGGCCGGTGACCTCGGACTCGGCATCGGGCTGCTGGTCGGCCACGCCCTCGCCGACGAGCGCGAGACGCCGCGACGTCGAGTAGACCGTCAACGTCCCGCCGAGCCGTGCGTCCGCGAAGGCGGCCGACACCCTCGCGAGGAGGTCCTCGCGCGCGGCGGGCAGGATTCCCGCCGGAATCTCCTCCGCGAGAATCTCGAAGAGAAATTCAGCCATTTTCCGCCCCGTTTTCGGGAGGCGGCGCCGCGGTCTTCGGAAGCATGGGGAAGCCCTGGGCTTCTCGTGAAGCGACGTATGCCTTCGCGCAGCGGACGGCCAGCTCGCGCACGCGCCGGATGACCCCGACGCGGTCCGTGGCCGAGACCGCGCCCCGCGCGTCGAGGATGTTGAAGGCATGCGAACACTTCAGAGCGAAGTCGTACGCGGGAAGAACGAGCCCGGCGTCGAGACAGCGCCCGGACTCCGCCTCGAAGCGATCGAAGAGCGTCTGCCAGAGGGAGGCGTCTGCCACCTCGAAGCCGTATTTCGAGACTTCGTACTCGTCCTGCTTGCGGGCCTCGCCGTACGTCACGCCCGGTGCCCACTCGACGTCGTAGACGCTTCGCTGCTTCGCGAGGAACATCGTGAGCCGCTCGAGCCCATAGGTGATTTCGACCGTGATGGGCGCGAGGTCGATGCCTCCGGCCTGCTGGAAGTACGTGAACTGGGTGATCTCCATACCGTCGAGGAGGACCTGCCAGCCGACTCCCCAGGCTCCGAGCGTCGGCGACTCCCAGTTGTCCTCCTCGAAACGAAGGTCGTGCTCTTTCGGGTCGATGCCGAGGGCGACGAGGCTCTCGACGTAAAGATCCTGGATGTCGTCGGGCGCCGGCTTCATCACGACCTGGAATTGCTGGTGCTTGACGAGCCGGAACGGGTTCTGGCCGTAGCGCCCGTCCGCCGGACGCCGCGAGGGCTGGACGTACGCCGCGCGCCACGGCTCGGGCCCGAGCACGCGCAGGAACGTGGCGGGGTGCATGGTGCCCGCGCCCACCTCGACGTCCCAGGGTTGCTCCAGGAGGCAGCCCTTCGACACCCAGTAGGCCGACAACTTCAGGATGAGAGTCTGCAGATCCATTCGCTTGAGCCCGCCTCGAGGCCTCGGAGTGTACCGAATCCGCGCTCAGCCGAGCGCCGAAAGGAACCGGTAGCTCTTCAGCTCGTGCCCGAGAAAGTTCCGCCGGGCCTCACGCGTGACGTCCTCGAGGGCGTCCAGGGCGGCAGGCGGCTGCGCTTCCCGGGAAAGGGCCACGAGGGGAAGCCGGCGTATCGCGCCGAGGAGCGCGCGGACGGCGGGCGGCGCGTCCTCCTCGGGCAGGACTCCCGCGAACCTCAGGAGCCACACCTCGAAGTAGCGCGCGGCGAGCGGCGCGGGAACGCCCGCCCCGAGGGCGTCGAGGACGTGCCGGACGAGCCGGTAGACGTCCCCGCCCTGCTCGGACTCGGGCACGAACGTGAGCGCGCTCTCGGCGAGATAGGGAAGGAGCATCGCGGATTCGGCCCGGGACGCGAGGTCGAAGGCGCTCGCCACGATCTCGAGCCGGTCGACGCGCGCGAGATCGGCTCCTTCGCGGCGGAAGTACGTGAGCGAGACCTCCGTCAGGAGCTGAAGCGCCGCGGCGCGTTTCGACTTGCCGCGCGCGCCCCGCACGGCCGCCCGGAGGACGCCGTGGTCCTTCGTGAGGAGCGCCACGACGAGATCCTTCTCGGAAAGAGGATCGAGCTTCAGAATGAAGGCGGTGGTCGAGACGAGAGACATCCGCGGCGATTCTGCCCCGTCCGGGGTCACGGGCCTTCCGAAGGCCGTCGTGCGCCTCGGCTGGGTCTCGTTCCTCACGGACGTTTCCTCGGAAATGATCGTGCCCCTCCTGCCGGCGTTTCTCGCGACGCTCTCGGGAGTCCCCGCCCTCGCGCTCGGCTGGATCGAAGGCGTCGCGGACGCGACGGCCTCGTTCGTGAAGATCCTCTCGGGGAGGTGGACCGATCGCGCAAAGGCGAAGAAGCCGCTCGTCTTCCTCGGGTACGGGTTGTCGTCTCTCGCGCGGCCGCTCATCGGCCTCGCGCCCGGTTGGCCGACGGTGGTGCTCATCCGTTTCTTCGACCGCATCGGCAAGGGCGTGCGCACGGCCCCGCGCGACACGATGATCGCGAACGCGGCGCCGCCGAACCGCCGCGGCGCGGCCTTCGGCCTCCACCGCGCCTTCGACAACGCGGGCGCCGTCTTCGGCCCGCTTCTCGCGGCGGGGCTGGTGGGGTGGATGGGCCTGAGCCTGCGGACGGTGTTCCTGCTGGCGGCCATCCCGGCAGCGCTGTCGCTGCTGGTGCTGGCGTTCGGAGTAAGAGAAGAGAAGACCGCAACCCTCGAGACAGGCTCGTCGGAAGGCGCGGTACCTTCCTCCTTGGCGCGTGAACTCGCTTCGCTCAAACAGCACGCGCCTGCGTCCGAAGGCACCCCGCCCCCCTCCTCACCCTCTTCCTCTTTGCCATTCAAAGAAAATATTCCTCTTCCTCCCATCTTCTGGCGCGCCGCAGGAGTGTTTGCGCTGTTCGCGCTCGCGGCGTCGTCGGACACGTTCCTCCTGCTGAAAGCCAAAGAGATCGGAATCGCCGCGGGCTGGCTGCCGGTTCTCTGGGCGTTTTCGAACGCGGTGAAGTCTCTCTTCTCGACGTGGGGCGGGGGGCTGTCCGACCGCTTCGGGCGGCGGCGGCTGCTGCTCATCGCGTGGAGCCTCTATGCCGTGTGCTACGCCGGCTTCGCCTTCGTGTCGTCCGCGTGGCCGCTCGTCGCGCTCGTGGGCGTCTATTCGCTCTATTACTCCCTGTCGGAGGGCACCGAGAAGGCGCTCGTCGCCGACCTTGTTCCCCGCGGGCAGCGCGGGCGCGCCTTCGGCTGGATGAACGGCCTCGTCGGCTTCGCCGCGCTGCCCGCGAGCGTGGGCTTCGGCTTCCTGTGGCAGATCGCGGGCTCGCGAGCGGCCTTCCTGACCGGGGCCGTCATCGCGGGAATCGCGGCGGCGGCGCTCCTGGCCCTGCGGTTTCCGCGGCCCCGGCCCGCCGGGTAAGATCCCGCTCATGTCAGGACCCGTCTGGAAACGCCTCCGCCTCAAGGGCACCTGCGACGCCTGCGGCGAGACCTGCGACGAGCTTCTCGCCTCGGGCACCGTCTCGGACTTCGCGTTCACGCCCGACTCGCGCTATTGCATCTCCTGCTACGCCCGCTACGCGGGCCGATACGACGAGCTGAACCCGAAAGCCGTCGGCGAACAGCAGGCGCCGCCCGTCATCTCGCGCCCGATCTCGACGGGCGACATGCCGGATTGAGCGGCCTCCTCGAGCGCTTCGCCGGGTCGCCCCTCCGCCCGATCGCCGAGAAGGTCGCCGCCGGCCTACGCCTCTCGTTCGAGGACGGGGTCGCGCTCTTCGAGTCGCCCGACGTCCTCGGCGTCGGCGCTCTTGCGAACTTCGTCCGCGAGAAAAAGCACGGGAACATCGGCTACTACAACGTCAACCGCTACCTGAACCCCACGAACCTCTGCTGGGTGGACTGCGCGCTGTGCGCCTGGGCGCGGAAGCCGGGCGTGGACGGCGGGTACACGATGTCGATCGAGGAAGCCGTGGCGGAATCGGCGGCGGGCTGGCACGACGGCATCACGGAGCTCCACATCGTCGGTGGCCTCCACCCTTCGCTTCCGTACTCCTGGTACCTCGATCTCCTTCGGGCGTTGAAGGTTCGTTTCCCTGGTATTCATCTGAAAGCCTGGACGATGGTCGAGATCGACTGGATCGCCCGGATCGCGAAGAAGGACGTCGTCACCGTGATCCGCGACCTCAAGGAAGCCGGGATGGACTCCTGCCCCGGTGGAGGCGCCGAAATCTTCGAGAAGCGCGTGCGCGACGTCATCTGCCGCGACAAGATCTCCGGCGAGCGCTGGCTCGAGCTCGCGAAGCTCTGCCACGAGAGCGGCGTCAAGACGAACGTCACGATGCTCTACGGCAGCGTCGAAACGACCCGGGACCGCGTGGATCACCTCGTGCGGATCCGCGAGCTGCAGGACGTCACGGGCGGCTTCCTCGGGTTCATCCCGCTCGCGTTCCATCCCGAGGAGACGCAGCTCCCGGACCTGCCCGCGGCGACGGGCCTCACGGACCTCAAGGTCATCGCGGTCGCGCGCCTCATGCTCGACAACGTGGACCACGTCAAGGCGTACTGGGTCCAGATCGGCGAGAAGCTGGCGCCGGTGGCGCTCCACTTCGGCGCGGACGACCTCGTCGGCACGGTGACGGAAGAAACCATCACGCACGCGGCCGGCGCGACGACCGAGTCGGGCCTCTCGCGCGCCGCGATGGAACGGATGATCCGCGGCGCGGGCCGCGATCCGTTCGAGCGCGACGCCTTCTACGAGCGCGTCGTGCGCGACGAGTCCGGCCAGGTGCTGCGAGCCAACAGACACGATTTCGCGAAGAGAGAAGAGCAGATTTCTCTGAAGGTCGTAACGAAGAACCCGGATTTCGGGTCGCCGGCTGCCGGTCTCGACGCCGCGATCGCCTCGAGCTAGAGCGCTAAGGGGTCGCGCGCGGGCAGGAACCGGAGGGCCGGATGGCCCGCCGGTTCACCGCGGTTACTCGGGCTTCACGGCCGCAAGGAACTTCTGCGCCGGTCCCCGCCCGCCGCCACGCTGCACATAGAGGCGGATGTACTTGCCCTTCGGCGCCTTCTTCATCTGCGCCTGAAGCTCGTCCACCGAGCCCACCGCCGCTCCATTCACTTCCAGAATGACGTCCCCCTCGGCGAGATTCGCGTCTCCGGCGGGAGAGACGGGCTTCACGTGCGTGATGACGACGCCCCTCAGGAGCTCGCGGTCGATCGAGTAGGCGCGGCGCGCCTGCGGCGTGAGGTCGTCGAGGTCGAGGCCGAGCATCTTCTGCTTGTTTCCAGCCTTCCCCTCTTCTTCATCTTTTACCGGTTGCACGCCCGTCTCCTGGCGTTCCTCGAGGGTCGCGACGACGGTCTTTTCCTTGCCGTCCCGGAGAAGCACGATCGTGACTTTCGCTCCCGGGCCCTTGCTCGAGACGTAGTCGATGAGGTCGCGATTCGTCTTCACGACGACGTCGTCGACTTTCGTGATGACGTCTTCCCTCTTGAGCCCGGCCTTTTCGGCAGGCTTCCCGGGCTCGACCGACGTCACGAGGGCGCCTTCGGGGGACTTCAGGTCGTAGGTCTCCTGCCACTTCTTGTTGATCGACTCGATGCCGACGCCGAGGAAGCCGCGGACGATCTTGCCCTTCTTGAGCTGGGGCAGGAGGCGCCTGGCCATGTTGACGGGAACCGCGAAGCCGATGTTCTGGGCCCGGCTCGAGATCGCCGTGTTGATCCCCACGACCTCGCCCGCCACGTTCACGAGGGGGCCTCCCGAGTTTCCGAAGTTGATCGCGGCATCCGTCTGGAGAAGGCTCTCGAAGGAAGAGGTGGCTCGGGAAAGACCGGCGTAGCGGCCCTTGCCCGAGACGACGCCCACGGTCACGGACTTGTCGAAGGCGAGGGGATCGCCGATCGCCATGACCCAGTCGCCCACGCGAATGCGATCCGAGTCTCCCAGCTTCACGACGGGGAACGGTTTCGTGCCGTCGATCTTGAGGAGCGCGAGGTCCGTTGCCGGGTCCCGGCCCACGACCTTCGCCGTGTAGTCGTCCCGGTCGCCGACCTTGACCTCGATCTTTTCCGCGCCTTCGATGACGTGGTTATTCGTGAGGATGTAGCCGTCGCTTTCGATGAGGAAGCCCGTGCCGCCCGAGAGCTGCTTCTGATCCTCGTCGTCCGGCGAGACCCTGCCCTTCTGGCCGCCGTCGGGTCCGAAGAAGAATTCGAACGGGTCCTGCCCGTCCCCGTTGCCGAAGTTGTGAAAAGGGCGTCGCCGGGTCTTGTCGGCCTTGATGATATCGGTCGCCGTCACCGAGACGATGGCCGGCATGACCTGCTCGGCGATGTCCGCGAACGACGGCAAGGCGATCATCTGCGGGGCGCGGCCCGGACCCGCCTCTGGCGCGACGGCCCCGGCAGGAGCGGCAGCGGCGGCCTTCTGGGCCGAAGCGCGCTTCGTGAAGTCGAGGCTGCCGGCAAGGATCATCCCGAAGACGACCGACCCGGTGAGCAGAGCGGCGAGAGACAGAACCTTCGTTTTTGTACGCATACCGTCCATAGATGATAGTTCCTCAGGGGTCGCCGGGAGTTGGGGCCGCCGGCGCCTGCAGCTCCTACGGGCAAAGTCCGTGCCGGGATTCTCGCGTCACAACGGCGCGCCGGCGCCGAGCGACACGTGGTCCCTGTAGATGCAACGGTCCATCGCGACGCCGATCCCGGCGGCCACGAGGCGCTGGGCCGCTTCCTCGTCCACGACGCCGTCCTGCATCCAGAAGAAGCCCGCGCCCCGTTCGAGAGCCGCGCTTGCGATCTCCGGCACGAACACCGAACGGCGGAAGACGTCCACGATGTCGACCCGCACGTCCTTCGGAATCGAGGCGAGATCCGGGTAGCAGGTGCGGCCGAGCAGCTCGACGTGGCCGGGATTGACCGGGATCACGTCGTAACCGGCGCGCAGGAGATAGCGCGCGATCACATTCGACGGGCGGCTCTCTTCAGGCGAGCAGCCCACGACCGCGATCGCCTTCGCGGTTCTGAGCGCACGGTCGATCTCCAGGGGGTCGTTGACTCCGGCCATGGCCAATTCTCTCTCCTCAGTACGGCCGGCCCTTGCCGGCGGTCTCCACGTCCTCCGGACGCAGGTTGTAGAAGAACGTGACGGTCACGCCCTCGCGGTCGTGTCCGAGGTCGCTCGGCAGGGGGCGGAACGCGCTCGAGCGCGCGATGGCCTGGAAGGCCGCGTTGTCGAAAGGAGGCGTGCCGGAAGCGGAGAGAATCCTTTCTCCCTCCACGTGGCCGTCCTTCATGATGTAGAAGCGAATCGTGATCCGGCCCTTCACGCCGTAGCGCGCGAGCGCCGGCACGTCCCAGTTCCGCTTGATCTTCCGGATCATCTCGGCCGCGTAGGCGCCCCAGTCGTAACCGACCGTGTCGAACGAGAGCGGACCGGAGTCGACGAACCCCCCGTCGCGCTCGAAGCCGCCCCCTTCCTCGCCACCGGCGCCCGAGCGAGCGGCCTCGCGGGCCGCGTCGCGGGTGATGGAGTTGAGGTCCGGGGCCGCGATCCCGAGCAGCCGCCGGTGGGCGGCGAGCTCCTGTTCCGTCGGCGGATCGTGAAACGCGCCGAGCCGCGGGGTCAGGTCCGTGAGCTTCTTCCCTTCTTTCTCGCCCGCCTCGCTCCCCTGAGGCGGCGGAGCCGCGGGGGCAGCGGGCGCGGCCGGGCCTCGCTTCCCCGCCTCGAGATCCCGGATACCGGCCTGCGGGTAGGCCTTCGGCAACGGCATCACGGGAAGGGTCTTGTCGCCCCCGTGAGCCTGCCGGTCCATGTCGGATGGGACAGGCTTCGGCCCGGGCTGCTTCGCCTTCGCGCCCGGAAAAAGCTGCACGGGAATGGCGGGATCCGGCGGCGTCGCGGCCATGAGCTTCTGGAGGCCGAGGGGATCCACATCGTTCTGCTCGGCGGTGCGGGGCGGGAACTTCACCGTCAGAAGGACGATGACGAGAAGCAGGTGGAGGATGATCGAAAGCGCGAACGCGCGCTCCACGTTGATGCGCCGCGAGTCGCCCGGCGACGGCGCGCCGGACGGCAGAAACTCGGGCGTCGCGATGACCACCTTCGTGTCGAAGGGGTCTTCTCCCTCGGGCAGCCCTCCCTCGGGAGGCCAAGCCTCCGCGGTTTCCACTCCTTCGACGAACTCGTCGTTGAGACGGATGATGGTGAGCTTGCTGATGTGTTCCCTCGGGAGGGCGATTTCTGGCGCGCCGGCCCTCCCTTCATGGGAAGTCCGTGCCATCTCGCGGCGATCGAGAAGAATGTTACGTCCGATGGGACGATTCCAGACGCTCCACCTTGCCCCGGGACGCCCCGCGGGCCTATAATCCCGCAGCGGACTTTCAAGGGGCTTGAAAGGGGGCACACGCCCTCTTTTTTTTGCCCCAAAACGGCTCAGGAAAGGCACGAACCGGCAACATGAAACAGGCGGCGCTCCCCTTCGACAGCGGCACGGCGGACCTCATCCGCCAGCGCATCGCCGCGTTTGGGCTGGATCTCTGCCACGTCGAATGGAAGCCGGGAGCGCGCGCCACACTGACACTGTACGTGGACAAGCAGGCAGGGATCACGCTCGCAGACTGCGAGACCGCCTCCCGCGCCGCGTCGGAGATCCTCGATCCCCTCGAGGAAACGCTCCCCAACTACGCGCTCGAAGTCTCCTCGCCCGGTCTCGACCGCCCCCTCTGGACCCTCGCCGATTGCGCGCGCTTCCGCGGGCGGCGCGTCGCGGTCCAGCTCGCCCGAAAGGTCGACGGAGCCGCGCGGTTGAAAGGCGTCCTCGAGGAAGTCCAGGGGGACACCCTGACGGTCCTTGATGAGGATCAGCACCGAAGATACACTGCGCGGTTCGGCGACGTCCGGCTCGCGCGCCTCGTCCCAGAGCTCTGAACAGTTTACGGCCCACGGAGAACACGACACGATGAGTTCGACTCAGCCCCCGACGGAGAGCGGCGCAAGCCCGGAGAAGCCGGAAAAGAAGACGGCTAAAGCTGCGCGCGGCGGCGCCAAGGGCAAGAGCACGAAGGCGGCCAAGGCCGCCCAGGCTCCGCCCGCGACGCGCGCCGACGAAATCATCGAAGCCCTCAAAGCCGCCTCGCGCGACAAGGAGATCGACTTCGACCGGCTCGTGGCCGCTCTCGAGGAAGCGATCGCCACCGCGGCGCGCAAGGTCTACAAAGTCCGCGAGATGGGGGCCCGGTTCGACCAGAAGACCGGCACCCTGACCGCGTGGACCCCGTACCGGCTCGTGGCCGAAAAGACCGTCAAGCCGGAAGACGTCGCGGCCGCAGCGGCAGCGGCAGCCTCCGCTCTCGACCCGGACGACGTCCCGCTCGGACAGTCGGCGGCACCCGCCCAGGCTCCGCCTGTGCCCATCGATCCGGACAAGGAGATTCGGCTCCCGTTCATCGAGGTCCTGCCCGAGGAGGCACACGCGCTGCTTCAGGGTGAACTCGTCGGCCAGAGCTGGCAGGTCGTGCGCAACCCGCGCACCGAAGACTCCGAGGGCGAGGAGTCGATCATCGAGCCCGCCGACATGGGGCTCGGCGACGAGATTCGCCTCTATCGTTCGACCGAGGGTCTCGGGCGCATCGCCGCCCAGAGCGCCAAGCAGGTGCTTTACCAGAAGGTCCGCGAGGCCGAGCGCGACAACATCTACAACGAGTACTTTCCGAAGCTCGGAGAGCTCATCACCGGCACGGTCAAACGGTTCGAGCGGGGCGACATGATCGTCGACCTCGGCCGGACCGAGGCCGCGATCCCGCGCGAGCACCAGTCGCGGGCGGAGAGGTACACGCAGGGCGAGCGCGTGCGCGGCGTCCTCTCGGACGTCCACAAGAACCCGAAGGGCTCGCAGATCATCCTCTCGCGCACCGCGCCCGAGCTCCTCATGCGCCTCATGGAGATGGAGGTTCCCGAGATCTACGACGGGACCGTCCTCATCCGCGGCTGCGTGCGCCAGCCGGGCGACCGCGCGAAGGTGGCCGTGTCGTCCCGCGAGCGCGACGTGGATCCGGTCGGCGCGTGCGTGGGCATGCGCGGATCGCGCGTGCAGGCCATCATGCGCGAGCTCCGGGGCGAGCGCATCGACATCATCCAGTATTCGGACGACCTCATCACGTACGCGCAGAACGCCCTCTCCCCGGCGCGGATCACGCGGGTATCGGCCATGCCGGCCGACGACGAGGCCGAGCCTGAGATCGGCGCCGATGGCGAGCCCATCGAGCCCGTCCCGACCCTCGAGTGCATCGTCGAGGAGGATCAGCTCTCGCTCGCCATCGGCAAGCGCGGGCAGAACGTCCGCCTCGCGGCGGCCCTCATCGGCGCCCGCATCGAGATCAAGAGCGAACAAGCCGTCAAGACCGAGGTCGCGCAGGCTCTCCAGCGGATGCTCCTCAACTCGCAGCGCCGCGGAACGGCTCTCTCCGAGGTTCCGGACATCGACGAGGCGGCGGTCGCCGCCTTCCTCGCCGCGGGCTACACGACCGTCGGCGATCTCGCGGACGCGGAGGCGGGCGAGGGCGAGGACCCGCTCGCGTCCGTGACGCTCGACAGGTCCGCGCGCGACGCCGCCCTCGAGGCGGTCCACGCGTTCGAGGACGCGCCGGACGAAGAGGAGGCCGAGGACGAAGGCGGTCTCGAATTCCAGGACGCCGGCGACGAGGAGTCCCCCGAGGGTTCCGCGACGCCGGTGACGGAGACGCCCGAAAAGTGAAGACCACGACCTCGAAGTTCACCGTCGCCGAGCTCGCCAAGATGATGGGCAAGCCCGCGAAGGAAGTCCTCTTCCTGCTCCAGGGAATCGGCGTCGACGTCAAGACGGCCGAATCCGTCCTCGACCCCGCGACGGCACAGGCGCTCCTCCTCGGGAAGACCCAGGCACCGAAGTCGCTCATCGTGCGGCAGGCCCCGTCGGCCGCGGCCGCCGCCGCGGCGGCGAGCGCCTCGGCGGCGAAGGCCAAGATCGAGCGCGCCGCGCTGAAACGCATCAAGATCGTCGAGCGCTCACCCGACGAGGAGGTCGAGGCCGGCGAGGCTCCGGCCGCCGACGGCGAGGCGACCGCCGCCATCGTCACGGCCGTCACGGCCGTCACGGCCTCCGCGCCGGACGAGCCGGCTCCTGCCCGGGTCGAGGCCGCTGCTCACGCTCCCGAAACGCCCGCCGAAGCAATGGCTCCCGAACTGCCGGCTCCCGTCGCGGTGCAGCCCCCCGCCCCTGTGCCCGCTCCCGCGCCAAAGGCCGCGCCCGCCGCCGCTGCGACTCCCGCGACTCCGGCTCCGCGCCCGCCTGCGCGCATCGCGCGCCCGGTCGACGCACCCATTCAGGCCGTGAGGCGCCCCGCGTCTCCGTCCCCTCGCATCGCGCCCCCGCCGGCGCCCGCCGGTCCCGCGGGCGCGCTCGGCCGCATCCTGAAGCGCACGGGCGACATCCCGCCGCGCCCGTCCGCCGCGCCCGTTCCGCCTCCCCCCGCTCCCCGTCCCGACTCGATGATGTCGTACGGAGCGAGCGCGGGTCCGCATTCCCCGGGTGTCACGCACGTGCGCACGGCTCCCGCGGCCTCTCAGGCCGGGGCGAGTGCCGGAGCCTCCGCTCCGCCGATGCGCGGCGCGGGCGGACTCGGCCGCGCCGTCATCGCGGCACCACCGGCTCCCGTCGCGCGGCCCGTCCGTCCGGCGCAGCCCATGCCTCCTTCCGGAGGCGGGTTTGCGCGCCCCGGATTCTCTCCGCGCCCGCCCATGCCCATGGGCGGCATGCCGCCGCGTCCGGGCTTCGCGCCCCGACCCGGCTTCAGTCCGCGTCCCGGCGGCCCCTCGGGCCCCGGCTTCGGTCCGCGCCCGCCCTTCGGCCGTCCGCCTCTCGGCGGCGCGCCCGCGGCACCGCTGCCGGACACCGCCGAGCGCCGGAAGAAGGACGCGACGAAACCCGGTCTCGGCGTCAAGAAGGGCGACGCGAAGAAGACCGAGTCGAAGAAGCCGCGCACGAAGGAGGTCTCCGCCCTCGAAGAGGACGTGCGCGAGTACCTCGGCTCGTACAAGCAGGACACCTACGAAGACATCCAGACGCCCTCGGGCGAGGGAACGGACGAGGCCCTCGCGGCCAAGCCCCTCTCCAAGTCCGCGCAGCGGCGCGCCGGCAAGAAGACCACGACGACCGAGACCGGCGAGGTCGTCGAGCTCAAGAAGAAGTCCGACGGGCCCGTCTTCCTCTCGGAAGGCGTCACCGTGAAGGAGCTTTCCGAGAAGCTCGGCATCCTCGCGAAGGACCTCATGAAGTCGTTCCTCTCGCGCGGCGTCTTCGCGACGATCAACCAGCCGCTCGATCCGAAGATCGCGGTCGAGATCGCGAAAGAGTTCGGCGTCGAGGCGGCCGTCGTCTCGTTCGAGGAAGAGCTCGAGCTTTCCCGCCAGCAGACCGCGAACGACCAGGCCGCGGCGGGGACCGCCCCCGCGGAGGACGCCGGCTCTCTCGCGAACGCGGGGGAGCGCATCCCGCGCGCGCCCGTCGTCACCGTGATGGGGCACGTCGACCACGGCAAGACGTCGCTTCTCGACGCGATCCGCAAGGAGAACGTCGCGGAAGGCGAAGCCGGCGGCATCACGCAGCACATCGGCGCCTACCGCGTCATCGCCAAGGGCAAGCCGATCGTGTTCCTCGACACGCCGGGCCACGAGGCCTTCACGATGATGCGCTCCCGCGGCGCCAAGGCCACGGACATCGTCGTCCTCGTCGTGGCCGCCGACGACGGCGTCATGCCCCAGACGCAGGAAGCGATCGACCACGCGCGCGCCGCGAAGGTGCCGCTCGTCGTCGCCATCAACAAGATCGACAAGCCCGACGCGAACACCCAGCGCGTCAAGCAGGAGCTCGCCGAGAAGGGCGTCCTCGTCGAGGAATTCGGCGGCGACGTCGTGGCCTGCGAGATCTCCGCGAAGAAGAAGATCGGAATCGACCAGCTCCTCGAGATGATCCTGCTCCAGGCCGACCTCCTCGAGCTGAAGTCCGTGGCGACCGGACCGGCCCGCGGCGTCGTCCTCGAGGCGCGGCGCGAGGCCGGCAAGGGCACGCTCGCGACCGTGCTCATTCAGCAGGGCACGCTCCACGTCGGCGACGTTTTCTTCGCCGGCACGGCCGTGGGCCGCGTCCGCGCGATGCTCGACGACCATTCCAAGCGCGTGACCGAGGCGCCGCCCGCGACCCCCGTCGAGGTCATGGGCTTCGAGGACATCCCGAACGCCGGCGATACGCTCCAGGTCGTCGAAAACGAAGGCAAGGCCCGCCAGGTCTCCCAGTTCCGCTCCCTCAAGGAGCGCGAAGAATCGCTCACGAAGTCCTCGCGCATGTCGCTCGATTCGCTCTTCAACCGGATGAAGGAAGGCGAGATGAAGGATCTCGCCCTCATCGTGAAGGCCGACGTCCACGGTTCCGAGGAGGTCCTCCTCCAGAGTCTCGCCAAGCTCTCGACCGAGAAGGTGAAGGTCAGCGTCCTTCACTCGGGCGTCGGCGCCATCTCGGTGAACGACGTGCTCCTCGCCTCGGCCTCCGAAGCCATCATCATCGGATTCAACGTGAAGCCCGAGAAGAAGGCCCAGGAGCTCGCCGACCACGAGGGCGTCGACATCCGCCTCTACTCCGTCATCTATACGCTCACCGACGAGATCAAGAAGGCCATGACCGGCCTCCTCGACACCGTCAAAAAGGAAGTCACCCGCGGCCACGCCGAGGTGCGCGAGACCTTCAAGGTGCCGAAGATCGGCACGATCTCGGGCTGCATGGTCACGGACGGCGTCATCCCGCGGACGGCCTCCGTGCGGCTCATCCGCGACAGCCGCGTGATCTACGAAGGCAAGATCGGATCCCTCCGCCGATTCAAGGACGACGCGTCCGAGGTCAAGCAGGGGTTCGAGTGCGGCATCGGGATCGCGGGCTATCAGGACGTGAAGATCGGGGACGTCCTCGAGGCCTTCATCATCGAGGAGCTCGCCGGATCCCTGACCTGAGGCACGCGTGGTCGTCGCTGTCGCGGTTTACGAATTTCATCTTCCGGGGTGCCGGGGCCTCAAGGAGAAACGCTCTTTCCTGAGGCCGCTGAAGACCCGCCTTCGGGGTGACTTCGAGATCTCGGCGGCGGAGGTCGCGCACCAGGACCTCCTCCAGCGCGCGACGCTCGGGATCGCCGCCGTCGGGCCCGATCCGGAGGGCCTCGAGCCGCTGCTGCAGAGAGTCCGCGATTTCGTCGAGGCGTACGCGGAGGAAAACGGTGCAGAGATCGCGAGCGAGCGGCACGAGCTCGTGGGATTCGGCGACGTCTGCGAGCCCGGCGGTTCCTTCGGCTCCCCAGGCTGAGAACAGGAGACGAACATGGCGACGGAAAAACGGCCAGGCGGCGCGCCCGGCAGGCGGCCGAGAAAAGTGGGAGACGTGGTGCGCGCGGAGCTCGCGCGCCTGCTCCGGGAGGACCTGCGGGACCCCGCGATCGGGTTCGCGACGATCACCGACGTCGCCATGTCCGACGATCTCCGCTCGGCGCGCGTCTTCGTCTCGGTTTTTGGCGCGCAGGACCAGTTTGCCAAGACCGTCGAGGCTCTCAACCGGGCGCGCGGGCGCCTGCGTTCGCTCGTCGGGAAGAACTGCGGGCTCCGGCACGCCCCCGACCTCCATTTTGCCGAGGACCACACGCTCGAGCGCGGCGCGCGCGTCGAGGAGCTCCTGCGCACGATCCCGAAGCCGCCCGACGAACCCGGCGACCCCGGAGATTCCGGAGCCGCATGACGGCCCCCACGCCGCGCGATCCGGCGCTCGACGCCGCCTACGAAGAAGTCGCGAAGAAGCTCGTCACCGGGAAGCGCTTTCTCATCACGGGCCACCGCAATCCCGACGGCGACGCGCTGGGCTCGGCGCTGGGGCTTGCGCTCGCGCTCGACGCCACCGGCAAGGAAGCGCGCGTCGTCATGCGCGATTCCTGGTCCTCCGCGTATTCGAAGATGCCGGGAATCGCGCGCGTCGCCGTGTCGGAGTCGCTACCCTCCGACTGGCCCTCGGGTTGGGACGCGCTCTTCACGATGGAGTGCCCCGAGGCGGATCGCGCCGGCTTTTCGAACCTCCTCGCCGGCACGGTCGTAAACGTGGATCACCATCCCGGAAATACGCGCTACGGTTCGGTGAACCTCGTCGACCTTCCCGCCGCCGCCGTGGGTGAGATGGTGGCCGACCTCCTCGATCTCGTCGGGTGGCCGCTCACGAAGGACATCGCGACGAACCTCTGGGTGTCCCTCGTCTCGGATACGGGCTCCTTCCGCTACTCGAACACGACGCCGAAGGCGCTCGCCCTCGGCGCGCGTCTCGTCGCCGCGGGCGCCGAGCCGGGGCCGGTGAACGAATTCCTGTTCGAGGCCGCGCCGCTTTCGTCGTTGAAGCTCGAGGCCCTCGTCCTTGGAACGCTCGAGCTCCACGCCGGCGGCACCGTGGCGACCGTCGAACTTCCACGCCGGTTTTTCGACCAGAGCGGCGCGAAGGAATCGGACACCGAGGGACTCGTGAACCGCGCGCGCGGAATCGAGGGTGTCCGCGCCGCCGCGCTCCTCCGCGAGGGGGACGGGGGCGAGATCCGCTGCTCCCTGCGCTCGAAGGGCGTCGTGGATATCCGAAGCGTCGCCGCGCGTCACGCGGGGGGCGGGCACCGCAACGCCTCGGGCTGCCGCGTGCAGGGCACGCTTGCCTTCGCGAAGAGCACGCTGGTCTCCGAAATCGCGGCGGCGATTGTGACGGCGGATGCCACTACCGTTTCGGAGGCCGTTTGACGGCTTTCCCGTCGCGCGCGGACGGACCCTCCGGGATCCTCCTCGTCGACAAGCCCGCGAAGATCACGTCCCACGACGTGGTCGACGTCGCCCGGCGCCTCCTCGGGACGCGCCGCATCGGCCACACGGGGACGCTCGATCCCGCTGCGACCGGCCTCCTCGTCCTTTGCGTCGGCCGCGCGGGGCGGCTCCAGTCGTTTCTCACCGGCTTCGGGAAGACCTACGAGGGCACGATGCGCTTCGGCATCGTGACGGACACCTACGACACGGAAGGGACGCCCGCCGGCGAGCCGCATCCCGATCCCCGCCCGGACCGCGCGCTCCTCGAGGAGGCGTGCCGCGCGTTCACGGGCGAGCTTCAGCAGTCGCCGCCGCCGTTCTCGGCGAAGAAGATCAACGGCAAGAAGTTCTACGAGCTCGCGCGCAAGGGCGAGCCCGTGCCGGACCTCCCGAAGACCGTCACCGTGAAGGAGTTCACGGTCCTCTCGCTCGAAGGCGACGTCGCGAGCTTCCGCGTCTCGTGCACCTCGGGCACGTACATCCGCTCGCTCGCGCACGACGTCGGGAAAGCACTCGGTTTCGGAGCGCACCTGGCATCGCTGAGGCGCACGTCGATCGGGCCCTTTCGCCTCGAGGACGCGAAGACGCTCCCGGAGCTCGAGGCCCTGTCCCCCGAGGAACGGCTCAAGAATCCCTTCTGGCTCTCCCTCTCCGAGGTCCCGCTCCCGTTCCCGGAGGTCCCTCTCGCCGCGGCCGAGGCCGCGAAGGTGAAGAGCGGCCACGCCGTTCCCGTCAGGGTCCCGAAGGAGGCCATGGGCTCGTCGATGGTCCGCCTCACCGCGGACGGGGAGCTCCTGGCCCTCGGCGTCCTCGAGGCTCTCGGCAAGGGCGTCCTCGCCCTCGCGCGCCCGAAGATCGTCCTCGGGGATTGACGCCGTCCGTCAATCCAAGAGGAGCTTTCCTCCGTAGAAGAGGCAGCAGACCGATCGAGCGTCTGACGTCCTCGAGCACACGCGACCGAAAACGCATCCCCATCAGACGAAGAAGAAAGCAAGGAGAACAAAGTGAAGAAGATTCTCGGATCCCTCCTCGTCCTCGCCGCCATGGCGGCCCCGGCCGTGCGCGCTGCGGACAACCCGATGGTCGGCGGCGCGCCCATGTACGCGACGAAGGACATCATCGACAACGCCGTCAACTCGGCCGACCACAAGACCCTCGTCGCCGCGGTGAAGGCGGCGGGCCTCGTCGAGACGCTGAAGGGCACCGGTCCGTTCACGGTGTTCGCTCCGACGGACGCGGCGTTCGCGAAGCTCCCCGCGGGCACCGTGGACAACCTCGTCAAGCCCGAGAACAAGGCGACGCTGACGAAGATCCTCACGTACCACGTCGTGGCCGGAAAGATGGACTCTCGCGCCGTCGCCAAGGCGATCAAGGCCGGAAACGGCAAGGCAACGCTGAAGACGGTCTCCGGCGGCAGCCTCACGGCTTCCATGAACGGGAAGACGCTCGTTCTCACCGACGACAAGGGCGGTATGTCCAACGTCACGATCGCGGACGTCTACCAGTCGAACGGTGTCATCCACGTGGTGGACTCGGTTCTCCTCCCCAACTGAATCTCTTCGAACCTCCGGATTCCGAGAGCGGGCTTCGGCCCGCTCTTTTCTTTCGTCCCGCGCCCTCCCGACGGGTCCCGTGCCTCTAGCCCCCTCAGCGTGCCTTCGGGTGTCGAAAAGGCCGGGTTTGACGACCGGGAATCGGCCCGGTAGACTCCGTCGGCTGAAAAATTAGAGACGCACAAGGATAAAAAGAAATTGGCCCAGCTCACCACGAAGAAAGCGGAAACGATCACCAGCTACCGGCGCCATGAAGGCGACACCGGATCCCCCGAGGTCCAGGTTGCCCTTCTTTCCAAGCGCATCTCCGAGCTGACCGAGCATTTCAAGGCCCACGCCAAGGACCATCATTCCCGGAGGGGCCTCCTCCAGATGGTCGGCCGGCGGCGCCGCCTGCTCGATTACGTGAAGAGACGCGACACGGAGCGGTACCGCGCCCTGATCGAACGCCTCGGACTGCGCAAGTAGTCTCTCTTCCCTCACGTTTCGGCGGCACGCGTCGGCCCGCATTCCGCGGCCGGTTTCGTCGTGCGCGCCGGGCCGGGCCACGTCGAAAGGAATCGTCCCATGCATGACACCCTGACCGTCGACCTCGATGGCCGTTCGCTCACGATCGAAACCGGCAAGATCGCCAAACAGGCCGACGGCGCCGCCGTCGTGAAGTGCGGCGACACCGTGGTCCTCGTGAGCGCCTGCTACGCGAAGGAAGCGAAGGACATCGACTTCCTTCCCCTGACCGTCGAGTACAAGGAATACGCCTACGCGGCGGGCCGGATCCCCGGCGGCTTCTTCAAGCGCGAGGGGCGTCCCACCGAGAAGGAAATTCTCACCTGCCGGATGATCGATCGGCCGTTCCGGCCGCTCTTTCCCGAGGGCTTCAACCACGAGACCCAGATCGTGGGCCTCGTCCTTTCGGCCGACGGCGAGAACGACCCCGACATCCTCGCGATCAACGGCGCCGCCGCCGCGCTCGCGATCAACACGATTCCCTTCCAGCACATCCTCGGCGCGGTCCGCGTCGGGAAGATCGGCGACCGTTTCGTCATCAACCCGACCGCGAAAGAGCGCAAAGAGTCCGAGTTCGACCTCGTCGTCGTCGGCACGCACGACGCCGTCTCGATGGTCGAGGCGGGCGCGAAGGAAGTCTCCGAGGCCGTGATGCTCGAAGCCATCCTGAAGGGCCACGAGCAGGTCCGGAAGATCGTCGAGGCGATCGCCGCGATGGCCGCGCGCCGCAACGTCGTCAAGGCGCCCTTCAAGTCGCCCGCGCCGGTCCCCGCGGAATTCGCCGCCGCCGTCCGCAAGCAGTGGGAGGGCCCGATGATGGAGGCCCTGACCCACGTCGGAAAGATCGAGTCGTACGCGAAGATCAAGGAAGTCAAAAAGTACGGCGTCGAGCTGATCCCCGAGGACCAGCCCGACGCGAGGAAGCTCGCCAAGCGCGCGCTCTCCGAGCTCGTCGAGACGCTCACCCGGGAGACGATCGTCGCGAAGCGGACGCGCCTCGACGGCCGCGCCTTCGACCAGATCCGGCCGATCACGATCGAGGCCGGCATCCTTCCCCGCACGCACGGCTCGTCGCTCTTCACGCGCGGCGAGACGCAGGCGCTCGTCACCGTGACGCTCGGCACCTCCGACGACACGCAGCTCATCGAGGACCTCGAGGGCGAGTCCGAGCGCGCGTTCATGCTCCACTACAACTTCCCGCCGTTCTCCGTCGGCGAAGTCAAGCGGTTCGGCTCCCCGGGCCGCCGCGAGATCGGCCACGGCCGGCTCGCCTGGCGCTCGCTGCAGGCCGTCCTGCCCGACGAGAAGGCGTTCCCGTACACGATCCGCATCGTGTCGGACATCCTCGAGTCCAACGGCTCGTCGTCGATGGCGACGATCTGCGGCGGCTCGATCGCGCTCATGGACGCCGGCGTGCCCGTCAAGGGCGCGGTCGCGGGCGTCGCGATGGGCCTCGTGAAGGAGGGCGACGCCTTCGCCGTCCTGACCGACATCGCGGGCCAGGAAGACCACTACGGCGACATGGACTTCAAGGTCGCCGGCACGCGCAAGGGCATCACGGCCCTCCAGATGGACATCAAGATCGGCGGCATCACGCCCCAGATCTTCCAGCAGGCGCTCGAGCAGGCCCGGCACGGCCGCCTTTTCATCCTCGACAAGATGGAGCAGACGCTGCACAACGCGCGCCCCGAGCTCTCCGCGTTCGCGCCGCGCCTCCTCACGATCATCGTCCCCGAGGACAAGATCCGCGACATCATCGGTTCCGGCGGCAAGACGATCCGCGCGCTCCAGAAGGAGTACTCCTGCAAAATCGACGTGCAGGACGACGGCACTGTCACGGTCGCCTCCAGCGACATGCCGACCGCCGAGAAGTGCCTCGAGGCGATCCGTCAGCTCACGACGGTACCCGAGATCGGCACCGAATACCTCGGCACCGTCGTGCGCATCGAGCCGTACGGGTGCTTCGTCCAGATCCTCCCGGGCATGGACGGCCTCGTCCACATCTCCGAGCTCGCCCCCGGCCGCGTCCGCGAGACGACCGACGTCGTGAAGATGAGCGACAAGATCAAGGTCAAGATCATCGCGATCGACCCCGTCAACGGAAAGATCAAGCTCTCGCGCCGCCAGGCGCTCACCCCCGAGGAGAGCGCGGCGGAAGTCGAGCGCCTCGGCCTGACGGCCGTGGCGGCCGGAGAAGGCGACGGCGGGCGCGACCGGGACGATCGTCCCCGCTTCGACCGCGACCGGCGGCCCGGCGGCGGCGGCGGTGGCTTCCGCGGCGGCCGGCCCGGCGGCGGTGGTGGCGGCTTCCGCCCAAGGTAAGAAGAGAACCCCTTCTTAGAAGGTTAAGAGGGCCCCGGTGAACCCGGGGCCTTTTTGTATCGCCCCGACGGCGGGGCGATGCCTTCCGGCATGAGGCCGATGTTCGAGCGGTCGCCGGATTCCAGCCAGGCGCGGGCCGCGCCGACCCCCGTGTCGCGGTCCCGGTCGTCGGCGCCTTTCGCGAGGTATCGGTCGATCTCCGCGGCGCCGGCGGCCGGCGAGACCTTCGCCTCGACGAGCGTCGCGTAGACGAGCGCGTCCGCGAAGCGATGGCGGCCGGCGGGAATCGTCGACGGAAGAAGCGGGACCAGAGAGAGCGCGGCCGCGGGCAGCGCCAGAAGGACCGCGCCACGCAAACGGCGATGTCGCATTTCTTCGATGATGAAGAGGAAGAAGAGACCCGCGCCGAGGGCGAGCGGCCCGGCCATCGCGGCCCGGTAGCGAGACGTGGTCTGGACCAGCAGGCAGGATATGAGCGGCACAAGGATCGCGATCGCCGCCAGCAGCCCCTCTTCCCTTCTCAGCACGCCGCGCGACAGCGCGGCGATCAACCCGACCAAACCCACACCGAGGAGGCATGAGAAGACGGGCAGCAGGCGAAGCAGCCGAATCCGATCCCGAAAGAAATAGAAATTAGCGTTGTCGGGCACCTCGAACGCGTTCCAGAACGTCGCGAACTTCTTCAGCAAGAGCCTCGGGAGGCCGAGCGGCGCTTCGCGGTAGCTCGCGAGCACCATGCGCGCCGTGCGCAGCGTCGAACCCTTGGCCTCGGCCAGGATCTTCCCCATCGAGGCGGGCGAGCTGGTGGATCCGTCGGCCCCTTCGGCGTTCCCCCACACGAGGCCGATCGCCTGGCGCGTGTCGAAGGTCAGGGGCGGCACGCCGGCGGAGATGTTCCGGACGCACAACAGGCTGATCGGAAGAGAAAGACCGAGAAATCCATAGAGGAAGAGAGAGCGGCGCTTCGCGCCGCCCGGGGATTTCTTAGAAAGTGAATACGAAAAGACGAAGAGCGAGGCCATCGCCAGCGGGGCGACAGTCTGCTTGAGGAGAATGGCCGAGCCGCCGAGGAGCCCGAGCAAGAGCGCGCCCCGCGCGCTCGCCCGCTCCCTCACGAGCAGCGGCCAGACGAGGAGGAGCGTCGAGAGGTGTGCGACGGGCCCGTCGCGCAGCAGGAAGCCGTCGTGAAAGACGAGCGGCCCATAGAGCCCATACACGAGGCCCGCCACGATCGCAGCTGCCGCCACCCAGCGCGCCGGGTCCCCTTCCCCTCTTCCCTTTCTAAGAAAATCTTCTTCTCCCTCTTTCCCTAGTCCGAAAACAGCAAGAGCGACAACCGCGCTCGCGAGACACGCCAGCAGGAGCTGGAGAATCCTCGCCGGCCACACCGGCGACCCGAACACCAGCCGCAGCGCCGCGAGGGCGTACGGATAGAGGGGCCCCGAGAAATACGCGTTCTTCTGGTACCAGCCTTCCCAGACCTCCGGCGAGCCGTAGCCCGTCTGCCACGAGAAGTACGACCGCCAGGCCGGGACGTCACGCCAGTTGCCGCCGGCGAGGTGCGCCGACCAGTCGACGTATCCCCACTCGTCCGTCTCCGCCCAGAGATGCCAGAGCGAGAGCGGCGTCCGGGACAGGGAGACGAGATACGCGCCGCGAACGGCGAGGACCGCGAAAAAGACCACGGCGGCGACGACGCGGCCGCGGCGAAGAAGGGAGGTCACGCGAGATTCTAGAGCGCGCGGAATCTCGGAGCGGATCGTCGTCGTAGCGACCACAGACGGGCGCGATCTGGTAAATTCCCGCCCTCATTAGAGACTCAGGCGCGAAATGTCACAGATCTTCAATCGGAGTACGAACGCGATCGCCCGCCTCTCGATCTGGGGCGCCGTTTTCATTCTCGCGGGCGTCGGATGGGCCGCCTCCATCCTGAACCGGTCGGCCTACAACACGAGCCAGGGCGTGACGGTGAAGCAGCCGGTTCCGTTCGGCCACGAGCACCACGTCTCCGGACTCGGCATCGACTGCCGCTACTGTCATTCCTCGGTCGAAAAGAGCTCCTCGGCCGGCATCCCGCCGACGGCGACCTGCATGAACTGCCACAAGCTCGTGTGGAACGAGAGCCCGATGCTCGCTCCCGTGCGCGAGAGCTTCCGCACCGGAAAGCCGCTGAACTGGCGGAAGGTGTACGACCTCCCCGATTTCGTCTACTTCGACCACAGTATCCACGTCGCAAAGGGCGTCGGCTGCGCGTCCTGCCACGGCCGCATCGACAAGATGCGCCTCACGGCGCAGTACCCGTCGCTCCAGATGGAGTGGTGCCTCGCCTGTCACCGTAATCCCGAGAAGTTCCTGCGTCCGAAGGACAAGATCTTCGATCTCGCCTGGGTCGCCGCCGATCAGGACGCGCTCGGGAAGGAGCTCGCGAAAGAAAACCATCTCCGGTCGACCATCGCGCTCACGAACTGCAGCACATGCCATAGATGAATAAGCCACAGATGAAAACCCTCGACGGTCCCGATTTCTGGCGCAGCCTCGAGGAGTACGCGGAAACTCCGGAATTCGAGGAGATGCTCGGGCGGGAATTCCCCCGTCACGCCTCCGAGTGGGACGGCGACGGCAGCGACGACGATGGCGTCAGCCGCCGCCGCTTCCTCGAGCTCTCGGGTGCCTCGCTCGCCCTCGCGGGCCTCACCGCGTGCGTGAAGCAGCCGCGCGAGGGCCTCGTCCCGTACGTGAAGCAGCCCGAGGACCTGGTCCCGGGCCGGCCTCTCTTCTTCGCGACCGGCTTCACGCTGGGGGGTTACGCCACCGGGATCCTCGTCGAAAGCAACACGGGCCGCCCCACGAAGGTGGAGGGGAACCCGCAACACCCGGCGAGCCTCGGCGCGACGGACCTCTTCGCACAGGCCTCGATCCTCTCTATCTACGACCCCGACCGTTCGCAGACGATCCTGAAACTCGGCCAGATCCGCACGTGGCCGGTCTTCACCGAAGAGCTGCAGGCGCGCGTCAAGACGAGCCGGGCGATCGGCGGGGAAGGATTCCGGCTTCTCACGCCCACGGTCACCTCGCCGGCGCTCGCCGCGAAGATCCGCGAGCTCCTCGCGATCCTTCCGAAGGCGCGCTGGCATCAGTGGGAGCCCGCGGGGCGTGACGCCGTGCGGGCGGGAGCGCGCCTCGCATTCGGCCAGCCCGTGGAGGTCCGGTACGACTTCGGCAAGGCCGACGTCATCGTGTCGTTCGACGCCGATCCGTTCACGTTCGGCCCCGGATCGCTCGTGAACGCGCGCGCCTTCGCCCGGCGCCGGCGCGAGGCGGCGACGGGAGGCGGGGCGCCCCCCCGCTACTACGCGATCGAGACGACGCCCACCAGCTCGTCGACGCTCGCCGACCACCGCGTCTCCCTGAAGCCGTCCCAGCTCCACGCCGCGGCCGCGGCCCTCTACGCCGCCGTCCTCGGCAGCCCCGCGGACCCGCGCTTCCCGTGGGCCACCGCCTGTGCGGCAGATCTCAAGGCACACGCCGGCCGCTCCCTCGTGATCCCCGGCGAGCACGCGCCCGCCGAGGTCCACGCGATCGCGCACCTCCTGAACGACGCGCTCGCCGGCCTCGGCTCCACCGTCCTCGTCACCGACCCGGTCGAGGCCGAGCCCGTCGACCAGCTCGCGTCGCTCGCCGCGCTCGCCGCCGACATGAAGGCGGGCAGGGTCGACACGCTCCTCGTCCTGGGCGGCAACCCGGCCTTCGACGCGCCTTCCGACCTCGGCTTCGTCGAGGCGCTTCAGAAGGTGGCGTTCCGCGCGCGGCTCGGCCTCTACGACGACGAGACGAGCCAGTACTGCCAGTGGCACGTGAACGAGACGCACGAGCTCGAGGCCTGGGGCGACGCGCGCGCCTTCGACGGCACCGTCACGATCCTTCAGCCCCTCATCGAGCCGCTCTACGGCGGAAAGTCCGCGCTCGAAGTCCTCGCCGCCGCCCTCGGACAGCCCGCGGCCAAAGGCCTCGACCTCGTCAAGGCGCACTGGCAGAAGCAGCATCCGGAAGGCTTCGACGCCTTCTTCCGGAAGTCGCTTCACGACGGATTCGTCGCCGGGAGCGCGCTGCCGGTCCGGGCCCTGCGGCCGAAGGGAAACGTTCCCGTGCCTCCCGCCGTCTCCGTCGCGACGACGGACGGCCTCGAGATCGTCTTCCGGCCCGATCCGGGCGTCTTCGACGGCCGCTTCGCGAACAACGGATGGCTGCAGGAAGTCCCGAAGCCGCTGACGAAACTGACCTGGGACAACGCCGCGCACATGAGCGCCGGAACCGCGAAGAGGCTCGGCGTCAGGAACGAGGATCTCGTTCGGATCGCCGTGGGCCGCGCGACTCTCGACGCGCCTGTCTGGATCCTGCCCGGCCAGCCCGACGATGTCGTGACGCTGCATCTCGGCTTCGGCCGCACGCGCGCCGGCCGCGTCGGGAACGGCGCCGGCGTGAACGCCTACCCGCTCCGAACGGCGACGGGCCTCTGGGTCGCGCCCGCCGCGGTTCAGAAAGCCGGCGGCACGTACCAGCTCGCGACGACGCAGCACCACTTCAACATGGAGGGGCGCCACCTCGTCCGGACGGGAACGTTCGCGGACTACCGGAGGGACCCGGAATTCGCCCGCAAGCTCGAGGAAGTCCCCACGATCAGCATGTACCCGGGTTACAAATACGACCAGCACGCCTGGGGTCTCGCCGTGAACCTGTCATCCTGCACGGGCTGCAACGCGTGCGTCGTCGCCTGCCAGTCGGAAAACAACATCCCGACGATCGGCAAGGACCAGGTGCGGCGCGGCCGCGAGATGCACTGGATCCGCATCGACCGCTACTACGAGG
>JARXKK010000007.1 GCA_030278895.1 Acidobacteriota bacterium
TCGTCCAAATAGCCGCCGCAGGTCCAGACGACCTGGCTGTCGTCCGCTGCTAGCTAGAACGGCACCGCGACGACGCGCGCCTCCTCGAGGCTCCGGGCGATGCCCGAGCGCAGGACGTCGACGCCGACCTCCTGCATGGCCTGCTTGAAGAGGAGCCGGTCCTCTCCGAGCTTGACCGAGTGGATCGACGCCCCGAGGGTCTCGACTCCGTATTGCGCGAGGACGCCCGCCTCGTCGAGGGCCACCGCGAGGTTGAGCGCGGTCTGCCCGCCGACGGTCGGCAGGAGCGCGTCCGGCCTCTCCTGCGCGATGATCGCCGCGACGGTGTCCCGATCCAGGGGCTCGATGTAGGTCGCGTCCGCGAATTCGGGGTCGGTCATGATCGTCGCCGGGTTCGAGTTCACGAGAACGACGCGGTAGCCCTCCCGGCGGAGCACGCGGCAGGCCTGGGTTCCCGAATAATCGAATTCGCAGGCCTGGCCGATCACGATCGGCCCCGAGCCCAGCACGAGAATCGACTTGATGTCCGTCCGTTTCGGCATCGGTGGCGGAGTTTACGGGATGCGGAGGGCGCGTGTGGCGCGGCGAAGGCGTGCGCGATAGAGTCTCGGAGGCCGAGAGAATCGAAAGAAAAGGAGATTTCCGAGAATGAGAAAAAAAGGCTTGTGGAACGCCGTCGCCTCGTCTGTCGCGATTCTGGCTCTTCTTGCGTCGCCGACCGCTCTTTCCTCCTCTAAGAAAACACCCACTCCCGCCGCCGAGGCGTCGGCCGCGAGGAACTCGTCCTCCGACAAGGTCGAGAAGGTGAACCTGAACACCGCGAGCGAGAAGGACATCGCCGCCGCGAAGGGCGTGAGCGACAAGCTCGCGAAGGAGCTCGTCAAGAACCGGCCGTTCAAGACCTGGGACGACGTCTCGAAGGTCAAGGGCGTCGGCACCGGCAAGAAGCTCGACGCGCTCAAGAAGGTCCTCAAGCTGAGCGGTGGCGAGGCTGCTTCCAACGAAATGAGCGCGAAAGAGAAGAAGGCCGCGAAGAGCGAGAAAGCCGAGAAAGCCGCCGAGAAGGCCGAGAAGACGCCGGCTGCCGCTTCGAAGTCGTCGAAGTCGGCCGCCGCCGACGAGGCGGAAAAGAGCTCGACGCCGAAGCTCGCGCGCGGCGAGGTGATCAACATCAACAGGGCATCGGCCGCGGAGCTCGAGAAGCTTCCGGAGATCGGCCCGGTCAAATCGCAGGCGATCGTCGACTACCGCAACGCGAACGGGAAGTTCAACTCGATCGAGGACATCATGAAGGTTTCCGGCATCAAGGAAGGCACGTTCGCGAAGATCAAAGACTCGATCGCGGTCCGGTAGGAGAGCCCGATGGGCCTCGTCGACGACATTCTGAAGGAGCTCGATGGCGGCGCCGGGTCCTCCGGCTCCTCCGCCGACACCGGAGGCTCGCAGAAGAGCCTCGCGACCGAACTCCTGGAAATGGTCACGGGGGGCGGGTCCTCGGGCGGACTCACGGGTCTCGTGAACATGTTCAAGGAGAAGGGGCTTGGCGACGTCATGAGCTCGTGGGTGTCGACCGGGAAGAACCTGCCGATCACGGCTGAGCAGATTCAGGCCGTGCTGGGCAGCGCGCGCATCCGGGAGCTCGCGGCGAAAGCGGGCATCTCGCCCGAGATGGCCTCGAACGCGATCTCCCGGCTCCTTCCGCAGCTCGTGGACAGGGTCACGCCGGCCGGCCGGATTCCAGCGGCCGGCGATCTCTTGAACGTGATCTCGGGAATGTTCAAGAGAGCCTGAACGCCGGGCCTATCCGGTGCGGCTCCAGTCTTCGACGTCCAGCTCCTCGAACGAGCGGAAATCGGAGACGTTACGCGTCACGAGGACGAGTCCGTTGACACGCGCGATCGCCGCGATCTGACCGTCGGCGAACGGAGGGGTCTTCCCGAGACGGGAAAGCCGGGCACGCTCGATTGCGTGGACCTCGGCCGCCGGCGTGTCATAGGAGAAGATCGGGACGGTCGGCCCGACGACCTCCCGAAGATAGGCTTCGATCAGCTCGCGCTTTCGGACGCTCTTCGAGATGGCCGCGCCGAAAAACATTTCATGCCACGTGACGCTCGAAGTCGCGATCGTGCCCTGATGTTGCTCGATGCGGCTGAGGATTGTCGGGTCGGGCGTTGGCCGAAGAGGCTCCGAAAGAACGTCGGTGTCGAGCAGGAAGCGGGAGTTCAGATTTTCACCGGACGTCCGGGGGACTTGTCGCGGAGCCCCCTGAAGAAACTCCGGCCGATTCCGGCCCTTCGCAGGTCATTCGCCTTTCGGAATCGTCGAAGGGCGGAAACGAAGGAGCCCCGGGCACCCGAGAGTCTTTCGAACTCTCGGACCGAGACGATGATCGCGACGCGCTTGCCCCGCCGCGTCAACTCGACAGGCGGCCCCGTCTCCACGTCGTGAACGACCCTTGCGAGCCGGTTTCGCGCATCGGCGATCGAAAGACTCTTCGGCACGGGATCCTCCAGATAGCCATCCAGAGCGCCATCTTACCTCTGACGGTCGGCCGCACGAAACAGTGGCGCCTCAGAACGTCCGCGTGTAGACGTACGTGAAACCGGTGACCCGGCACTTCTTGACCGGGGGCTGGAACGTGACGCCCTGGACCTCGCTCTTCGCCGTTTCCGCGCGCGCCGGCGACCCCGTCTCGTTCGTGACGACACGGACGGAGCGGACTTTTCCGTTCTCGTCGATGTCCGCCTCGACGACGACCTTCCCCTTTGCGCTCGCGGTTCCGGACGCGCCCGAGCCTTCGGACATGTGAAGCATCGGCGGCGTGAGGAGAACCTCGCGGCGGTCCGGCAGGCAGCCGTCGTCCTTCTTGAGGAGATCCTTCCGGATCCAGCCCGCGCGCGTGTCCTTCAGCTTCACGCGCAGCCAACCGTCCTTCTCCTCGTAGCCCGTCAGACGGTCGCCCTTCTTCAACTTCGCGACCGTGCCGGCCTTCGTCGAGGCGGAGTCCCTCACGTTCGCGGTTTTCGCGGTGACGACCCAGGCCGTCTCGGCGGCGGCTGCCTCGGCGGCGGGCTCGGGAGCGGGCTCGGGAGCGGGCGGGGGAGGCGGCGGCGGCGCGGAGGAGCAGCTCCAGAGACCGGCCGCGAAAACGGCTGCAGCGGTGGCCGCGAGAAGGCGCCTCATCGCGCCGGACCTCCGAGCGTCTTCGCGAGAAACGCAAGCTGGTCGGCGGCCTCGTCGATGAGCTTCGACACGGGCTTGCCCGCGCCGTGGCCTGCGCGGGTCTCGATGCGAATCAGGACCGGCGCTTCCCCGCCCTGCGCTTCCTGGAGCGCCGCCGCGTACTTGAACGAATGCGCCGGCACGACGCGGTCGTCGTGGTCGGCGGTCGTCACGAGGACGGGGGGATAGGCAAATCCTCTCCTGATGTTGTGCAGGGGGGAGTAGGCATAGATGAACTTGAACTGCTCGGCATTCTCCGCGGAGCCGTACTCGTTCGTCCACGCCCAGCCGATCGTGAACTTTTGGAACCGGAGCATGTCCATGACACCCACGGCGGGAAGCGCCGCGCCGAAGAGCTCGGGGTGCTGGTTCAGGACGGCGCCCACGAGGAGGCCTCCGTTCGAGCCTCCCGCGATCGCAAGGCGCTTCGCCGAGGTGACCTTGTTTTCGACGAGCCACCGGGCCGCGGCCGCGAAGTCGTCGAAGACGTTCTGCTTCTTCTCGAGCATCCCGCCCTTGTGCCACTCCTCGCCGTATTCCGAGCCGCCGCGCAGGCACGCCTGCGCCAGCACGCCGCCGCGCTCGATGAAGGCGAGGTACTTGACGGAGAAGGACGGCAGGACGGGAACGTTGAAGCCGCCGTATGCGGTGAGCAGCGTCGGGTTCGTGCCGTCCCACCGGGCGTCCTTCTTCGCGACGAGGAACATCGGCACCTTCGTGCCGTCCGTGCTGGAGACGAAGACCTGCTTCGTCTCGAATGCGGCCGGATCGAAGTCCACGCGCGGCTTTTGGAAGACGGTCGCCGCGGCCGACGCGAGGTCGAGCCGGTAGACGGTTTGTGGATACGTGAAGGAGGCGAACGAAAAGTAGGTGTCCGGGTCGGCCCGGCGCCCCGAGAAGCCGCTCGCCGTGCCGAGAGCGGGCAGCGCGACCTCCGGGCCGGGCTTGCCGTCTCGCCCGTGGATACGCACCCGCTCAGCGGCGTCCCGCATGGTGACGACGACGAACCGGCCTCCCACCGCGTGGACGGACTGGAGAACGGCGTCGCCCTGCGGGATGACGTCCACGAGGACCGGGGCCCTAGCCGCGAGGTCCACGGAAACGAGCCGGCCGCGCGGGGCGTCCCGGTCCGTGCGGAGGTAGGCCGTCGTGCCATCGCTGTCGACCCATGTCCACCGGGCGGTGAAGTCGTCGAAGAGCTTCAGGAACGGCGCGCCTTCCCGGGAGAGGTCCTTGACCCAGAGGCGGTTCTTCCCGCTCGAGCCCCGGGAGATCGAGAGGACGAGCCAGCGCCCGTCCTCCGAGACGCGGACCTGATGGAGGAAGCTCGGGTCTTCGGGGGCGTGGACGAGGGCGTCGGACGCCTGCCGCGTTCCGAGGCGGTGGAAGAAGATCTTCTGGTTCTTCACGACGGCGTCCAGCTCCCGGCCGGAGGCGGGCGCGTCGTAGCGGGCGTAATAGAACCCGCTGCCGTCTTTCGCGAAGGCGGGCGTCGAGAACTTGATCCACTTCAGGACGTCGCCGGTCGCCTTCGACGTTGCCACGTCGAGGACGCGCCAGTCCTGCCAGTCGGACCCGCCCGAGGCGAGGCCGTATGCGAGGGTCTTCCCGTCGCGTGAGATCGCGATGCCCGAGAGCGCGACGGTGCCGTCCTTCGAAAGCGTGTTCGGGTCGAGAAGCACCCGGGGCGCGGAGCCGTCCGTGTCTACGACGTAGAGCACCGCCTGGTTCTGGAGTCCGTCGCTTCGGGTGTAGAAAAGACGCCCTCCTTCCCGCACAGGCGTCGTGAAGCGCTCGTAGTTCCAGAGCTTCGTCAGGCGCTGCGCGATGGACGGTCGCTCGGGAATCGCGTCGAGAAAGCGCCTCGTCAGCACGTTCTCGGCGTCGATCCACGCGCGCGTCGCGGGCGCGTCGGGATTCTCGAGCGGGCGGAACGGATCCGCGACCCTGGTCCCGTGGTAGTCGTCTACCTGATCGGCGCGAGGGGCTTTCGGGTACGCCGTGCGCGTCGCCGCTTCCCCCGCGAAGGCGCCCGACGCAGGGAAAGCGAGAGACAGGCACAGCCCGAGGAGCCTCGAATGGGTCTGATTCATGCGCCCGATCCTAACGCGAGGGGTCGCGGCTGTACCATCCCGAAGCATGTCGCGACCCCCTCGCACGATCGCCATCCACAAGTTCGGCGGGACCTCCCTGGGCGATTCGTCGCGAATCCGAAACGCCGCTCGTTTGCTTGCCAGCGCCCGGAAGAAGCGGCCCGTCGTGGCCGTCGCCTCCGCCATGGGAGGCGTCACGGACGTCCTTCTCGAGGCCGCGCGCGACGCCGAGAGAGGCCGCCTCGGCCTCGCCCGCAAGGCCGTCGAGTCGCTCCGGGCGCGCCATGCCGCCGCGGCGGGCGAGCTGGGGGTGCGCTTCGACGAGGCGCCGCTCCGCGAGCTCGATGCCGCGCTCCAGGGCGTCTCGCTTCTCCGCGAGCGTACGGCCCGCGTGACCGACCTCGTCTCTTCGTTCGGCGAGCGCCTCTCGGCGCCGCTCCTCGCGGCCGCGCTCGCGAAGGCCGGCGTTCCGGCGCGCGCCGTCGATGCCCGTGACATGCTCGTCACGGACGATCGCCACGGCGCCGCCACCTGCGACCGCAAGAGGAGCGATCCGCGCGTCAGGCGCCGCCTGCGCCCTCTCCTCTCGAGCGGCGTCCTGCCCGTCGTGACCGGCTTCATCGCCCGGAGCCTGAAAGGCGAGACGACGACGCTCGGCCGCTCCGGCTCCGACACGACCGCCGCGCTCCTCGGGGCCGCTCTCCTGGCCCGGGAGGTCGTCATCTGGACGGACGTGGACGGCGTGCTTTCGGCGGATCCCCGCCTCGTGAAGGGCGCGCGGCTGCTTCCGCGCCTCTCGTATCGCGAAGCGGCGGAGATGACGTACTTCGGGGCGAAGGTTCTGCACTTTCCGGCGGTTCTCCCCGCGATCGCGGCGGAGATCCCGCTCGTCATCCGCAACTCCTTCCGGCCTGAGATCAAGGGCACGACGATCGCGAAGAAGGGCGACGGCGGGTCGGGCATCAGGGCCGTCACCGCGGTTCCGGGGATGTGCCTTCTCTCGCTGGACGGCCGGGGCATGACGGGGATCCCGGGCATCGCGGCCCGCGTCTTCTCGGCCACGGCGCGCCTCGGCGTCTCCGTCGTCATGTTCTCGCAGGCGTCCTCGGAGCAGAACATCGCCCTCGTGATCCCGGAGGGCGACCGCGCCCGCACCGTCGCGGCGCTCGAGCAGGAATTCCGCTGGGAGCGCCTGACGGGCTCGATCGACGCCGTGAACGCGCGCGCGCCGATCGCGGTCGTCGCGGCGGTAGGCGAGGGCATGCGCGGCACGCCCGGAATCGCCGCGAAGGTCTTCGCGGCCGTCGCGCGCGCGAAGGTGAACGTCGAGTCGATCGCGCAGGGCAGCTCCGAATGCAACATCTCGTTCGCCGTCGCCGAAGAGGACCGCGTCGCGGCGGTACGCGCGCTCCACAAGGTGGTGGGGTGAACGCAGTCTCCGTCTTCGCGCCGGCCTCCGTCGCGAACTTCGGGGTCGGCTTCGACGTCCTCGGCGCCGCGCTGGACGGCCCGGGCGACGTCGTGACGGCCCGGTTTTCCTCGACCCGGGGCGTGCGCGTCCTCGAGATCACGGGTGACGGAGGGCGCCTGCCGCGCGATTCCCGCCGGAACACCGCCGCCGTGGCTGCTGCGGCCGTGCTAGCCGAATGCGGGGTGCGAGGGCGCGGGATCGAGCTTTCCCTCGCGAAGGGCCTGCCCCTTTCGAGCGGCCTCGGTTCGTCGGCGGCTTCCGCCGCGGCCGGAGCCCTGGCGGCGGGCCTGCTCCTCGGCGCCACGGACCGGAGGGACCTTCTCCGCGCCGCACTGATGGGCGAGCACGCCGCCGACGGTTCGTGGCACGGAGACAACGTCTTCTCGTCGCTCCTCGGCGGGTTCGTTCTCGTGCCGTCGTCCGACCCGGCCGCCCCTCTCGCCCCCGTCTCGCTGCGCGTGCCGCCGCGCCTTCGCCTGATCCTCGTCCACCCGGCGCTCGAGCTCCTCACGCGCCGCGCCCGCGCGGTCGTGCCGAAGAAGATCTCCATGGCCGCGCACACCGCCCACGCGGGCGCGCTCGCGCGCCTCGTCCTCGCGCTTTCGTCGGGCGATCTCGCGGGGGCGGGAGCGTGCCTCGTCGCGGACCGGCTCGTCGATCCGAGCCGCCTTCCGCTCGTCCCGGGCGGGCGCGCCGTCCTCGACGCGCTTCTCAGGGCGGGGGCGCACGGCGCCTGTCTCGCCGGAGCCGGGCCCGCGCTCGTCGCGCTGACCGAGGAATCGGCCGATGTCGTTGGAATCGGCAGGGTCGCCGTCGCCGCCTGGAAGAAGGCCGGCGTCACGGCCGGCGCCCGCGTCCACCGGATCGACCGCAGGGGAGCGCGGCTCGTCCCGCGCGCCCGGACGAGAGAGTGAGGTTCGCATGAAGGGCCTGTCTTCCTTCAAGTGCGTCACGTGCGAGGCGTCGTTCCCGCTCGCCGAGGCGCGGACCTCGTGTTCGCTATGCGGCTCCCTCCTCGACGTCGTCTCCGATCTTCACGCGTTCGGACGGACGGGGGCGGCGTGGCAGGACCTCTTCGACAGGCGGCGCGCGGCGCCGCATTCGGAGGCCTCCAGGCCCTTCGAGACGAGCGGCGTCTGGCGCTTCCGCGAGCACGTGCTCCCGGACCTGCCGGAGAGCGGCATCGTGAGCAAGCCCGAGGGCGCGACGCGGCTCTACGCGGGCGGCGCACTCGGCGAGGAGCTGTCCCTCGACCGTCTCTTCGTCAAACACGAGGGCGAAAACCCGACGCTCTCCTTCAAGGACCGCGGCATGACGGTCGGCGTGTCGTGGGCGCGCGCCTGCGGGTTCCAGACGGTCGCGTGCGCCTCGACGGGCGACACGTCGGCCGCGCTCGCCGCATATGCCGCCGCCGTGCCCGGCATGCGCGCCGTCGTCCTCCTGCCGCAGGGAAAGATCACGGACGAACAGCTCAGCCAGGCGCTCGCATACGGCGCGACGACGCTGGGCCTCGACACGGACTTCGACGGCTGCATGCGCCTCGTCGACGAGCTGACCGCCGCGCGGCCGGTCTTCCTCCTGAACTCGAAGAACGCCGTGCGGATCGAAGGGCAGAAGACGATCGGGTGGGAGGCCGTTCAGGATCTCGGCTGGCGCGTGCCCGACTGGTTCGTGGTGCCGGTAGGCAACGCGGGCAACGTGTCGGCGATCGGCAAGGGCCTCCGGGAGTGGCTCGACCTCGGCGTCATCGGCAAGAAGCCGCGGCTCGCGGGCATCCAGGCCTCCGCCGCTGATCCCTTCTACCAGTCTTACGTGAAGGGATTCTCGGAGCGTGTCACGCGCGTGGCGGGCGACACGGCGGCGTCGGCGATCCGCATCGGCGCGCCCGTGTCGCATGAGAAGGCCGCGCGCGAGATCCGTTTCTTCGACGGCGTCGTCGAGAGCGTCACCGAGCCCGAGCTCCTCGACGCGTTCGCGCTCGCGAACCGCCACGGCCTCGCGATCTGCCCGAACTCGGCGGTCGCGCTGGCGGGAGCCTCGAAGCTGCGGCAGGCGGGCGTGATCAGGAAGGACGACCTCGTCGTCGTCGTCGCGACCGCGCACGCGCTGAAGTTCTCGGGAACGATGTCCCAGTACCACCGCGGCCAAGGCCGCCTCGCGAACCCCCCGCGCCTCCTGCCCGCGACGCTCGACGCGATCCTCGCGGCGCTCGGGGAGTCCTAGGGACCCGCAAAGGGGGGCAGAACTAGACGTTCCCCGACGTGCCCTCGCGCGCGTAGCTGCGGATGAGCATGAGCGTCGTCGTGCCGATCTCGAACTCCATGCGGTTGTCGAGCTCGGACCGGTTCACGCGCTGGTCGTTCACGTAGGTGCCGTTCGTGGAGTTCAGGTCCACGACGAAGATGTGCTCGTCCATCACTTCGATCGCCGCGTGCTGGCGCGAGCACTGAATGTCCGCGACGACGACGTCGGCGTTCGCGCGCCCGATGACGAGCCGCGGCTTGTCGATCTCGAAGATCCGGCCCGAGTCCGGACCGGAGATGCACGCGAGCGAGAGGCGCTGGTCGGTCGGCAGGCGCAACGGCCGGGCCGGGTTCCGGAGCGCGCCGGTCACCGGCACGCGGTCCGTCGTGGTCCCGATTTCGGGCATTCCGATCGGCCCCGTTCCATCGGGAGCGAGAGACGCCGTGGACACGACCGCGCGCGCGGGCGCCCCCGGGACGCCCGCCGGCGGGTTCTTGCGCTTGCGAGCCTCGGTGAGCGCCGTTTCGTCGAGGGAAAATTCGTCGGGGGACGGGCCGGCTGCGGAGCGCACGTGCGAAGAGGCGGGAGCGGGCGATGCCGCCGGGTTCCTGATCTCGAAGACCGTCGTGCACTTCGTGCACTTGATTTTCTTCACAGACGCGCCGCCGAAACGCGACTCGTCGTAGTGGTAGCGGGCCTGGCACGACGTGCACTGAATGATCACGTGAGGAAACTCCCGGCCGAAAGCACGGACGGCGCCATTAGAGCGTGTCCCGCATCGCCGATCAAGCCCGTACGGTTTCCCGGGCGCGCGCCACGACGCGCGGAACCGCCTCGAGAAGCCGGTCGACGTCCTCTTCGCACGAGCCGCGCCCGAACGAGAACCGAAGCGTTGCCCGGGCCTCCGCGGGCGAGAGGCCGAGGGCGAGGAGGACGCGGCTGGGCGAGGTCGTGCCGGCGTGGCAGGCGGAACCCGCCGAGACCGCAATCCCGTCGAGATCGAGGGCCGCGACGAGCGTTTCGGCTTCCGTGCCGGGAAAGGCCGCCGAGGTGGCCGTGGGCAGCCGGGAGCCGGTCGCGGCGTTGATCCGGGCGCCCGGGACGCGGGAGACGAGGCCGGCCTCGAACCGGTCGCGCAGACCGGTGAGGCGCGCCGCCTCGGAGGAGAGTCGCGCCGAGGCGAGCCGGATCGCGGCGCCGAGACCCACGATTCCCGCGACGTTTTCGGTGCCCCCGCGCCGGCCGCGCTCCTGCCCCCCGCCGGCGGCGAGGGGGTGAAGCCGGACTCCCTTGCGCACGAAGAGGGCGCCGGCGCCCTTCGGACCGCCGAACTTGTGGGCGGTGAGCGCGAGGAGATCCACCGAGAGCGCCCGCGCGTTCACGGGAATCTTCCCGACGGCTTGAACGGCGTCCGTGTGGACGACGGCTCCCAGGGCGCGGGCCCGTGTCGCGAACGCGGCCAGCGCGTCGAAGACGGCACCCGTCTCGTTGTTCGCGAGGATGACCGAAACGAGCGCGGTCCCGGTCCCCGAGGCTCCGGCGAGGGCCGCTTCCGCCGGAACGCCGCGATCATCCACCTGCAGCTCCACGGCTTCGAAGCCGTCCGAGCGAAGCGAGAGCGCGGCTTCCCGCACCGCCGCGTGCTCGGCGGCCGTGAAGAGCACGCGCGTGCGCGCGGGATCCGTCTCGCGGGCCGCGCGGGCGCCCCCGCGCACGGCGAGGTTGTCGGCTTCGGTGCCGCCCGAGGTGAACACGATCTCGGAAGGCTCCGCGCCGAGCGCCGCCGCGACTTGGGCGCGGGCCGTCTCGACCGCTTCGCGCGCGGCCCGGCCGGGACCGTGAGTAGAAGACGGATTCGCCGAAAGGCCTTCCAGCCACGGGCGCATCGCCGCCAGAACCTCGGGGTCGAGGGGTGTGGTGGCGTGATAGTCGGCGTAGACGAGGCGGGCGTCGGCGTTCAAGAAACCGGACCTCCGGACGGCCGATTGTAGGGTCCGGGGGCGCCCGGAAACCGTTCGCCCGGGAGCCCGTATGAAATAGAGGACGCTGAGACGTGGAATCTGTCTTGCGTGAGTTTGCCCAGGAGAGGCTCGCCGACGGAGAATCGGAGCCTCCACCGGAGGTCAGGATGCGGTCGGGCCGGTTGAATTTTGGAGTCGTCGCTCTCCTGGCCCTTGCAGCCAGGCTGGGGGCCGATAACCCACCGCTCGCGCCGACACCCGCGCCGCCCGGATCCCACACGGCGCCCCCGCTCGTTGCCGTGAATCCGCCTGCCCCGGCACCTCAGTCGGGCCGTGGGCCCGAGGCGATCAGGCTCTTTGGGCGCCTGGACGACGACCGATCGACCGTGTTCATCGCCTCCGGGACGCCGGACGCCCGCGTGACGGTGCGCTGTGCCGACACGTTTCGCACTCTCGAGATCTGGACCTACCTCGAGCACCCGACGCTCGGGAGGAACGCCCGCATCGTCTTCTATCCGGAGTCCCCGACCGGGGCCTACCGCTACTGGACGGTGCTCGACGGCGAAGGCGTCCTCCTCGTCCCGGCGGTGAAGGGAGGACTCCAGGCGGTCGAGGCGGCGCCTGGCGTTTGTGCGGACGTTCCCCTCGTCGTTTCCGCCGTGAAGGACGTCACGCGCCGCCAGGGCGACAACAACGGCGGCCTCGCCGAGCGCGGGGCCCTTGCCGTTCCGCGCGTGCTTCAGCCGGCCGGCGCGAAGGCCGAGGCGGCTCCGACGCTTCTCGTCTCGAACAAGCCGCTCAGCGGAAAGGAGCGCAAGAAGCTCGCCGCCGAGATGCCGGAAAAGTACCGGCAGTTCCTGACCGACGTGGAACCGATCATCACGGAGGTCGAACGCGACACGCTGCTCAAGCTCGGCGAGGACTATCAGCGCGAGCACTTTCTCGACGACTTCTGGAAGCGCCGCTCGCTCGCGCCGGACGGAATGCGCATCGCGTTCCGGGACATCTACGAAATGCGCCTTCAGCAGGCCAAGGAACGCTTCCGGAACACGAACACGGACCAGGGCCGCATCTTTCTCGTGAACGGGCCGCCGGACGCCATCAAGAAAATCGACTGCCAGGACATCTACTGGCCGATTCAGATCTGGTACTACGAGCGGCTGGAGTCGCTCCGCCTCTCGAAGGTCCTCCTCCTCTTCTATCAGCCGTTCGGCGTCGGGGACTACAAGATGTGGACGCCACTCGACGGACCTCAGGCGGTCGTCGCTGGGGGGCTTCCGGGCGCGCTCGGAGCCAGCGCAGCCCGGCGCGTGGACTTTTCGCGCTGTACGGAATCGCGGGAAGTGCAATCCGCGATCAGCTCCGTTTCGGCCACGTTCGGACAGGCGGGCGCCTTGAAGCTGGCCGAGGACATCCGGCAGGGCCCGAAGCCGGACGTCGAGGGCGCGGACCGCATCCTCCAGATGACGACCGACATCCCGGCCGGCGCCGTGGCGCTGCCGCTCCAGCGCGTCTTCCGCTTCCCGGAGGCGATCGGGAGCCGGATTCGGATGGAGCTCGCCGTCCTCCTCGAGCGCGACTCGCTCACGAAGAAGCAGATCGGGGAAGAGACGTTCTTCGACGTGGACGTCGTCGGAGAGGTCGTGCGCGACGGGCGACTCATCGACAATTTCCGCTACCGTTTCGATTTCCCCGCCTCGTCCGTGAGCGGCCCGTTCCTCCCGCTCACGGTGGAGCGCGACCTCTACCCGGGCGAATACCGCCTGAAGGTGAAGGTGTCCGACGCGAACCGCAACGCCGCGGCCCTCATCAGCGAAAAGCTCAGGGTTCCCGACGTGCCGGACGCCACGATCTCCGCCGAGGAGAAGGCGGCGCGCGAGGCGGCCAGGAAAGCCGTCACGGAGCTCGTCGAAAGCAGCGGCGCGAAGGGCTCTCTCTCGCTGATTCCGATCGCGCGCGAGATCGCAACGGGCCTCATCCGCTTCGAGACGCGCGCTTCGTCGAACGACATCGCTTTCACCGAGTTCTACCTGAACAACACGCGGGTCGTGACGAAACGGCGGCCACCGTTCTCGGCGGACCTCGACCTCGGCGAGCTCCCGCGCAAGCACGTCGTGAAGGTGATCGGCTACGCGAAGGACGGCAAGCCCATCGCCCAGGACGAGGTCACGCTCAACGAAGGGCGCGAAGCCTTCCGGTTGCGCATCATGCAGCCCGCGAAGGGCGTCACGCTCGAGGGCGCGACGCGTATCGTGGCCGACGTCGCCGTGCCCGAGACGAAGCGGCTCTTACAGGTGGAGTTCTTCGTCAACGACAAGCGCACGGCCGTCCTCTACCAGGAGCCTTTCCAGCAGGTCGTGGACGTGCCGAAGAGCCTGGATCTCGGGTTTCTGCGCGTCGTGGCGACGCTCGACGACGGGACGACGACGGAGGACCTCCGGTACTACAACGCGCCGAAGTACCTCTCCGAGGAGAACGTCCGGGCCGTCGAGCTCTACACGAGCGTCTACGCAAAGGGCCGGCCCGTCGCGGGCCTCACCAAGGAGAACTTCACGATCCTCGAGGACACCGTGCCGCAGACCCTCGACGGTTTCGAGATCGTGACGAATCTGCCCCTTTCCCTCGGCATCGGCGTGGACACGTCCGGCTCCATGGAGGAGTCGATCATCGAGGCGCAGAAGGCGGCGGTGGAGTTCCTCAAGGACGTCATGACGAAACGCGACCGCTGTTTCCTGGTCACCTTCGACAACGAGCCCCAGCTCGTCTCGCGATTCACGACGGACCGGGACCGGCTCGCGCAGGCGCTCGCGGGCATACGCGCCCAGGGCTCGACGGCGCTGTGGGACGCGCTCGTCTACGGTTTGTACCAGTACCAGGGCACGCGCGGCCGCAAGGCGTACGTCATCCTCACGGACGGCGAGGACCGAAGCTCGCACTTCACGTACGAAGCCGCGCTCGACTACGCGAAGAAGACCGGCGTCGCCGTCTACTTCATCGGCCTCCGCATCGGCGCGACCCAGCTCGACGTCCGCCACAAGCTCGGGAAGATCTCGCGGGAGACGGGCGGCACGGTCTACTACGTCGACTCCGCGCGCGGCCTCGCGAAGATCTATGCCGAGATCAACGAAGAGCTGCGCAGCCAGTACCTTCTCGCGTACCTCCCTCAGAACAAGTCCGTGACGAACCAGTGGCGGAAGATCGAGGTGAAGATGACGCCTTCGAACCTCTCCGCCCGGACCATCAGCGGCTACTACCCTTAGGCGTATGCCGCCTCTCATCGTTCTGGCATCGAGCTCCCCTCGTCGGAAAGAAGTTCTCGCGTCTCTGGGGCTCCGCTTCGAGACGCGCGCGGCCGACATCGACGAGTCCCTCCTCCCTCTGGAGAACGCCTTCGACGCGGCCGAGCGCCTCGCCCGGGCGAAGGCCGAGCGCGTGGCCGCCGGGTCGTTCGACGCGCTCGTCGTCGCGGCCGACACGCTCGTCGTTCTCGAGGGGGTCGCGCTCGGAAAGCCCCGGGACCGCGCGGACGCGCGCCGGATGCTCTCGGCACTCGCGGGACGTCCCCACGACGTCGTGACGGGTGTCGCCTGCGCGCGCGGAGGCCGCGTCGTCTCGGGCCGGGAGACGACGCGCGTCGTCTTCGCGCCGATGTCGCAGGTCGAGATCGAGACTTACGCGGCGAGCGGCGAGCCCGACGACAAGGCCGGTGCATACGGCCTCCAGGGGATCGGCGGCATCTTCGTGGAGCGCGTGGAGGGCAGCCCGTCGAATGTCGTCGGGCTGCCCGTGCGGCTCTTCTACCGGCTCGCGTCGGAGCTCGGCGTGGATCTCGCGCGCGGCGCCGAGACCTGATCGCCGTCAGACCCTGATCGCGGGAACCTCGCCGGACGCGTCGCGGGCCGCGGCGCGGGCGAGCTGGAGAACGCCCGCGAAGACATTGTTGCCCGTGAGAGTCGCGGCGCCCGCGCGCACCTTGAACGGGCGGTCCACGGGCCCCTTTCCCTCTCGCCAGGGCTTGAACGTCTCGCCGAGCCGCGCCACCTTCAGCTTGCAGGCCTCGAGGTCGGCCTCGACGAGAAGGGCGAGGAATTCGTCGTCCTCCCATCGGAAGAGAAAGTCCGTCTGGCGGAGGTTCGCCTGGAGCGTGTTCGCGACCGTTCGCACGACGCCGTCCACCGTGGCGGGCTTTTCCTCGCGCACGAAGGAATCCCAGCTCGTCAGGACGACCGACATCACGGAGAGGATCACCTTGTGCCGCCGCGCGCGCTCGAGCTCGCGCTCGATGATCTCGTCGAAAAAGGCGCGGCTGTAGGCGCCGGACCCGGGATCCCGGATGAGAAGCGGGGCGATCATGGGCGAATCCTATCCCGTCCGCCCGGTCTGTCGTAGTCTGGCCTCCCATGAGTCCTTCGACGCCCGGGTCCGTTCCCCTCGCCGACTTCGTCGCGGCCGCCCGCGGGTCTTCTCCCGCCGATCTCGTCCTCCGGAACGCCCGGATCGTGAACGTACTCACGGGCGAGATTCACGGGGGGACGGTGGGCGTGAAGGGCGACCGGATTCTCGGATGCGGCGACTACCACGCGGCGCGGAAGGAGGACGAGATCGACCTCGAGGGCGCCTTCGTCGCCCCGGCGCTCTGGGACGCACACCTCCACATCGAGTCCACGATGACGACGCCCGGCACGTTCGGGAAGCTCGCGGCCGTGCACGGCACCGCGGCCGCGATCACGGACCCGCACGAGATCGCCAACGTCCGGGGCGTCGCGGGAATCCGTGACTTTCTCGTCGCGGCGGCGGGCCTTCCCGTGGACGTCTTCGTCATGCTGCCGTCCTGCGTCCCCTCGACGCACCTCGAGACGGCCGGCGCCACGCTTTCGGCGGAAGACCTCGGGCCGCTCTACGACCTGCCGAACGTCCTCGGCCTGGCCGAGATGATGAACGTCCCCGGCTTTCTCTTCGGGGATCCGGGCGTCACCTCCAAGATCGAGGACGCGCGCCGCCGCGGCGTACCGATCGACGGCCATTCGCCGCTCCTCTCCGGCCTCGACCTGAACGCGTACATCGGGGCCGGCATTCGGTCCGACCACGAGTGCCTCTCGCGGGCCGAGGCGCACGAGAAGGTGCGGCGCGGAATGTCGATCTGGATCCGCGAGGGGACGGCCGCGAAGAACCTCGACGACCTTCTCCCGCTCGTGACGCCGGCGAACTCCGAGCGCTTCGCGTTCGCGACGGACGACCGGCACCCGTGGGATCTCCTCGCGCACGGCCACCTCGACCACCACGTGCGGCGGGCCATCGCGCTCGGCCTCGACCCCGTGATCGCGATCCGCCTCGCGTCGTGGTCCTGCGCCCGGCACTACGGCTTCCGGGATCGCGGCGCCGTGGCGCCCGGATTCCGCGCCGACCTCCTGACCTTCGAGCGCCTCGACGACTTCCGGCCCGACCTCGTGATTCTGGGTGGCCGGCGCGTCGCGAAGGGCGGGAAGCTCCTCGTCGACATCCCGTCCGCGCGCATGGAGACGGGGCCCGGTTTTCGCGTCGAGGGATTCGACCGGACGCGCCTCAGGCTCGCGGCGGGCGAGGGCGCGCACGTGCGCGTGATAGAGGTGCGCGCCGGCTCGCTCGCGACGGGCGCCTCGACGGACCGCGCGCGGGTCGAGAGCGGCGCCGCCGTGCAGGACCTCTCTCGCGATCTCCTCAAGCTCGCGGTCGTCGAGCGGCATCGCGGCACCGGAAACGTCGGCGTCGCCTTCGCGCGCGGATTCGGCCTCAAGCGCGGCGCCGTGGCGTCCTCCGTCGCGCACGACTCGCACAATGTCGTGGTCGTGGGCGTCGACGACGCCTCGATGGAAACGGCCGTCCGGCGCGTCGCGGCGATCGGCGGCGGGATCGTCGTGGCGGACGGCGCGGAGTCGCTCGCCGAGGTCGCGCTCCCCGTGGCCGGCCTGATGTCGAATGCGCCGATGGCGGACGTGGACGCCGCCGAGCGGCGCGCGAACGAGGCGGCGCGCGCGCTCGGCGGGACGATGGATCACCCCTTCATGACGCTCGCGTTCCTCGCCCTGCCCGTCATCCCGGAGCTCAAGCTCACGGACAAGGGCCTCGTGGACGTCCTCAAGTTCGACTTCGTGGCGCCCGTGGCATGAGAGGAATCGCGTGATCGTCGACTGCGGCATCTACGACGCCGGCGTCCGCCGGCCCGGGACGTTCACGTTCGAGCAGGCGTTCGAGGCGTCGAAGGGTCCGGGGACGTACGTGTGGCTGGGCCTCTACGAGCCGACGGAAGAGGAGTTCGCGTCGGTGCGGTCGTCGTTCGAGCTCCACGAGCTCGCCGTCGAGGACGCGCTCAAGGCCCACCAGCGCCCCAAGCTCGAGGTGTACGACGACACGCTCTTCGTCGTGATCAAGACGGCGCGTTACGGCGATCGCGAAGAAGCCGTGACGCTCGGCGAGATCCTCCTATTCGTCGGGGTGAACTTCGTCGTGGTCGTGCGCCACGGCGAGGGGAGCCCGCTCATCGAGACGCGAAAGCGCGTCGAGAAACGGCCCGAGCTGCTCGCGTGCGGCCCCGGCGCGGTCCTCTGGGCGATCGTCGACCACGTCGTCGACGACTACCTTCCTGTCCTGCAGGGCCTCGAGCGCGACATCGACGAGGTCGAGGACGCGGTGTTCTCGCCGGTGGAAGACAACCCGGCGGAACGGATCTACTTTCTCAAGCGCGAGCTCATGGAATTCCTCCGCGGGGTGCGCCCGCTTCTCGACCCGCTCGACCGGCTGGCCCGGGGGAACTTCACCCTCCTGCACGAGGACGTGCGCCCTTACTTCCGTGACGTCAACGACCATCTCGTTCGTGTCGTGGAGCAGCTCGAGGGCGACCGCGACCTCCTCACGAGCGTCCTGCAGTCCAACCTGACGCAGCTTTCGATCCGGCAGAACGAGGACATGCGGAAGATTTCGGCGTGGGCGGCCATTCTCGCGGTGCCGACCATGATCGCGGGGATTTACGGGATGAACTTCGCGCACATGCCCGAGCTGAAGGCGGTGTGGGGCTACCCCTTCGCGCTCGGGCTCATGCTTGCCGTCTGCACCGGCCTCTGGAAGGCGTTCAAGAGATCTGGCTGGCTGTAAGCCTCTTCTTCTTCAGCTTTGCCGGCCGCCGCGGAGCATGCCGCGCTGCTGCTTGTGAGCGGCGATCCAGCCGTCGAGCCTCGCCCGCTGCTCGGGCGTGAGGACCGCATTGATCTCGGCGTGAACGGCTTTCATCTTCGCCCTGGCGGCCTCGCCGTCCGCCCGCACCTTGAGGAACGCGGCGCCGACGACGGCGGCGTCCGGATTCGGAGCCGAAGCGGCCGCCTTCAGGGCCTCGCGGTCGGCCTTCGCCTGGGCGTGGAACGCCATCCCCTCGTCCTTGTGTGACGCGAAGATCGCCTTGACCCTGTCTTTCTGGGCGTCCGTCAGGTCGAGGGTCGCCATCGCCGCGCGGATTCCGCGGGCGAACTTTCCGGGCCCGCCGGGCGCCGGCTGTGCAATGGCCGTTCCGGCCGCGAGGGCGCCAGCGAGGATCATGGTCGCGGCGCCGAAAAGCTTCTTCTGGAATAGGTTGTGGTTCATTTCGTCCGTCCTTCCGGCGGGCTCTTTGTCCGCCGACAGGGATGAGACGCACCAAGGGAGGGGACGTTTACGGCGCGGTCTAGAACCTCTCGCCGACGAGGACGATTGCGCCCGTGGGGGAGGAGACGCCGCCCTTCGGCTCGACGGAGACCGCGAACTTCATGGGCGCCTCGCCGAGGTTTTCCTGCTTCGAGATCGGAATCACCGTCGTCGCATCGCTCCTCGCGTCAAAAGTCCCGGCTGGCACCGGCTGATCGCCGACGAAGGCCCACAGCTCGTAGCTCTTCTCGAGCGGCAGAGGCGGCAGGCCGCTGACCCAGAGAATTCCCTGCTTCGTCCCCGGGTTCCAGAGCAGCTTCGCCTTCGCCGTCGGATTTTCCTCGAGGCCCTTGAGGAGCGCGACCTGGACGCGCGGGTCCTTCAGCCAGGCGAGTTCGCGATTCCTCTCCTCGAGATCGCGGGTCTTTTCGTGGAGCAGCCCTTCGAGCTGGGTGACGTTGACCCGCGTGGCGCCGAGGTCGGTACGCGTCGCGTACCAGAGCGCAGCGAACGCCATGGCGAGCATGAACGACGCCGCGACGCCGAGCGCCCAGACCATGGTCATGAGGCCGCGGTCGGGGAGCGCCGCCGACGCGGGGATGGCGAAAAGGACGGGCTCGTCCCGGCCCTCGGCGCGGATGCTCCAGAGGACGCGCTCCTTCACCTCGGGCGGCGGCGCGACGAGTACTTCCGGCAGATTCCGATCGGTCATTTCGAACTCGGCCTCGAGGGCGTCGCACCACGCGACGAGCGCGGCCGCGGCCTGCGGGTCCGTGGGACGGGTCGGGTCGATGCGGTCGTCAGCCACGGCCAGCCTCTCCTGCCCCGGCGGCGATCGCCTTGAGCTTCGTCAGTCCGGAGCGCGTGCGGCTCTTCACCGTGCCGAGAGGTTCGTTCAGGCGCGCGGCGATCTCCTCCTGCGTGTAGCCGTCGAAGTACGCGAGGCGGAGGACGGCCTGCTCGTTCTCGGAAAGCTTTCCGAGACAGCGCCCCACGTAGTCGCGCATCGCGGCGGCCTCCTGGCCGCCATCGCCCGCGCCCGCGCGGTCGAGCAGCTCGTTCTCCGCGGCCGGAAAGCGGTTTTCCACCGCGCGCCGGCTCCGCCACCGGTCGAGGGCGCGGCTCCGCGCGATCGTGAAGAGCCACGTCTTCACCGAGGCGCGCGCCGGGTCGAACCGTCGCGCGTCGCGCCACACCTGAACGAACGTTTCCTGCAGCACGTCTTCGGCATCCCTCGCGTCCTTGAGGATACGAACGCAAAAGCCGAAAAGGACCGATGCGTAGCGGTCGTAGAACGCGCCAAAAGCGTCGCGGTCACCCGCGGCGATCCTCTCGAAGAGTTCTGGGTCGGCCGGCGCGCTCAAGATGAACCCGCGAGGAGCGTGCCCGCCCGACCGAGTTGTGTCAAGCACCAGGGGGTTACGGAGGGGCCCGGCGCCGCGGATTGACGCTGCCGGACGGCCCCGGTACCGTCGCCCCATGTCGAAGAGAACGCGTTCCAACGAAGGCAGCCAGTCTCCGCTGCCGTTCGAGGCTGAGATCCCCCTTCCCGAAGAGGCCCGGCGCCGCTATCTGAACTACGCCCTGTCGGTCATCACGTCGCGCGCGCTTCCGGACGTGAGGGACGGCTTGAAGCCTGTTCAGCGCCGGATCCTCTTCGCGATGTTCCAGAACCTCCACCTGATGCCGGACGCGAAGTTCAAGAAGTCCGCGTCGGTCGTCGGCGACGTCATCGGCAAGTATCACCCGCACGGCGACGTCGCGATCTACGACGCGATGGTCCGGATGGCGCAGCCGTTCTCTCTCCGCGCGCCGCTCGTGGACGGGCACGGCAACTTCGGCTCTTTGGACGGCGATTCGGCCGCGGCCTATCGGTACACCGAGGCGCGCCTGAAGCCGCTCGCGATCGAGCTCCTCTCCGAGATCCGCAAGAAGACCGTGGACTGGCGGCCGAACTTCGACGGCGTCCACTTCGAGCCCGTCGTCCTCCCGGCGCGCTATCCGAACCTCCTCATCAACGGCGCGACGGGCATCGCGGTCGGCATGGCGACGTCGATCCCGCCTCACAATCCCGTCGAGGTTCTCGATGCCGCGATCGCCGCCGTGGACGAGCCCGAGTCGGACCCGCTGCGCTTCATCAGGGGCCCGGACTTTCCGACGGGCGGGCTCCTCGTCTCGAACAAGCGCGAGCTGCGCACGATTTACGAGAGCGGCCAGGGCACGCTCAAGCTCCGCGGCGAGTGGGAACCCGAGGAGGGCGCGCGCGGGGCCCAGACGATCGTCATCACCTCGATTCCTTACGCGGTGGAGAAGGCCGCGCTCGTCTCGAAGATCGCCGACGTCATCATCGAGCGCCGCCTCCCGGTCCTCGTGGACGTGCGCGACGAGTCGACCGACGAGGTCAGAATCGTTCTCGAGATCAAGCGCGACACGGACCCCGCGCTCGTGATGACCTACCTGTACAAGCACACGCCGCTCGAGACGACGGTGCCCGTGAACCTGACGTGCCTCGTGCCGACGGCGAGCCCGGACGTTTGCGAGCCGGCGCGCCTCCCGCTGGCCGCGATCCTCCGGCACTTCCTCGACTTCCGCCTCGAGACGGTGCGGCGCCGGTTCGTCTTCGACCTCGAGGAGCTGAAGCGGCGCATCCACCTCCTCGAAGGCTTCATCGTCATCTACGACGCGCTCGACGAGGCGATCCGCATCATCCGCAAATCCGACGGCAAGGCCGACGCCGCCGGGAAGCTCATGAAGCGCTTCTCGCTCGACGAGGAGCAGGTGGAGGCGATCCTCGAGACGAAGCTGTACAAGCTCGCGCGGCTCGAGATCGACGCGATCCGCGCCGAGCTGAAGGAAAAGCAGGCGGAGGCCGCCATCATCGAGGCGATCCTCAAGTCCCAGAAGAAGCTCTGGAACGAGGTGAAGGGCGAGCTCGCCGAAGTGCGCGAGATGCTGGCGGGCGAGAAACGGCTCACGAAGGTGTCCGCGAGCGTCGAGGAGCCGACGTACGACGCCGAAGCGTTCATCCAGCACGAGGACACCTATGCCGTCGTCTCACAGGACGGGTGGTTGAAGCGTCAGCGGGAGATGAAGGACGCCAACACGACGCGCCTCCGCGAAGGGGATGAAGTGCTCGCCGTCCTGCAGGGCTCGACGAAGGAATGCGGCGTGCTCTTCTCGAACCAGGGCACGGCGTACGTCCTGCGGCTCAACGACGTGCCGCCCTCGACGGGCTACGGCGAGCCCGTGCAGAAGCTGTTCAAGTTCGGGGACGGTGAACGCGTCGTCGCGGCGCTCTCCCTCGACCCCCGCGTCACTCGCCCGAAAGGCCTGATCCTCCTCGCCGCCACGCGCCGCGGCCTCGTGCTCCGGTTCTCGCTCGACCCGTTCCGCGAGGTGACGACGCGCGCCGGCCGCCGCTTCGCGAAGCCTGCCAAGGGCGATGAGATCGCCGCGGTGTTCGTCGGCGACGAGAAGGACCTCGTGGCGCTCGCCTCCGAGAAGGGGCGGGCGATCCTGTTCCCGGCGAGCGAGGTCCCCGTCCTCGCCGGGCCGGGCAAGGGCGTCCTCGGCTTCAAGCTCGCCCCGGACGACCGCCTCGTTGGCGCGGCCCTCTTCGGCGACGACGAGAAGCGCGCGACGCTCACGCTCGTGAACGGCAAGGGCACCGAGCACACGATCACGAAGCGTTACACGCCGGTCTCGCGGGGCGGGAAGGGCTTCGAGCTGATCAAAAGGGACCGCCTCGTGAAGGCGCTTCCGCCCGAGATCACGCTTCTCGACTTCGGCTGAGACCGTGTCGCGACGCGCTAAGATCGACCCGATGAAGACAAGCTGATGGACGTCGTCCTGGCCGAGAAGTATGGGTTCTGCGCGGGCGTGCGCGTGGCGGACAAGCTCGTTCGCATCGCGGCCGCGAGGGGTCAGAAGGGCGCGATCTTCGGGCAGGTCGTCCACAACGAGAGCGTCGAGAACGAGATGGCGCGGCTCGGATTCCCGACGGTGCACGATCTCGAGAGCGCGAAGGCGCACGAGGCCCGCATCGTCTTCTCGGCGCACGGCGTCGCGCCGTCCGTCAGGGCCGAAGCCGCCTCGCTCGGCCTCGCGGCGATCGACACGACGTGCAAGTTCGTGACGGACATTCACAAGGAGATCGCCCAGTCGCTCGCGGAGGGGGCCTTCCTCGCGATCCTCGGCCAGGCGGATCACCGCGAGGTCGTCGGTTACACGAAGGACCTCGATCCCGCGCGCTATCGGGTTTTCTATAGGCTCGAAGAGGTCACGGCGTTCGACTGGTCGGACATCCCGCGCGTCAAGATCGTTTTCCAGACGACGATCAACTCCGAATCCTTCGCTCCGCACGTCGAGGAGATCCGCCGCCGCGTCCCCGACACCCGCATCGCCGACACGATCTGTTATGCGACGAAAGAGAACCAGGACGCTCTTCGCGTTCTCTGCGACGACCCGGCGATCGACGCGATCGTCGTCATCGGCGGGAAGAACAGCAAGAACACGAAGGAGCTCGCGCGCATCGCACAGGCGAAGAAGCCGACGTTCCTGATCGGCACCGCGGCCGAGCTCGACGTCGCGGCACTTCACGGCATGAAGAAAATCGGCGTATCCGCTGGCGCTTCGACGCCCGACTACGACGTCGAAGCGGTCATCGCGAAGCTCGAGACGCTCTGAGCCGCCGACGCTGATGCAGCTGTACTAGAAGGCGATTTCTGCCTGGAGTCGGGCGGATAATTCAACCCGATGGTGACCCCGGCGACCCCCGCGCTCGACGTATCGGAAGGCCTCGGATTCGGGCCGCTCGAGACCGTGTTCGAGGCGTTGGGCCGGGCGCTGATCGTCCTCGACGCGGAGTTCCGAATCATCCGCGCGAGCCACACGCTGGACGAGATCGCGGGCAAGGGGATCGTCGAATCAGTGATCGGCAAGCCCATCGAGGAGCTCGTCGGCGCGAAGCTCTTCGGCCCGACGGACACGCTCCGCGAGGCGCTCACGGGCGGCCGGCGCGAGGAGGGGCGGCGCGCCGTCCTCCGCTGCGGCGCGATGAGCGCGCGCCTCGTCTCCCTCACGGCCGCCGTCGTCCCGCTGCACGTCTCGAACCACTGCGACCCGCGGGCGCGCTACCTCGTCGTCGTCCGCCCGGCCGAGGACGAGGATTCGCTCCTCCAGAGCATGATCGCGTCGCACGGTCTCGTTGCGCGGTCGCCCGCGATGCTCAAGATCGTTCACCTCGTCGAGTCGCTCCACCGAAGCAACGCGACGGTCCTCATCACGGGGGAGAGCGGGACGGGTAAGGAAGTCATCGCGCGCGCGCTCCACTCGAGCTCACTCCAGAGCTCGGGGCCGTTCGTCGCCGTGAACTGCGGGGCCCTTCCCGCGGACCTCCTCGAGAGCGAGCTGTTCGGGCACGTGAAGGGAGCGTTCACGGGCGCGGTTCGCGACCGAATAGGCCGCTTCGAGCTCGCGCGCGGAGGGACGATCTTTCTCGACGAGGTCGGCGACATCCCGCTTCACCTTCAGGTCAAGCTCCTGCGGGTTCTGCAGGAGCGCCAGTTCGAGCGCGTCGGCGAGAGCCGGACGCGACCGATGGAGGCGCGGATCATCGCGGCGACGAACCAGGACCTCCACGGCGCGATCCAGATGGGCCGTTTCCGCGACGACCTCTATTACCGGCTGCGCGTCGTGCCGATCCACATCCCACCGCTCCGCGAGAGGCCCGAGGACATCGCTCTCATCGCGCAGCACCAGCTCGCCCACATCGGTGGGCGCGCGGGGCGCGCGCTGCTGCTCTCGCCCGACACGCTCGAGGCGCTCAAGACCCACCCGTGGCCCGGAAACGTGCGCGAGCTCGAGAACGCGCTCGAGTACGCGGTGGCTCTTTGCACGGGCCAGACGATCCAGATCGAGGACCTGCCCGAGGAGATCCGCGCCGGTGGAGCCGGGGCCGAACCCCCGCGCCCGGCGGCCCCCGCCTCGGCGCCCGTGAGGGCTGCGGACGCCGCGGTCGACCCCGAGCGCGCGCAGATCGTCGAGGCCCTGGAAAGCGTCCACTGGAATCGCCAGAAGGCGGCCGAGGCCCTTCGCCTCTCCCGCTCGACGCTCTGGAGGCGGATGCGCGACCTGGGCATCGAGTGAGCTCGCGCCGCGACTTCCTCGGCCAGCTCTGGACGTGGACGGGACGCGCGCTCATCGCGGCTTCGGGTCTCGTCCTCTTTCGCGCGCTGAGGTCCTCCGCGCCTCCCGTTCGCGAGGTCGCGTTGGACGCCGCTGCCGTGGCGCGGGCGGTCGCGTCCGGCGGTGCGGCCATCGGCGAGATCTTCGTTTCGGGAACCGCCGAAGCCCCCGTCGCACGCTCCCTCGCGTGCACGCATCTCGGCTGCCGCGTCGCGGGCGCGCCCGGCGGATTTGCGTGCCCGTGCCATGGAAGCCGCTTCGACGCGGCGGGAGCGCCCGTGGCGGGGCCGGCGCGAGCGGCCCTCGCGCGCGTGTCGCTCGCGCGGCGCGGGGACGCGTGGATCGCCCGCCTCTGACGGACGCGCCTGCTCCACGCGCGGGCCCTCCGTCCGGCGGCTTCGGGCGGCTCTCCTTCGGCTTCCTCGGAGTGAGCGTCCTCTCCGGCGTTCTTCTCGTCCCTTTCTATTCGCCCGCGGCGGCGTGGGACAGCCTCGAGAACATCCAGGGCGGCCTTGCGTGGGGGTTCTTCCTCCGGGCTCTGCACGCATACTCGAGCTTCGCCGTCCTCGTGACGATGGCCCTGCACGTCGTGCAGGTACTCGCCGCGCGAACCGAGCGCCAGCTCGCCGCCGGCGTCTGGTGGCGGTCCGTGATCCTCCTGCCCGTCACGATCGCGGCGCTCCTCGGCGGCTTCGTCCTCAGGGGAGACGCGGAGGCACTTGCCGCTCTCGCGATCTGGAAACGCATTCTCGAATCGGTTCCGTTCGCGGGCGCAGAGATCGCGCGCCTCTTCCTGGGGTCGGTCCCGGGCGACCTCGGCGCCGTCGCCCTTCACCACGCGGGGACCCTCACGCTCCTCCTCTGGTTCTTCACGGCCGAGCACGCCGGCCGTCTCCTGCCCGACGTGCGCGGGACGGTTCTCGCCGCCCTCGTCTCCCTCGCGCTCGCGGGCACCGTGCCGTTACCGCTTGGGGCGCCGCCCGCCGCCTCGCCCGCGCACCTCCTCGGCCCGTGGTCGCTCCTCGGTCTCCAGGGCGCGCTCGTCTATCTGCCGCCCGCGGCCGGATGGCTCCTGCCGCTCGCCTTCGTCCTCCTCCTCGGCCTCGTCCGCCATGCGGAGAGCCCCGCCCGGCGGACCCTCCTCGCGGCGCTCGCCGCAGCGTGCGCGGTATACGCATTCTTCACGGTCCGGGTCTTGCTCTCCGCCCGGTGAGGCAGGCCTGATGTTTCGGACGTTTGCTTTCATTGCGGCCCTCTTTGCCGCCCTTCTCGGTCTCCTCACGGCCTGGAGCCGCGAAACGCGCCGAGAGGTGGCGCTCGGCCGCGGCGCGGACCGCGCCGGCGGCCGCGTCGAGCGTTGCGTGACGTGTCACGAAAAGGCGTCCGAGGATCCCGGCGGCGCCCACGCGCGCGCCGCGCTCGGCTGCGCGTCCTGCCATCTCGGCAATGCGCTCGCGTTTTCGAAGGAGCGCGCGCACGAGGGGCTGGAGAGGGAACCCGGCGCGCTCTCCACGGTGGCCCTCACGTGCGGCCGCGAAGGCTGCCACGCACGCGAAGCGTCGCGCGTCGCGACGTCGCCCATGACGCGCAACGCCGGCATGGTTGCCGTCGACCGCTTCGCGTTCGGGGAAATCGTGGAGCCCGACGGTGCGCGCACGATCGGGGAGGTTCTCGCGGCGGCGCATCCGACGCGCGCCGAGAGCCACCTCCGGAAGCTCTGTGCGGGCTGCCACCTCGGAACGCGGCGCGCGAACCGGGATGACTTGATCCACGGCAACGGTTCCGGTTGCGCGGCCTGCCACGTGGCGCGGAAGGTCGACGACAAGCCGAGGCGCCACCCGCCCGTCGACTCGAAGGTCACGGACGACCGCTGCTTCGGCTGTCACAGCGGAAGCGAGAGGATCGCGCTCAGCTACCAGGGGCTCGTCGAGGTCGAGAAGGGCAAGCCCTACGCGCACGCCGCACCCGACGTCCACCAGGCGGCGGGGATGGCCTGCATCGACTGCCACCTCCACACGGATCTCATGGGCGACGGAAGCGCCCGCACGCACAAAGAGGAGCAGGTCGAGATCACGTGCGAGGCATGCCACGGGCCGGTGCGGACAGGCGGCGAGGCCGCTTGGCTCGACGTGAAGGACGAAATCAGTATTGAAATTCGGAGAAGAGGAGATTTTCTTAGAAAGGGGAAGAGGGAAGATGGCCGCCCGCCCGACGCTCCGGCCCGTCTCGGAAAGCGAGGCACCCCCCTCATCAACCTTCTAAGAAAATCTTCTTCTTCCTCCTGGGTTCTCGTCCGGCAGCTCGATGGCGTCGAGCTGCCCGTAAAGCGGACGCCGCGGGATCGCAACCACACGCTGCGCGGGCACGAGCGCCTCTCTTGTAGCGCGTGTCACGCGGCGTGGGTCCCGACGTGCGACTCGTGCCACACGTCGTTTTCTCCCTCCGGGAAGCAGTGGGACTTCGCGGCGGGGAAAGAGACGGCCGGCGCGTGGGTCGAGAGGTCCGAGGGTTTCTCTTGGGCGTCGCCGCTCCTCGGCGTGCGCGCCGACGGGCGCATCGTCCCCGCGGCACCGGGAATGATCCTCGACGTGGACGCGTCGGCCGCCGGAGGCGGGAAGTCCTCGCGCCGTCTCCTGGCGCCGGCAGAGCCGCACACGACGGGGAAGAAGGCCCGCACCTGCGAAAGCTGCCACCGCGCTCCGCCGCAGCCTCAGTTCGAGGCCGGCACGCGAACTGGTTTCCGCGGCCTGGACTCCGCCGAGCGGAAGCGCTTGGCGGGCGCGAAGCTCGACCGACTCTGACGCCGGCTGCAACGGTCCGTTTCAAATCAGCCCGACGCTGCCGCAACGCCGTGTCGCACGCTGAAACGTGACGTTTCGCGGCGCCCTGCTTTTCTTCACTTTCTAAGAGATTCCTCTTGGCCTGGTTCTTGTAATGCGGAGTCACAAGCGAGCACCCGCTCGTCTGGAGAAGAGATGACCCAGAGTCGGCGCGAGTTCATCAAAATCGGGGCCGCGGGCGTCGCGGTCGCCGCCGCCGGCACCGGCCTCGCCTCGAACTGGTGGGGCCTCGACCCCGACGTCGTCCACGATCCGGGCACGGACGGCGACAAGATCGTCCCGACGTTCTGCGAACTCTGCTTCTGGAAGTGCGGCGTCCTCGCGCACGTCAAGAACGGCCGCGTCACGAAGATCCAGGGCAACCCGGAGCACCCTCTCTCGAACGGAAGGCTCTGCCCGCGCGGAACGGGCGGCATGGGTCTCCTCTACGATCCGGACCGCTTGAAGAGGCCGCTTTTGCGCCGCAAGGGCAAGCGCGGCGAGCAGGCATTCGAGGAAGTCTCCTGGGAGGCCGCGCTCGACTTCACGGCCGAAAAGCTCGAGCTGATCCGCAAGACGCACGGCCCCGAGGCCGTCGCGCTCTTTTCTCACGGTTACGGCGGCTCGTTCTTCAAGACGCTCATGGCCGCTTACGGCTCGGCGTCGATCGCGGCGCCGTCCTACGCCCAATGCCGCGGCGCGCGCGAGGTCGGCTTCCAGCTGACGTTCGGCTCGTCCCTCGGCTCGCCGGAGAACCTCGACCTCGGGAACTCCCGGTGCATCACGCTCATCGGCTCGCATCTCGGCGAGAACATGCACAACACGCAGGTGCAGGACTTCGCGGCCGCGATCGCGAAGGGCGCGACGGTCATCGCCGTCGACCCGCGCTTTTCGACCGCGGCCGGCAAGGCGAAGTACTGGCTCCCGATCAAGCCGGGGACGGACATCGCCCTCCTCCTCGCCTGGATGCACGTGATCGTGAACGAGGGGCTCTACGACCGCGAATACGTCGACGCGAACACGACGGGCCTCGCTGAGCTCAGGGCGCACCTCGAAGATAAGACTCCCGAGTGGGCCTTCACCGAGACGACGATCCGCCCCGAGGTCATCGTCGAGACGGCGCGTGTCATCGCGGGCGCCCGGCCGGCGTCGCTGATCCACCCCGGGCGGCACACGAGCTGGTACGGGGACGACACGCAACGGAGCCGCGCGGTCGCCATCCTGAACGCGCTCGTCGGAAGCTGGGGCCGCCGCGGCGGTTTCTTCATCCCGGCGTCGATGGGCGCCCCGAAGATCGCGCTCCCGGCCCCCGCGACGAAACCGCGCCCGGCGCCGGACACGCCGAAGGGGGTCTCCTTCCCGTTCGCGGACGAGACGCTCGCGCACGGCCTGCGCGACGCCTCGATCCCGGGCACGGCCGCGTACGACGTCAAGGGCTGGATCGTCTACGGTACGAACCTGATCCAGGCGCTCCCCGAGCCCGCGAAGACGATCCAGGCGATCCAGGAGCTGGAACTCCTCGTCGCTGTCGACGTGCTGCCGGCCGAGATCGTCGGCTGGGCGGACGTCGTCCTCCCCGAGTGCACGTACCTCGAGCGCTGGGACGACGTCGGCGTGACGCCGTGGCGGGAGCCGTTCCTCGCCGTGAGGCAGCCCGTCGTCGCGCCGATGCACGAGAGCAAGCCGGGCTGGTGGATCGCGAAGCAGCTTGCGACGCGCCTCGGCCACGGGGACTTCTTCCCGTACGACGACGCTGGAAAGATGGTCGAGGGGCGCCTCGCGAAGGCCGGCTACGACGTCGACGCCGTGAAGGCGAAAGGCCTCGTCCGCGGAAAGGCCGTGCCCGTGACGACCGAGGACGGCCTCGCCCTCTCGTTCGCGACGCCGTCGAAGAAGATCGAGATCTACTCGAAGCAGATGGAAGCCGCGGGCCTCGCGCCGCTTCCCGTCTACACGCACCACGAAGAGGCCGGATCCGGCCGGTTCCGGCTGCTCTATGGGCGCTCGCCCGTTCACACGTTCGGGCGTACGACGAACAACCGCTTCCTCGGCGAGGTCATGAAGGACAACGAGGTGTGGCTCAACGCGAAGATCGCGAAGGAGCGCGGCCTCGCGAACGGCCAGAACGTCGTCCTCGTGAACCAGGACGGCGTGAAGTCCCCGCCCGCGCGCCTGAAGGCCACCGAGCGGATGCGCCCCGACTGCGTCTACGTCGTCCACGGCTTCGGGCACACCGACCCGGGGCTGAAGTTCGCGAAGGGCCGCGGGATCGACGACAACGCGCTCATGTCGCGCTCGAAGATCGACCCCGCGATGGGCGGAACGGGCATGAACGTCAACTTCGTGTCCGTGGAGAAGGCCTGACATGAGCGTCACGAAGAAGCGCTACGCGATGACCGTGGACACGCGGCAATGTGTCGGCTGCAAGGCCTGCGTCCTCTCGTGCAAGGCCGAAAACGACGTCCCTGACGGCTTCTGTCGCGACTGGATCGTCGAGGACGTGCGCGGCGAGTTTCCGCTTCTCGCCGCCGAGATCCGATCCGAGCGCTGCAACCACTGTTCGGACGCCCCGTGCGTCAAGAATTGCCCGACGGGCGCCAGCCACGTGAACGAGGGCGGCATCGTCCTCGTGACCCACGGCAAGTGCTCGGGCTGCAAGGCGTGCATCGCGGCGTGCCCGTACGACGCGCGCTTCGTCCACCCGAAGGGCTACGTCGACAAGTGCACGTTCTGCCTTCACCGCGTCCAGAAGGGGCTCAAGCCGGGGTGCGTGGCCGTGTGCCCGACGGGGACGCTCGCCTTCGGCGACCTGAACGATTCCGAGTCCGACGTCTCGAAGAACCTCCGGACGCGCCGCTGGAAGGTGAACCACCCTGAGAGCGGCGCGCAGCCGAACCTCTTCTTCCTGCTTTGAAGGAACGAACATGACGCCGCAGTTTCTCGAGACCGTCACGACCCGTGCGAACGCGCAGATCGATCCGTCGCTCCACGTCTGGGGCTTCGAGATCACGATCTACCTCTTTCTCGGCGGCATCGTCGCGGGCATCTTCATCCTCGCGGCCGCGCTCGAGCTCGTCTCCGGCGCGCGCCCGCTCTCGCGTTTCCTGCGCCCTGTGCCTTTCGCGGCGCTCGCGCTTCTCTCGGTCGGCATGCTCGCGCTGTGGCTCGACCTCGAGCACCGGCTGTGGGCGTGGCGGTTCTACGCCGTCTTCCGCCCGACCTCGCCGATGTCCTGGGGCGCGTGGATCCTGTGGCTCGTCTATCCGGTGGGCCTGGCGTGGGGCCTGGGGTCTCTGGGGAGCGAAGAGCGGGGAGTCCTTCGAAGGTGGGTGCCGGGAGTCCTCAGAAGCGCTTTCGAAGGAATTCTCGCTTTCGCGGACAAAAGGCGCCGGTCGATTCTCGTCGCCGCGGTGCTGGTCGGGACGAGCCTCGGCCTCTACACGGGCCTTCTCCTCGGCACGATGCCGTCGCGCCTCGCATGGAACAGCGCAGTCCTCGGGCCGCTCTTCCTGGCGTCGGGCGTCTCGACCGGCGCGGCGACGCTCCTTCTCCTTCGGCTCGACGACGCCGAGCGGAAGACGCTCGTGCGCTGGGACGCGATCGCGATCGGCGTTGAGCTCGTCCTGATCGTCCTCCTGTTCCTCGGCTGGGCGACGTCCGGCGAAGCCGGCCGCTTCGCGGCGCATAGCTTCCTCGGCGGACCGTACACGGCCGTCTTCTGGTCTCTCGTCGTCGTCATGGGGCTCCTCGTTCCGCTCGCGATGGAGTTCCTCGAGTCCCGGCGGCACCTTCGTTTCGTCGTCATCGTCCCCGTCCTGATCCTGGCGGGCGGCCTCGCGCTCCGCTGGATCCTTCTCGCGGCCGGCCAGGCCTCGTCCTTCCGGCTTCTCCCGTGAAGAGGTGAATGAAATGCCCGAACGTCCCTTCTGGAACCCGTACGTCGCCGGCGTCGTCCTCGGCCTCGTTCTTCTCGGTTCTTTCCTCGTCATGGGCTTCGGTCTCGGCTCTTCCGGCGCCGTGACCCGGTTCGCCGCCTTTGGCGCCCACCTCGTCGCTCCGAAGACCGTCGAGACGAACGCGTATTTCTCCCAGTACTACGGTCCGGGCAAACACGTCCTCGAGGACTGGCTCGTGTTCGAGGTCCTCGGCGTCTTCCTCGGCGGCGTTCTCGGCGCGTACTCGGCCGGGCGGCTGAAGCTCGGCATCGAGAAGGGGCAGCGCGCGACGACGGCACAGCGCCTTTTCCTTGCCGTGGTCGGCGGCGTCCTGATGGGCTTCGCGGCTCGCCTTGCGCGTGGCTGCACGTCGGGCCAGGCGCTCACGGGCGGTGCGGCTCTCTCGCTCGGCTCGTGGGTTTTCATGATGGCGGTCTTCACGGGCGGCTACCTCGTCGCCCCTCTCGTGAGGAGGGAATGGCGATGACGTTTCCGCTCTACCCGCACGGGCTCTTCGGCACTTACGCGGGCCTCCTCGTCGGCACGCTCGTCGGCGTCGCGTTCGGGTTCGTCCTCGAGCGCGCGGGCTTCGGCCGCGCCCGAAATCTTGCCGCGCAGTTCTACCTGACGGACTTGCGCGTCCTCAAAGTCATGTTCAGCGCGATCGTCACCGCCTGCGTCGGGATGGCGTTTCTCGCCGGGATCGGCGTTCTCGACCTCGCGCTCATCACGGTGCCCGAAACGTTCCTCTGGCCACAGCTCGTCGGCGGCCTCCTCCTCGGCGCCGGCTTCATCGTGTCGGGCTACTGTCCCGGCACAGGCGTCGTCGCGGTCGCCTCCGGAAACCTCGACGCCGTCGCGGCGATCGGCGGCATCATGGCCGGCTCGCTCGCGTTCGGTTTCGGCTACGGACCCCTCGAGAGCTTTTACAAGAGCGGCGCGATGGGCGTCGTGAGGATCGACCGGCTCCTCGGAGTTCCCATTTCAGTCGTCGCGGCCGCCGTCGTCGCGATGGCGGTCGGCGCGTTCCTCGGCGGCGAGAAGCTCGAGGCGATCTTCGCGCCGCGGCAGGGCGAGCTCGTTCCGGCTTCGCCCGCGCGTGTGAAGGTGCGCGTGTTCTCGGGGTTCGCGGTCGTCGCCGCGCTCGCACTCGTCGCGCTCGCGCTCCCCGCGCGCCACGCCGTTCTCGCGGCGAAGCCGGAGCAGAGAATCAGCGCCGTCGCACTCGCAAAGGACCTCGTCGCCTCCCCGCAGTCCTGGTGGGTCGTCGACCTCCGCCCCGAGGCCGTCGCCGAGAAGGGCCGCCTGCCCGGCGCCATCGTCGTCGGCCCGGAGGAGAAGGGCGCCGCCGCGGCGGCGAATCTCGCCGCGACGCGGAAGCTCGTCATCTACTCCCAAAGCGACCTCGCGGCGCCGCCGGAGGGCGTCAAGCGCTTCGCGGGCGAGATCTACGTCCTGAAGGGCGGGTACGACGCGTGGAAGGCCGAAGTCCTCACGGCGCCAAGAGCCGAGGAGAACCCCACAGCCGCACAGAGCGCCGACTTCAAGGTGCGCTTGGCGCTCTATGCCCGCTACACGGGGGCCGCCTCGACCACGGGGCCCGCGCGTTCCGAACCGCGGCCCGCCGCCCCGGCCGCCGAGCCGAAGAAGGGCGGGGGCTGCTGATGAAAAGAAAGACCGAAGAGTTTCTTAGAAAGGGGTTTTTCGTGAGAACACAGCGCAGCGTCATCTTCTCCGTTCTGTTCGTGCTCGCCGCAGCCCTCGCAGCTCCCGCCCTCGCGGCCGTCGACGGGCTCCCGCCGGTCGTTTCTCCCGCTGCTCTCGCGGACCGGCTCGCCGCCGCCTCCGGCAGCGTGGCGATCCTCGACGCCCGGCCCTCGATCAAGGCATACCTCGCCGGCCACATTGCGGGCGCGCAGACGGTGGGCGTCGACAGCTTCCGGTCCACGGCCGGCGGCGTTCCGGGAACGCTCTTCCCATGGGAGATGGTGCAGCTCGTGGTGCGTCGTCTCGGAGTCACGAGCACTGTCCCCGTCGTCGTCTACTCCGAGGAAAGCGACATCGAGGCGACCTACGTCGCCACCGTGCTCCGGATCGCCGGTGTCAAGCAGGTTTCCGTCCTCGACGGCGGCTTCAAGCGCTGGACGGCCGAGAAGCGCGCCGTCACGGCCGAGCGCAAACCCGTCGTCGCCTCGACTGAGGTGTTCACTCCCCGCCCGGCCGATCTGATCACGCTCGACGAGGTGAAGAAGGCCGTCGAGACGAAGAGCGCGGTCCTTCTCGACGCGCGCCCACTCGATGCCTACGACAAGGGCCACCTCCCCGGCGCGAAGTCGCGCTTCTGGATGAAGGACATCGTCCCGGCCGGACAGCCCGACGCCGGCTCGTTCCGTCCGGAGGCGGAGGTCAAGGTCGAGCTCGAGGCCGCGGGCGTGACGGCCGCAACACCCGTCATCGTGTACTGCAACACCGGGCAGCAGGCCTCGGAGCTCTTCTACACGCTCCGCTACCGCCTCGGGTACCCGAACGTCCGTCTCTACAACGGCTCCTGGCTCGAGTGGTCGATCACACCCGGGCTGCCGAAAGAAGTCACGCCGCCCCCCGCGTCCTGAACCGTCCGCCCCCGATAAATCGCGGGCCCCGCGGGGCCCGCCTGTGAGAGGAGTGCCCAGATGAAGACCCGGATCGGCATCGCGCTCGTCGCGTTGCTCGCACTGACCACCGCCCCCGCGCTTGCGACGGACGGCTACTTCCAGCTCGGCTACGGAACCCAGCAGAACGGCATGGCCGGGGCTGGCGTCGCCCTGTCGCTCAACACGATGTCCCCCGCGACGAACCCCGCGGCCAACGCGTGGGTGACGGGCTACGACCTGAACGTCGCCGTCTTCAACCCGAACCGCCAGTTCACGGTCACGGGCTCGCCCTCCGGCTACCCGGGCACGTTCGGCCTGGCGCCCGGCGAGGTGAAGAGCGGCAATTCGTTGTTCGTCGTGCCGGGAATCGGCGCGAACTGGAAGCTGAACGACGCGATGACGTTCGGCGTCGCGATCTACGGCAACGGGGGAATGAACACGGCGTACGACTCGCCGGTCTTCTACGCGGGCCGGACGGGCGTGGACCTCATGCAGCTCTTCGTGGCGCCGACGTTCACGTACAAGGTCGCGAAGGACCACGCGCTCGGCGTGAGCCCGATCCTCGCGTGGCAGCGCTTCCAGGCCGAGGGCGTCGGGAGCTTCGCTCCCTTCTCGTCCTCGGCCGGGAACCTCTCGAACAACGCCCACAATTCAGCCCTGGGGTGGGGAGTGCGCGTCGGTTACATGGGCAAGCTCGCGCCCTGGATTTCCGTCGGCGGCGCGTACCAGACCAGGATGTCGATGGGGAAGTTCGACCAATACTCGGGCCTCTTTGCCCAGCAGGGTGGCTTCGACATCCCCTCGAACTGGACGGTGGGCGTCGCGCTCAAGCCCGCGGAGAGCTTCACGGTTGCCTTCGACGTGCAGCAGATCTATTACAGCGAGACCAAGTCGATCGGAAACGCGCTTCTTCCGAACCTCATGACGGCACGCCTCGGCGACGACGGCGGCGCGGGCTTCGGCTGGAAGGACGTCACGGTCTACAAGCTCGGCCTGCAGTACGCGGCGACCCCGACGTTCACGGTCCGCGCGGGCTACGCCTGGGCGAAGCAGCCCATCCCGGAGTCCGAAGTTCTCTTCAACATCCTCGCCCCCGGCGTCATCGAGCAGCACATCACGGCGGGCGTCAGTGCCAGCGTCTCCGACAAGTCCAAGGTCCATTTCTCCGTCATCCGGGCGCTCTCGCATTCCGTCACCGGACCGAACCCTCTCGAGGTTCCCGGCAAGCAGACGATCGAGCTGAAGATGGACCAGTGGGTCTTCGACCTCGGCCTGTCGTTCGGATTCTGAGGACGAAGTGAGACGACTCTTCGCGCTTCCCCTCCTCGCGTCTCTTCTGGCCTCGGCCGCTCTCGCGGCGGGCGTCGAGAAGACTCAGGGCGTGTACGTGACGCTTCTCTCGGGTCTCAAGGCCGACGTCGGCGAGACGGCGGTGAGAGCGGAGTCGTCTTTGAAAGGCCTCCCGATGCGACTCGCGGTGTATTCCGAAGCATCCGGCGTCGGCGTCGCCGTCGTAAATCCGGTTTCTCTTCTCAGAACGTTCTACGGCTCCGATGTGAAGGACGCGGCGGCTCTGAAGGCCGTGGAGGCCGCTTACAGGGCCTCGGACGACGTCTGGATCGTCGGTCTCACGAACGCGAAAACGGAAGGCCGCGCTTACGGAATCGCGGGAGAGAAGCGGGCCACCGAGGCGAATCCGTTCCCGGGCCTCGATCACGCGGCGGCGTTTCCGATCGAGGTCGTCGTCACGAAGAAAGGCGCCGGCAGCTCCGTCACGCTTCTCAAGGAGATGTGGCGGATGAAGCTCTACTTCGAGGACGCCGGCAACTGGGCGTTCATGAAGAACATGCAGATGCCCGGCGACATCCAGAATGAGATCGAGGCCACCGTCCGCAAAGCGGTGCCTTGACATATAAAGATTTCTTGATATATTGAGGTCGTGGCAGCTCTCCTCCCGGCCCGCATGCTCGAGCGCCCCGCCGATCTGATGCGGCTTGCGCGGCTCTTCCATGCCCTGTCGGACGAGACCCGCCTCCGGATCGTCGGCAAGCTCCTGGGCGGCGAGCAGTGCGTCTGCAACCTCACGGACGCGCTCGACGCGGGCCAGTCCCGGCTCTCGTTCCACCTGAAAGCCCTGAAGGATGCCGGCCTCGTCACTGACCGGCGGGCGGGGCGGTGGGTGCATTACTCGCTGAACCCGGACGTTCTTCAAGAGATCAAGAACTTCGTCGGATCCGTGCGGGAAGGCGCTGCGCGCTGCTGCTGAGATTTTCGTGTGATGAATACATCAAGAACTCTTGATGAGAAGGAGCATCCCATGGTGGAGACGAGCATCAAAGACGTGGTTCGGGAAAAGTACGGCGAGGCCGCGCGGCGCGCGACGACGGGCGGCAGTGCCTGCTGCGGCGGCGCGTCGGCGATCGCGGGGGCGAAGGACCCGATCACGTCGAACCTCTACAGCGCCTCGCAGACCCTCGGCCTCCCGACGGCGGCCGTTCAGGCGTCGCTCGGCTGCGGCAACCCGACGGCGCTCGCCGAGCTTCACGAAGGCGAGACGGTTCTCGATCTCGGTTCGGGCGGCGGCATCGACGTTCTTCTTTCGGCGCGCCGCGTCGGCCCGACGGGAAAGGTCTACGGCCTCGACATGACGGACGACATGCTCGCTCTCGCCCGGGAGAACCAGCGGGTCGCGGGCGTGACGAACGTGGAGTTCCTGAAGGGCGAGCTCGAGAGCATTCCGCTCCCGGACGCAACCGTCGACGTCATCATCTCGAACTGCGTCGTGAACCTCTCGGCCGACAAGGACCGCGCGCTGTCCGAGGCGTTCCGGGTGCTGAAGCCGGGCGGGCGGTTCGCGGTGTCGGACGTTGTCGTGCGCGGCGAGGTTCCGGCAGACGTCAGGAAGAACGTCGAGCTGTGGATCGGCTGCCTCGCGGGCGCTCTCGAGGAGAAGGAGTTCGAGGCGAAGCTGAAGAAGGCGGGCTTCGCGGGCGTCGAGATCGTTCCGACGCGCGTCTACACCATCGAGGACGCGCGGGACTTCCTCTCGGCCGCGGGAATCGACGCGGACGCGATGGCGCCCCAGGTGGACGGGAAGTTCATGAGCGCGTTCGTCCGGGCGACGAAGCCGGCGTAGAGCCGATGTCCGACGGCATTACGAGGAAGCTCTCCTTCCTCGACCGCTGGCTCACCTTCTGGATCTTCGCCGCGATGGCGGCGGGAGTGGCTGTCGGCACGTTCGTCCCGGGGGTCGAGGGATTCATCAACTCGTTTCAGGCCGGCACGACGAACGTCCCGATCGCCGCAGGGCTCATCCTGATGATGTACCCCGCCTTCGCCAAGGTGAGGTACGAGGAGATGGGCGACGTCTTCCGGGACCGGAAGATCGTCGGGCTCTCTCTGCTTCAGAACTGGGTGATCGGCCCGATCTTGATGTTCTTCCTCGCCATCGTATTTCTCCGCGACCACCCCGACTACATGGTCGGGCTCATCCTGATCGGCCTTGCCCGGTGCATCGCGATGGTCATCGTCTGGAACGAGCTCGCAAAGGGCGACACCGAGTACGCCGCGGGGCTCGTGGCCTTCAACAGCGTTTTTCAGGTGCTCTTCTACAGCGTCTACGCGTGGTTTTTCATCACGGTGCTTCCTCCCGTGTTCGGCATCCAGGGAAGCCTCGTGAAAGTCGGCATGGGGGAGATCGCGAAGAGCGTCTTCATCTACCTGGGCATCCCCTTCCTCGCGGGCGCCCTCACCCGGTTCGTCGGCGTGAAGCTGAAGGGGAGAGAGTGGTACCACCGGGAGTTCGTCCCCAGGATCAGCCCCGTGACACTCGTGGCCCTCCTCTTCACGATCGTCGTGATGTTCAGCCTGAAAGGGAAGCTCATCGTCTCGATCCCGATGGACGTCGTCCGGATCGCGATTCCGCTGCTCGTCTACTTCGTCGTGATGTTTCTCGTCTCGTTCTTCATGGGAAAGCGGGCCGGAGCGGGCTACAGCAAGACGACGACCCTGGCCTTCACCGCGGCCAGCAACAACTTCGAACTTGCGATCGCCGTGGCGGTCGCGGTCTTCGGGATCGACTCGGGGGCTGCCTTCGCGGCGGTCATCGGGCCGCTCGTCGAGGTGCCCGTGATGATCGGCCTCGTCAACGTGGCGTTCTGGCTTCAGCGGCGGTACTTCGCGTGAGCAGGCCTCGCGTCCTGATCCTCTGCACGGGCAACTCGTGCCGGTCGCAGATGGGCGAGGGCTGGGTCCGCCACGATCTCGGCGATCGCGTCGAGGTCCACTCCGCCGGAACGCGGCCCTCCGCCGTGCATCCCCTCGCGATCCGCGTCATGGCCGAAGCCGGCGTCGACATCTCGTCGCACCGCAGCAAGTCCGCCGAGGCGCTGAAAGGTGTCGTGTTCGACCTCGTCGTCACCGTCTGCGACTCCGCCCGCGAGGAGTGCCCCATCCTGCCGGGCGCTCGGAAGACCCTCCATGAGACCTTCGAGGATCCCGCCCGTGCCGGCGACGGCGAGGACGCCCTTCCCGTCTTTCGGCGCGTGCGCGACCAGATCCGCGCTCGGCTCGTTCCGCTCGTCGTCGCTGAGCTGAACGAGAGTCGCTTCAGCGCGTAAGGATCAGCTTCGCGCCGGCGATCAGGAGGACGAGCGCCAGGCTGCGCCTGATCGCGACGGCCGGAAAGTGGCGGCTGCCGAAATACGAGCCCAACGTGCCGCCGAGAACCGCGGCGGTGCCGAGAACGATGGCGAACGAAGGGACGTTTCGTGTGCTCCCGAGGTTGCCTAGGAGTCCCGCCACGGAATTGACGAGGATGAAGAGAGCGGACACGGCCGCCGCCGTCTTGACGCGCGCCCACTTCTTGAAGAGCAGGATCGGGGTGAGGAAGATCCCGCCGCCCGTTCCCGTGAGGCCCGAGAGCAGCCCGAGACCCGCGCCGATCGGAATGGCGACGAGAGGGCGCGGCTCCTCGGCGACTTCGTCCGGAGCTGATCCCGAGAAGATGAAGCGGAAGGCGGAGAACAGCAGGACGACCCCGACGAGCACCTTGAAGGCGTGAACGGGCAGGTTGGCCCAGCCGCCGACGAAGGCCATGGGAACGGAGAGAACGGCGAAAGGCCAGAACAGCCGCCACGAGAAGTGCCCCGCCCTCCAGAACTGCCACGTCGCGATGCTCGCGACGAGAACGTTGAGGATGAGCGCGGTGGGCTTGATCTCGGTGGGAGCGAGATTGAAGAGGGTCATGACGGCGATGTAGCCGGAGGCGCCGGCGTGCCCGACGGACGAATAGAGAAACGCCACGACGAGAACGGAAGCCGTGAGGAAGACGAGAGTTTCAGGCGACATGCGTGCGCACGATCAAGTCGCGCCACGATATCGCGTTACCTCGGGATGTCGCGGTTCCTGGGTGGATCAGCGCGAAGACGGCCCGGATGGTTTCGCCGGGCAGGTGCTGAGGCCGAGGATGGAATAGAGAGGACAGGTGCCTACGAGACCGGTCACGAGGGGCAGGAGGCCGACCAGGCCCCAGCTCGTCTTCGGCCCGACGACCGTCAGGGAGAGCAGCACGATGCCGGCGACGACGCGCAGGACCCGATCCGCGGTGCCCTCGTTGGTCTTGAAGAACTCTTTCATGGTGACTCCTTTCGCATTGTCGGCTCGTCCGTTCTCTTCCGTGTGGAGCAGCTCGTCCCGCCGCCGGCGGGACCTCTCGTCCCTCAAGTGGGAATTCCGAGGCGCGGGAAGACGAACTTCTGGAGGAGCACCCAGGCGAGGAGGGCGCCCCACATCCACGCTGCGTCGCTGCTCATGTCTTCCTCAGGCGCCCACGGGGACGGCCGCGGCCGCCTTCACGAGCGCCTGCTCGAGGTCGGCGATCAGGTCGCGCACGTCCTCGCAGCCCACGGAGATCCTCACGAGGTCGTCGGTGATCCCGGCGGCCTCGCGTTCTTTCTTCGGCATCCCGGTGTGGGTCATCGAGGCGGGGTGCTCGATGAGCGTCTCGACGCCGCCGAGGCTCACGGCGAGCGTCGCGAGCTTCACGGAGTCGATCAGCGCCTTGCCCGCTTCGAGCCCGCCCTTCACGCCGAAGGAGAAGACGGCGCCCGGCCCCGCCATCTGCCGGAGCATCAGCGCGTGCTGCGGGTGGCTTGGGAGGCCGGGGTGGAGCACCCACGCGACGCCGGGATGGGCCTCGAGGAGGCGGGCGATTTCGAGTGAGTTCGCCTGCGCGCGCTCCATCCGGAGGCCCAGCGTCTTGACGCCACGGAGGATGAGCCACGCCTGGTGGGGGTCCATCGTCCCGCCGAACGCGACGTGAACCTTGCGGAGCCGATCGTGGAGTGCGGGGGAGCTCGAGACGATCGCGCCACCGACGACGTCCGTGTGGCCGTTGATGTACTTCGTGAGGCTGTGGACGACGACGTCGGCTCCGAGCGCGAGCGGCTGCTGGAGGACGGGGGAGGCGAACGTGTTGTCCACGACGAGGAGCGCGCCCTGCGCGTGCGCGATATCCGCACAGGCGGCGATGTCGGTCAGCTTCATCGTCGGGTTCGCGGGCGTCTCGATGTAGACCATTTTCGTCGAGGGCCGCATCGCGGCCGCGACGTTTTCCGGTTTCGACGAGTCGACCCAGGTGGATGCGACACCGAAGCGGCGGTACTCGTTCTCGAGGACGAGGCGCGACGGCCCGTAGACGGAGTCCGTTCCGACGACGTGAGCGCCCTGTTCGAGGAGAGCCACGTAGACCGTGTTGATGGCGGCCATGCCGGTCGCGGCACCCAGCGCGCCGCAGCCGCCCTCGAGGATCGCGAGGCACTCCTCGAGCGCCGCGACCGTCGGGTTCCCGAGGCGCGTGTACTTGAATCCGGGGTCGCGGCCCTGGAAGCGCGCCGCGCCTTCGTCCGCGTTTTTGAACGCGAACGTGGACGTCTGGTAGATCGGCGTCGAGACGGCGCCGGTGGCGGGATCGGGATGCTGCCCGGCGTGGATGATCCGGGTGGCGGGGTGCATCCGTCGGATGTCTGTCATGTCGTTCCCTTTCCGTTCGCGAACGCGAGCACCGGCGTCCGCCGCGCCCACTCGCCGGTTTCGTCGCTCTGGGTGTAGTCGTCTGCCAGCTCGCGCCCCCGGCGCGCGACGTGGTCAACGCCCTCGAGGAGGGTCTGGAACTCGTCCTCGCTCACGGTGGGTGCGAGGCTGATGCGCACCCATCCGGGTTTCTCCCCGAGGTGCCCCTCGTCGAGCCGGTGGCGGATCGTTTTCGAGTGTGCTTCGTCGATGTGCAGGAGAAGGTGGCCGTACGGGCCCGCGCACATGCAGCCCGCGCGCACCTGGATCCCGAACAGGTCGTTCAGGAGGAGAGCCGCGAGGTTGTGGTGGACCTGCGGGAAGATCACCGAGAGGACGCCGAGGCGGCGCGTCCCGAGGTTCCCGAGAATCGCGAGGTCGTCGCGCCCGCGCCACGCGGCGATCGCGCGGGAGAGGTAGTCCTGTTCGATGCGCTCCGTGCGCGCGGCTCCGACGGCGGCCTTCAGGTCGAACGCGAGGCCTGCCTGGATCGTCTGGACGATCGGGGGCGTGCCGCCGGTCTCGCGCGACTCGATCGCGCCGAGGTAACGGTGGTCCCACGGGGACGTATAGAGGACGGTCCCGCCGCCCGGCTCGGCCGGAACGCGGTTCGTGAAGAGCCTCTTGTGCGCGACGAGGAGGCCGGGCGTCCGCGGGCCGCCGAGGAACTTGTGGACGGAGAAGAAGACGGCGTCGAGCGCGGCCGCAAGATCGCCCGCCGGGTGCATGTCGACGTCCACGTACGGGCCGGCCGCCGCGAAGTCGAAGAACGCGAGCGCGCCGTGCCGGTGGAGGACACGCGCGAGACCGTGGACGTCGTTCAGGATCCCCGTGACGTTCGAGGCGGCGCTGAACGTGCCGATCTTCCACGGCCGGTGCGCGTGGGCCGCGAGCTTGCGGTCGAGATCCTCGAGGCTGATGCGCCCTGCCGCGTCGAACTCCACGTAGACGGAGTCGCCGATCGTCTCGCGCCACGCGATGTCGTTCGAGTGGTGCTCCATGAGCGACCGGAAGACGACGGGCCGGTCGTCCCGGGGAATCCGGGCCGCGAGCCCGAAGCGTTCGTCGAGCTGGTCGGGGAGCCTGAGGCCGAGGACGTGGATGAGTCGGTTGATCGCGCCGGTCGAGCCCGAGCCGACGGGGATCACGACGTCGTCGGGCAGGGCGCCGACGTACGCGCCGATCTTCTTCAGGGCGCCGAGATAGAGCTCGGTCATCCGGTGGCCCGTGAAGCTGCCCTCCGTGTGCGTGTTCGCCATGAACGGGAGAACGCGATCGTTCAGCTCGTCCTCGACGTCGCGGTGGAAGCGGCCCGAGGCGATGAAGTCGAAGTACCGGAGCGGGAGGTCGCCGGCGGGGCCGGGAATCGAGGCGCCGGCGCCGACGACGCGGTCTCTCAGATGCGCGAGGAACGCGGCCTCCTCGGCGGGAGAGCCGGTGACGACGGGGCTGCGGGGCGCGGAGGATGTGGCGTCGACGAGGCGGCGCGGCGCGAGGGCGGCGGAGCTCAGCGGCGGCCGCCTCGCTTCGGACGTCCGAGGATGGCGTTGGCCTTGTCGCGGGCGTCGCGCTCGACGCCGTCGCAGACGATGGAGCAGATCTTCAGGAGGGTGGGGTCCGCGATGCGGTAGACGGTGCGCGTGCCGTCCTTGCGCCGGTCTACGAGCGCCGAGCCGTGCAGGACCGCAAGGTGCTTGCTGACGTTCGCCTGGGTGCCGCCGACCTCCTCGAGGATCTCGCCGACGGAAGCCTCGCTCCGGAAGAGCCGTCTCAGGATCTTGAGGCGCATGGGCTCGGAGAGCGCCCGGAAGCGCATTGCGACCTCTTCGCAGCCGGCGTCCGTGAGCGGGAGATGAGCGTGCATCGCCATATGGTGATCATCGTACCCGCGAGAGGCGAGGTCAATGATGCCAATGCAGGGTGCCGGATCAGCCCGCGGCATTTGTGATCGCCCGCTGGAGAGCGGCCCGGACCTCGAGGCCGACGGACGCGAGCTCCGGGACGCCCACGAGTCCGAGAACGGACGCGGGGTCCATCGCGCGGATCACGGTCTTTCCGTTCTCCACCGACACGGTCACGTTGCACGGCAGGAGGACGCCGACCTCGGGCGCCGCCGAGAAGGCCTTGAAGGCCGAGGGCGCATGGCAGGCGCCGAGGATGAGGTAGGGCGGCAGGTCGACGCCGAGCTTCTTCTTCATCGTCGCCGCGAAGTCGATTTCCGTCAGGACGCCGAATCCTTCGGCCTCGAGCGCCTTGCGCGAGCGCGCGACGGCTTCGTCGAAAGACAGCGCGGTGCGGGCCTCCAGGGCGACGGACACTTTCGAGGGCTGGATCATAGGATCCTCCTTGGGGACTTGGCCTCGCATCTCCTACCGCAGTTCGTGCACGTGAATTCGTAGTGGGGCATCGGGAACCTCCTCGGGGATCGGAATCTCGATGGAGGCCCCGAACGCCCGGACGTACATGTAATAAAGGAGCGGGATCACGACGAGGGTCAGGGCTGTCGCGACGACGACGCCCGAGATGAGCGCGACGGCGAGGCCCTGGAAGATCGGGTCGAGGAGGATGACGGCGCCGCCCGCGACGAGCGCGAGCGCCGTCAGGACGATCGGGCGGAAGCGGACGGCGCCCGCCTTCACGACGGCCTCCTCGAGCGGCTCGCCGGCGGCGAGCTCGAGGTTGATGAAGTCCACGAGGAGGATCGAGTTGCGCACGATGATCCCCGCGAGCGCGATGAATCCGATCATCGACGTCGCCGTGAAGAACACGCCGAACACCGCGTGCGCCGGCACGATGCCGATGAGCGTGAGCGGAATCGGCGCCATGATGATGAGCGGCGTCACGAAGGAGCGGAACCACCCGACGACGAGGACGTAGATGAGGACGAGGACGGCCGCGAAGGCGATCCCCATGTCCCGGAAGACCTCGACCGTGACGTGCCACTCGCCGTCCCACTTGAGCGCGTAGCGGTTCGAGTCGTTTGGGAGCGCCGTGTTGAAGACGTCGAGCGGCCGGCCGTCCGGGCCGCGGAGCGCCTGGACTTTCTTTTTCATGTCGAGGATGCCGTAGACCGGCGCCTCGGCGACGCCCGCCATCTCGGCGAGGACGTACGTCACCGGCTGCAGGTTCTTGTGGTAGATGAACGGCGCCCGCTTGCCCGGAACGACCGTCACGAGCTCGCGGATCGGGACGAGGCGGCCCGTCTGCGAGGGCACCGTCGTCGCGAGGAGGCCCTCGAGGCCCGAGCGCTGGGCGCGGTCGAGGCGCAGCACGATGGGCACGGCCTCGCGCGCGGAGTCCACGCGCAGGAGCCCCGCGTCCATGCCGTCGAGCGCGATCCGGAGCGTCTTGACGACGACCTCGGGCGTCACGCCGGAGAGCATCGCCTTCTCGCGGTCGATCACGAGCTCGATTTTCGGAGAGGCGTCCTCGACGAGCCAGTCGGTATCGACGACGCCGGGCGTCGATTCGAAGATCCCGCGGACCTCCTTCGCGAGCGCGATGCGGCTCGCCGGGTCCGGCCCGTAAATCTCCGCGACCATCGTCGAGAGGACCGGCGGCCCAGGCGGGACCTCCGTGACCTTCACGTTCGCGTTCAAGGCCTTCGCGGCCGCCGTGATGCGGTTGCGGATCTCCTTGGCGATCGTGTGACTGTCCTTCTTCCGGTCGTCCTTGGACGCGAGGTTCACCTGCATGTCCGCGACGAGCGGGCCCGAGCGCAGGAAGTAGTGGCGCACGAGGCCGTTGAAGTTGAACGGGGCCGACGTTCCGGCGTAGACCTCGACGTCCGCGACCTCGGGCTGGGCCTTCACGAGCGTCGCGAGCGTGCGCGCGGCGGCGGCGGTCGCCTCGAGCGTCGTGCCCTCGGGCATGTCGAGGACGACCTGCAGCTCGCTCTTGTTGTCGTACGGCAGCATCTTGACCTTCGCCGCGCGGACGAGGAAGAGCCCGCAGGCGAGGAGAAGCAGGACGACGACGCTGCCGAGGAGGACCCAGCGGCGGGTCGCGCTTGCGAGCAGCGGCGTGAACAGCTTCCGGTAGAAGCGGAGGAGGCGATCCTCGGGCTTCGTGCCGGCGCCCGCCCCGAAGTGCTCCTCTCCCTTGAGGTGCTCCTCGGCGAACTTGCGGAAGAGCCGGAACGTGAGCCAGGGCGAGACGATGAACGCGATGAGGAGCGAGAAGACCATCGCGGCCGAGGCGTTCACGGGGATCGGGCGCATGTACGGGCCCATGAGGCCCGAGACGAACGCGAGCGGGAGGAGCGCCGCGACGACCGCGAACGTCGCGAGGATCGTCGGGTTGCCGACCTCGTCCACCGCGTAGACGGTGGTGAGGCGGGGCTCGCCCCAGCCCAGCTCGTAGTGGCGGTGGACGTTCTCGACGACGACGATCGCGTCGTCCACGAGGATGCCGATCGCGAAGATGAGCGCGAAGAGCGTGACGCGATTCAGCGTGTACCCGAAGAGGTACGACGCGAAGAGCGTGAGGGCGAGCGTCGCGGGGACCGCGACGAGGACGACGACCGCCTCGCGGCGCCCGAGAAAGAGCGCCATGAGGAGGACGACGGAGAACGTCGCGAGCCCGACGTGGAAGATGAGCTCGCCGGATTTCTCGTCGGCCGTCTTGCCGTAATCGCGCGTCTTGGCGACGGTCACGTTCGACGGGACGACGGGGCCCTTCAGGCCCTGGAGGCGGACGTCGAGATCCTTCACGAGATCGACGGCGTTCGTGCCGGGCTTCTTGGCGACGGCGAGGGTCACGGCGGGCGCGTCGTCGCCCGCCTTCGTGAGCATCCACGCGTACTGCGAGGGCTCCTCGGGGCCATCCGCGACGGTCGCGACGTCCTTGAGCCAGACCGGCTTGCCGTTCGCGACGCCGATCACGGCCGAGCCGACGTCCTCGGCGCGGCGGAAGAGGGAGCCGACCTCGACGGGAACCTCGGCGTTGCCGGAGGCGAAGCTGCCCGCGGGGAGGCGCCAGTTGAGACCGGACAGTGCGCCGTAGGCCTGGACGAGCGAGACGCCGTAGGAGGCAAGGCGGTCGCGATCGAACCTCACGTTGAGGACCCGCCGCTGGCCGCCGATCACGGTCACCTGCGCGACGCGCGGATGCCGCGTGAAGTCGGCCTTGACCTCGTCGGCGATCTGCCGGAGCTGCATCGGCGTCGCGTCCTTCGAAAAGAGCGTGTACGCGGCGACAGGGACGTCATCGATTCCCCGCGGGGCGACGACGGGCGGCAGCGCGCCCGGCGGGAGCGCGGGCGCGAGCTCGGCCAGCTTCGCGTGCACGCGGACGACGGCCTGGTCGGGGTCCGTCCCGACCATGAACCGCACGATCACGATGCCGCCCGAGGGCTGCGACGTGGAGTAGACGAACTCGACGTTCGGGATCTGGTAGAGCGCCTTCTCGACGGGCGAGACGACGCGCCGCTCGACTTCCTCGGCCGTCGCGCCGGGGAGCGCGACGAAGACGTCGATCATCGGGACCTTGATCTGGGGCTCCTCCTCGCGCGGCGTGATGAGCAGCGCGAACGCCCCGAGGAGAAGCGACGCGACGACGAGGAGCGGCGTCAGCTTCGATTCGAGGAACGCCTTCGCGATCCGGCCCGAGGCGCCGAGGGGCCGGCGGGTCATCTTTCGGTGGAGGATCTCGCGGGCGCTCGGCCCGCCGGGAGTGGGCTCGCTCACCGGACGCTGTCCTTGGCCACGACGGGTGCGCCGTCGGCGGGCGGCGCCGCGAGGCCGACGAGGACGGTTTCGCCGCCCGAGAGGCCGGAAAGGATCTCGATCTTGCCGCCGGAGACGGCGCCCGTCGTGACGGCGCGTGTGCGCGCCTTGCCGGCCTCGTCCTTGACGGCGACGAGGGTGACACCGCCGCTCGTGAGGACCGCGGATTCGGGGACGAGAATGGTCGCGCGCGGCGCCGCGTCGAGCGTCGCGCGGCCCGTGAGGCCCGTTGCAACGGGTACGCCGCCCAGCTCGAGCGTCGCCGTATACGTGTGGCTCGTCGGGTCCGCGCCCGGGGACATCTCGACGACGGTGCCGGTGAGCTCGGCGGCGACGCCGTCGATCTTCACGGAGAGCTTCTGCCCGGCCTTGAGGCCCGACGCCGCAACGGTGCTCGCGGGGACCTGCACGACGAGCCGGCGGCCCGTCGCGGACTCGACGGTGACGAGCGGGCGGCCCGGGGCCGCGAGGTCGCCGGCCTCGACGAGGCGGGCGGCCACACGGCCGGCGAAGGGCGCCGTCACGCGGGATTCGCGAGCGACGGAGGAGGCTGCTTCCACCGCGCCGTCGCCCTGCTGGACGGCGCCCTTCGCCTGCTCGTACTGCATCCGGGACATGTCGAGCTCCAGCGCCGACGCCGATCCGGAGGCCGCGAGGGCCTTGTAGCGTTCATGGTTGCGCTCGGCGAGGGATAGCGCCGCGCGCGCCTGGGCGAGGGCGCCCCTGGCCTGAGAGACCTGCCCGCTCGCGGTCGCGGCATCGATCTCTACGAGAACGTCGCCGGCGGCGACGGACTGCCCGACGCGCGCCGGGACGGCGACGACGTTCGCCATGACGCGCGACGAGACGGCGGCGGAGCGGTCGGCGGTGACGGTGCCGTAGAGGGTCAGACGGTCCGGCAGCGACGCCTTCTCGACCAGCGCGGTTGCCGCGGAAACCGGAGAGAGAGAGGAAGACGAAGATTTCTTAGAAGGTGAAGAGGGGCCGGCGCAGCCGGCGAGGACCGCCGAGGCGATTCCCGCCGCGACGAGCCCGCCCGACACCTTCGAAGAAAATCCGAATCCGAATCCCCCGGTCTTCTCCCCGTCTTTCCCCCTCAAAGAGATTCCGAATATCTGTTTCACTCCGTTCCTCCGTTCAATACGCTTTCCGGGCGGCGACCCGACTTGACGGCGAGCTTCAGCGCCGCCGTGTGCGCGTCGGCGCGGGCGACGAGCTCGCGCGTCTCCGCCTCGCGGCGGGCCGTGGTGACGTCCAGGAGATCGAGCGTCTTCACCACGCCCGCCCGGTATCTGTCGTTCGTGATGCGCTCGGCTTCGCGGGCCGAATCGAGCGCCTTCTTCGCGGTCTCGTGCCGGGCCTGGGCCGTCCGGGCCTCCTCGAAGGCCTGGCGGACCTCGAGGCGGACGCCCTCGGCGAACCGGGCGAAGTCCGCGCGCCCCGCGCGGGCGTCCTCGCGGGCCGCGACGGCTGCGGCGCGGTCGCTGCCACCCGCGAACACGTTCCAGGTCGCGACGGCCATGATCGAGCCCGACGTGCCGGTCGAGCCGAACGGCTTGTCGCCGTAGAGCTCGCCCTTCGCGAGGAGCGCGAGCTTCGGGAAGAGCGGCGCTTTCTTCACCTTCTCCTCGAGCTCGCCGGCTTGAAGGAGATTCCGGGCCGAGCCGAGGTCGGCGCGCTCGGCAGCCGTCGCGAGCCAGCCGTCCACGGGTGTCGCGATGGGGCGCGGGTCGGGCAGGGGGGCGAGTGCCCAGGCCGACTCGCCCGCGGCACCGAGG
>JARXKK010000008.1 GCA_030278895.1 Acidobacteriota bacterium
CCGTCCTCGAGGCGAAGGAAGGGCTCGCCCTCATCAACGGGACGCAGCTCACGACGGGGCTCGGCGCCCTCGCGCTGCACCGGCTCCTCAGGCTGCTGAAGGCGGCGGACCTCGTGGCGGCGCTCACGCTGGACACGCTCAAAGGCACGGACGCCGCTTTCGACGCGCGCATCCACGCCGCGCGCCCGCATCCCGGCCAGATCGTTTCGGCGGGCAACCTGCGGGCGCTCCTCGCGAATTCGCCTCTACGCGAGAGCCACCGCGATTGCGGCGTCGTTCAGGACGCGTACGCGCTGCGCTGCATCCCGCAGGTGCACGGCACGGCCCGCGACGCGGCGGCGCACGCGCGGCGCGTGATCGAGATCGAGATGAACGCCGCGACCGACAACCCGATGGTCTTCGCCGAGACGGGCACGCTCGTGTCGGGCGGAAATTTTCACGCGGCGCCGGTGGCCCTCGTGTGCGACCTCCTGACGGCGTCGACAGCCGACATGGCATCGCTGTCCGAGCGCCGGACGGAGCGACTCGTGAATCCCGCGCTTTCGGGCGACCTGCCCGCGTTCCTCACGCGAGGCGGCGGCCTGAACTCGGGGCTCATGATGATTCACGTCACCGCGGCGGCGCTCGTCTCCGAGGCGAAGTCGAATTCCTTCCCGGCGTCCGTGGACTCGATCCCGACCTCGGCGGGGAAGGAAGACCACGTTTCCATGGGCCCGATCGCGGCCCGCAAGTTCGAGAAGAACGTAGACCTCTTCCAGACCGTGCTCGCGATCGAGCTGCTCGCGGCCGCGCAGGCGCTGGACCTCCGAAGGCCTCTCGTGACGTCGGCGCCGCTCGAAGAGCTGCACCGCCTCGTGCGCGCGCGCGTGCCCTTCTGGGAGGCGGATCGCCACGCGGCTCCCGCCATCGAGGGTGCCCGGGCGGTCCTGACGGGCGATCTCGACGGGCTGCTCTCCCGGCTCGACTGAAGCTCAGTTCGCGAGCACGGACGCGAGGACCGAGGGCAGCTCGTCTGCCGGCGCGTCCGTCTCGGCGAGCGCGAGGGCCGGGAGCGAGGCGAGCGGCGCGGGAAGACGAAGGGCTGTTCGGCGCGCGCTCACGCGGTTCACGAGAAGGCCCGGCCTGGCCCCGCGGCGGGCAAGGCCGGCGGCGAGGTCGACGGACGTCGCGAGCGCGGAGAAGTCGAGCGTCGTCGCGACGAGGTAGCGCCCGTCCGCGAGGAGGCGCGTCGCCTCGCGGCTGCGGTCCTTGAAGCCGTCATAGAGGCCGTCGAATGCGCGGAAGAAGTCGGCGAGGTCGGCGAGGAAACCGAGCCCGAGGACCTTGTCCGCTGCGCGCAGGAGCGCCGCGCCCCCGCGCGAGGCTTCGGAGAACGCGCGCCCGAAGAACCCATCGCGCCGGAGGAAGAACCGGAGGGCGTCGTTCTCGAGGAGGGTGACGAGGCGCTCGGGCGCCGCCAGGAAGTCGAGGCCGCGGGCGGCCGGCGGCGTGTCGAGGACGAGGAGGTCGATGTCCGCATCCGCCGCGTGCTCGTGGAGCGCTTCGACACCCATGTATTCGAGTACGCCGGGCAGGGAGTCGACGAGCCCGGAGTAGAGGCGGTTCGCGTGGATTCTTTTGAGCGCCTCGGGGCTTGCCGTGCGCGCGAGAAGGCGCTCGAACGTCGCCTTCGGGTCGATCTGGAGCGCGAAGAGACGGCCGCCCTTCGGGAGGCCGGCGAGCTTTACCTCGGTGGGGCGTCCGGAGCGCGCTTCCTTCTCGGAGAGCCCGAGCGCCTGCGCGAGGCGCCTCGCCGGATCGACCGTCAGAACGATCGCCCGCCGCCCGCGGCGGGCGGCGGCGATTCCGAGGGCCGCCGAGAGCGTGGTCTTCCCGACGCCGCCGGGGCCCGTGAGGACGATGAGCTTCTCGCGATCGAGCCAGGGCCGGAGGTCGAGGGAGCGGGGAAAGAGATTCTTTTTGCTTTCGGAGGCGCGGGGGCGGGCGGCGTGCTTCGGGCGGCCTTCGCGCGACGGCGACGACGCAAGAAGATTTTCTTCGAAGGTGGTGAGGAACGCCGAGAAAAACCGCGGCGCCGACGCGGCGACCTCGCCGTCCCACTCGTCTTCTTCGATCTCCGGAACCTCGACGAGCGGCAGGTCTTTGTCTTTTTCCTTTCTAAGCAAATCTTCCTTTTTTTCTTCTCTTTCTTCTTTCCCGCCTCTCCCGACCCGATTCACGACGACGAGGGCCGTGACGAGACCGGCCTTCTCCCGCGCCCCCGCGATCAGCTCTTCCGTCTCCCGTGCCGCGAAATCTTCGGGCTCGGAGACGACGACGAGCGCCGCCTGCTCCGGATCCTCGAGAAGTGCGTCGAGCCACTCCGCGAGCTTTCGCACGGGCCCCGCGGGAACCGTCGTGAGGAGCGTGCGGGGGATCGCGACGAGGGAGAGCGCGTGGCCGGTGGCCGGGGCGTCGAGCACGACGAGGTCGACCCGGGGCTCGCGCGCCGTCGATTTCTTGCGCCTCAGAATCTCGCGGATCTTGCCGAGGAGGAGGAAATCGGGGAGGCCGGGCGTCGCCCGCGTGAAGAACCGGAAGGCCGGCACGGCGAGGAGGCGATCGGCGAGCAGCCGGACGGGCGAGACGACGTGGACGAAATCGGTCAGGAGCGCGTCGAAGCCGGCCGTGAGTCCGTGGAGGCCGGGTGCGAGCTCGGCCTCGCGATAGCCCGCGTCCTTTCTTCCGAAGAGGGCCGCCGCGTCCCCGCGCCCGTCCGTGGAGACGAGGAGGACAGTGCGGCCCGCGTCCGTGGCGAGTTTTGCGAGCGCGGCCGCGACCGTGGTCTTTCCGACGCCGCCCTTGCCCGACACGACGAGGAGCCGGCGGGAGACGAGTCTTTCGAGGAGGGGCGTCGGACTCACGGGGACCTCCGGAACTCGTCCTTCGCGCGAAATGGCCGCATAATGCTCGACTCTAGCAGGGGGCCGGTACGACCCGAGCCTCTCGCGAAAGGGTGTCGCATGTCCGAATCCCTGTTCGACCAGCTCCGCGCCCGCGGCGAGGGCTTCCTCACCGAAGTTTCCAACAACCTCATGGCGAACCCGGCCTTCATCGAAGTCCTGAAAAAGGGCATCGCCGTCAAGGAAGAGGTCGATAAGCGCGTGGCCGAGGGATTGAAGGCGATGAGCGTCGCGACGCGCAAGGACATCTCGAAGCTGGAGAATCGCCTCGCCGAGTTGGAGGCCCAGCTCGAATCCATGAAGGCGCGACCCGCGAAGCCGGCGCCGAAGGCCGCACGGAAGCCGCCGGCGCGGAAGAGATAGAAGTGGCGCGAAAGCCCGGCGGGCGCGTCGTGCGATTCCCGAAGGTCGCGGACGCCGCGCGGCGGCCCAAGGTCGTCGTGACAGGCGGCAGCGGCTTCTTCGGGGAACGGCTCGTGCGCGCGCTTCTCGCGCGCGGCGACCGCGACGTCGTGGTGTTCGACCTCGTTCCCCCGGCGGACCTTCCGGACGTGAAGCACCGTTTCCTCGACCTCAACCTGCCTTTCGCCGACGGCACTCTTTTCAAGCTCCTGAAGGAAGAGCGGCCGGACACCATCGTCCACCTCGCGCAGCTTCGGAGCCCGTCGCGCCAGACGACCTACGCACACGAGCTGAATTCCATCGGCGCGCTGCACGTCTTCGCGGCTGCCGGCGAGGCGAAGATCCCGCGCGTCATCCTCGGTTCGACGTCTCTCGTCTACGGAGCGCGCGGCGACAATCCGAATTTCCTCACGGAAAACCATCCGCTCCAGCCCGATCCGGAGGACCGCTTCGTGCGCGACTTCGTGGAGGCCGAGAGCCACGCCCGCGCGCACGTGCGGCGCCATCCCGAGGCGCGCGTGCAGATCCTGAGATTCGTCCCCCTCCTGTCGCCCGAAGTGCGCGACTACCGCACCCGGCTCTTCGCGGCCCCGTTCTCGTGGCAGCTCATGGGGTACGACCCGCTCCTGCAGGCGCTCGACCCGGACGACGCCGTCGACGCGCTCGTGAGAGCGCTCGACCGCCCCGAGGCGCAGGGCGTCTTCAACATCGCGCCCGAAGGCGTCGTGCCGCTCTCCACCATAAGGCTGCTCTTTGGATCGCTCGGGATCCCCGTGCCGCATCCGCTCGGTTACGCGCTCTACGAGGCCGCGTGGCTCGCGGGCGTCGGCCTGATGCCGGGCGTCCACGCGCATTACTTCCGCTATCTATGCGTGGTCGACGACGCGAAAGCCCGGCGGCTCCTCGGTTTTGCCGCGCAAAAGACGACCCTCGACGCCGTTCTCGAGACCGCGCGCGCGCGCTTCGGAGCGGGGCGCCTCGTGGACTTCGACGCGGTCGCGGACGCGGCCCGGTCCGCGCGCTACGCGTTCGAGCAGCGCGTCCACCCGCGGCGGCGGACGAACGCGGCAGCGGCGGGGGTGGCTTCGTGAGCGCGCGCCGCCATCCGGTTCCACACGCGGCACCGGTTCCCGCCCCGGCCGGAGCAGACACCGGATTCGCACCATCGCTTCTCCCGGAGGACCCGGACGCCTTCGTCCACGCCATGCTGGGCGAAGCGGCGCGGTTCCTCGACGGGCGTCCGGAATTCAAGTCGCCGCGAGCTCTCGTGGACCTCTGGAACCTTTTCCGGAACCGCTCGCGCACGTTCGAGCTGGACGACTTCGGATACGACGCGGTGGCCGCGCGGCCCTGGATCGAGCTTTTCGACTTCCTCTACACCGTCTGGTGGCGCGTGACGCTGTCGGGAGTCGACAACATTCCGATGACGGGCCGCGCGCTTCTCGTCGCGAATCACTCGGGCGTTCTCCCGTGGGACGGCGCGATGGTCAAGCGCGGCATCGCGCGCGAGCACGCCGCGCACCGCACTGCCCGGATGCTCGTGCTGGACATGTTCACGACGCTTCCTTTCCTGCAGCCGTGGCTTCGGCACATGGGCGAGGTTCGCGCCTGCCCCGAGAACGGCGAGCGCCTGCTCCTGCGCGACGAGCTCGTCGGCGTCTTTCCCGAGGGCGTCAAGGGTGTCGGCAAGCTCTTTCGCGACCGTTACCGCCTCGCGCGCTTCGGCCGCGGCGGCTTCGTGCGCCTCGCACTCCAGACGGGAGCGCCGGTCATTCCCGTGACGGTCGTCGGCGCCGAGGAGATTCACCCGAACCTCACGCGCATGGACTTCATCGGCAGGCCGCTCGGGCTTCCGTACTTTCCCCTGACTCCCACGTTTCCTCTGCTCGGGCCGTTGGGCGTCCTGCCGCTGCCGACGAAGTGGTGGATCGACATCGGAAAGCCCATCGTCTTCGGCCACGGGCCCGAGGTCGCGGACCGCCCCATGATCGTGAACGAGCTCGCGGACCAGGTGCGCTCGACGCTGCAGACGATGATCGACTCGCGCCTCTCGCGGCGCGGCAACATCTTCACGGGGGAATAGGCGGATCAGCGGCCGCGGGCCGCCTTCATGCGGTCGAGGTCGGCCTCGAGCGCGAGCAGGGAGGCGGCGAGGCGCGTCGAGACGCGCTCGCTCGCGCGGTCCGCGTGGAGTTTCACGTGCGAGAGGTTCCGCGCGCAGGCGGGGCGCAGCGTCAGGCCGTGTTTGGCGAACAGGCGCTGGAAGCTCTTGAAGTCGGAGTCGAGGAGCGCCATCGTCGAGCGGTAGGCGTATTCGGCGATGCGGATGCGCCCCGACGTGCGCATGATGTTGCGCATGAAGTGGGGCAGGTCTTCCGGTTTCGGCTCGAAGACGACGATGTCGGCGTCGGGGTCCTCCCGGCGGTAACGCGTGAGGCCGTAGCGCAGCCGGGAGTGGAGCGTCACGCGGAACGCCTGGTCGAGGACCGTGGTGAGGCCGCGGCTCCGGAGTGGTCCCGCCTCCTCGATTCCCAGGCGCCGGATGCCGGTCTCGGAGTGCGTGATGCGCATCGGGACGAGAGGGTTCACGCAGATCGTGAGGCCGCAGCGTTCGCGGAGCGCGAGTGAGATGTGCGCGGTCTTCCGGACGCCCCCGTCGATGTAGTCGATGCCGTCGATCCGAACGGGCCGGTAGAGCCCGGGAATGGCGCACGACGCGGCTACGGCCTCCGAAATCGGCACGGCGTCGTGCCCGGGGCAACCGAACGCCGTCGTCTCGCCCGAGTCGAGGTTCACGGCGACGAGGCGAAGCGTCTTCTTGAGGCGCCGAAAGTCGTTCGTGCGCCCGGCCTGCGAGAGCCACTTCCGCATCCACGTCTCGAGTCCTTCGTTGTGGAACAGGCCGGAGGGGAGGAGCTGCCCGAGCGACTGCACGAGGTCGGTGAGCGTGGTCTCACGGCGGTTCTTGTAAAAGTCCCAGGCGGCGTCGAGCATTGTGAAGGGGGCCGTCGCGAGGCGGCCCGCGATCTCGCCGATGTTCAGGCGGAAGAGCGCGAGGTCGTCGATGTCGGTTCGCGTGCCGGCCGATCGCGTGACGTTCCGGAAGAGGAGACCCGGCGTGACGCCGTTCGCAAGCAGGGCCGAGATGTAGGCGCCGGCCGACACCCCGACGAAGACGTCGAAGTCGGTGATCGAGATGTTCTCGAGCCGGTCGTCGAGAGCCGCCAGCACGCCGATCTCGTAGACCGCCCCCGTCACGCCCCCGCCCGCGCACACGACGCCGAGACGCCTGGGGATGGGAGGTGGGAACGCCTTGAACGTGCGCTCGGAGGAAGCGTTCCCGGGAATTCCGGGCTGTCGACGGTTGTCGGCCATCAGTTCCTTGACGAAAAAGGCGCCGCGCCTTGCGGGCGGCGCCTTGAAGTTTATCCGATTCCGGAACGTTTCAGCGGCGGTTTCGCTTCGCGCGCGGGGCTTTGCGGGTCTTGAGCGCGTCGATCTTCTTGCCGAGGCCGTCCACCTTGGCCGAGAGCGAGCGGAGCTCCTTGCGGGTCGGGACGTTCAGGCTGTGAAGGCCCTTTTCGACGGCCGTGCCGACGGTCTCGGTCACGTTCTTCGCGACGCCTTCCGCGCGGCGCGCGGCTTCGGCGCCGGCCTTCTGGACGCGGGACTGCACGTCGGCGCCGGCCTTGACGGCGTTCGCCCGGAGCATCTGGCCGAGATCGCGGCCCTGCTCCATGACGTCCTCCGCGAACGCGCGCGGATCCTTCGCGAGAGACTGGGCGTTCTTCCTGAGGTCCTTGGCGGCGACCTTGACCTGCTTTTCGGTCTTGGCGGCGGCGTTCTTGGCCTTGGCGCTGAAGGCGTCGAACCTGGTGCCGGCCGTCTTCAGGGCCTTTTCGACGGGAGCCGGGACGTGGAAGGGAAGTTTCGGAGCGGCCTTGCGCGTGGTGGTCTTCATGCTGTTCTCCTCTTTCTGGTCTGTTTGCGGGCGTGAATCTTGATGGCGGGTCTCGGTGAGGGCGGCGCTGCGCGGCGCGTGCGAGACGGTTTCGGAGCCTCTGTGGGGAAGGCGCTCCTGGCGAGGGACTCGAGCTGGGCGAGACGTGTCCGGAGGTCGCCGATCTCTTTCGCGAGCTCGGGGTGCGTGACGGGGGAGAGGCGGCTCGCGATGTCGCGGACACTGCCGACCAGGTCGGCGAGGCTCTCGCGGAACACGAGGCCGACGTCTTCGCGCAGGCGCGTTCCTTCTTCCCACGTGAGCCGGCCCTTCTCGACGAGCCCGCCCACGATCTTCTCCACATCTTGACGGGCGTCCTCGATGCGGCGCGTGAGCGGGGCCAGGGTCTTGCCGAGGCTCTCGGGGCTTGCGGCCCGGCGCAGGGAATCCGCCACCCGGGTGCCACCGACGCGCTCGACGGCCTCCGCGACCGTTTCCGCGGCCTCGCTGCCGGCCCGGAGAAGGCGGGCAAACGCGTCTGCCGAGGCGACGACCGGCGTCCGTCCCGACGCGAGGGCGCGGGAGAGCACGCGGGCCGTGATGTCTTCGCCCGAGTCCGCGGCGATGACGACCACCTGGTCGCCCGCCGAAACGGCCTTCGCGAGATCGGACAGGGTCACGAAACGGCGTTCGCGCGCCTCGTAGAGCTTGCGGTTCCGGTAGCGGACGATGCGGCGGGGTTCGCTCATGGAATCAAGATAACGCGTCGCGTAATTCCTGTCAAGGGGAATCTGACGCGGTGCGTTAGATTGCCCCTCCGGCTAACATGCCGGCATGTCCGGCCCCCCGGCAGGCTCCTTGTTTTCGCCGCCCCCGGTCCCGAGAGGGATCGCGCTCACCTGCCGCTCCTGGCTCACCGAAGCGCCGTACCGGATGCTCCTCAACAACCTGGACCCGGAGGTTGCCGAGCGCCGCGAGGACCTCGTGGTGTACGGAGGATCCGGCAAGGCCGCCCGGAATCCGGAGTGCCTCGCGGCGATCCTCGAAGCGCTGCGCCGCCTCGGCGACGACGAGACCCTCCTCGTCCAGTCGGGGAAGCCCGTCGGGGTCTTCCGGACGCACGAGGATGCGCCCCGCGTCCTCATCGCGAACTCGAACCTCGTGCCTCACTGGGCCACGTGGGACGAGTTCCGGCGGCTCGAGGCCCTCGGCCTGACGATGTACGGCCAGATGACGGCTGGTTCCTGGATCTACATCGGCACACAGGGAATCCTGCAGGGCACGTACGAGACCTTCGCCGAGGCCGCGCGGCGCGACCTGTCGTCGAGGGAAGGCTCGCTTGCCGGTCGGCTGGTCGTGACGGCCGGCCTCGGCGGAATGGGCGGTGCGCAGCCTCTGGCCGCCACGATGTGCGGCGGGACGGCGCTCGTCGCGGAAGTCGACGGCGCGCGCATCGACAAGCGCCTCGCGACGCGGTACGTGGACGAGCGCGTCGACGACCTCGATCGCGGCATCGATCGGGCGCTCGCGGCGCGGGACCGCAACGAAGCCCGTTCGTTCGGCGTCCGCGCGAACGCCGTGGACCTCCTCGAGCGCCTGCTCGCGCGCGGGATCGTTCCCGACGTCCTGACGGACCAGACCTCCGCGCACGACGAGCTGAACGGATACGTGCCCCACGGCCTTCCGTACGAGGAGGCGCTCCGCCTCCGCGCGGCCGACCCGGAGGCGTACGTCCGCCTCTCGATCGCTTCGATGGGGGCGCACGTTCGGGCGATGCTCGCGCTCAAGGCCCGTGGCGCCGTCACGTTCGATTACGGCAACAACCTCCGCGCGGGCGCGCTTGCCGCCGGCGTCACGAACGCGTTCGACATCGTGGGGTTCGTGCCGCTCTACATCCGTCCCCTCTTTTGTGATGGAAAGGGGCCGTTCCGATGGGTCGCTCTCTCCGGCGATCCGGCGGACATCGCGGAGACGGACCGGGAGATTCTTCGCCTGTTCCCGGAAAACGCGGCGCTCAAGCGCTGGATCACGCTCGCGGGCGAGCGCGTCGCGTTCCAAGGGCTGCCCGCGCGCATCTGCTGGCTCGGCTATGGCGAACGCGCGAAAGCCGGACTCGCGTTCAACGAGCTCGTGCGAACGGGTCGCGTCAAGGCCCCGATCGTCATCGGGCGCGACCACCTGGACTGCGGCTCGGTGGCCTCCCCGAACCGGGAGACGGAGGCGATGAAGGATGGCAGCGACGCGATCGCCGACTGGCCGCTCCTGAACGCGCTCCTGAACACCGCGGCCGGCGCGACCTGGGTCTCCCTCCACCACGGGGGCGGAGTCGGGATCGGGTATTCGATTCACGCGGGGATGGTCGTCGTCGCCGACGGGACCCCGAAGGCGGCCGTGCGTCTCGAGCGCGTGCTCACGACGGACCCGGGAATGGGGATCGTTCGCCACGCGGACGCCGGCTACGAGGAGGCCCTCGCCTCCGCCGCGCGCCATGGCGTCCGCATCCCGATGGCGCGTTGACGCTCTTGGCCTCGTCGACCTCGCGCATGCGCCGGCGCCTCGTTTTCGGGCTTTTCGCCGCGGCGCTCGCCATGCTCGTCCTCGCGCTGGCGACGCGCCTCACGCCCGCGGACGCCCGTGCGCGCGAGGCGCGCGCCCGGCTCTTTCTCGCCGCGGCGGAGGAGACACTGGAGCGGGACGGCGCGACTCTCCGGCAGACCGCCGATCGGATTCACGCCGGGCGGGAATTCGCCGCGATCGCCGACGGAGGCGGAGCGGAGGTGCGGCCCGCGAGGCTCTTCTCGATTCTCGCGGAGTCACTCCCGAGGGGGCCGGGGTGGGGCGCGGTTTTCTTCGATCGGACGAGCCGCCCCGTGGCCTGGGCGGGCGAGGCCTCCGGGCTGGAAGCCGAGCGCGGCACTCAGACGACGGGCTTCGTCACGTCGTTCCACGTCACGCGCGCCTCGCTCGGCTGGGTGGCTCCCCGCGGGGAGCGAGGGGCGCGCGGGACGCTCGTCGTCACGCGCCGCTATCCGACCGGAATCCTCCGCCCCGACCTCATCGAGTTCCTCGGCCTTCGAAGCGACCCCACGCGTCTGAGGCTCCGCCTCGCGGCATCCGAGCGGCGCGACCGCCTCCTCACCCTCTCCGTGGAGGCGACCGAGCCCGAGATCGCCGGCGAGGACGCGGCGCGTGTGCGAACCCGCCTGCCGGCGATTGCCCTCGCGCTTCTCGCCGGCGCCCTCGGAGCCGTTACCCGAAGGCCGGCGGCCGGAATCGTCGCGGCGCGGTTCGCGCTCCTCCTGGGAATGCCGCGGGGCGCCTCCGGCGTGTTCGGCGCCGGGTGGGATCCGGCGGCTCTTCTCGGGCTCTTCGCAACGCCGGCGGACGCGATCCTCACGGGATTCGCCGCGCTCGTCCTCGCCCGCGCGCTCGTCCGGCACGCGCGCCACCGCGACGCCGGACCGGCGGCCGTCGGCTCTCTTCTCGCGGTCCTCCTCGCATTTGTCCCGGGCGTTCTCGGGCGCGGCGCCGCTCGCGTGGCGCCCGATCTCTTCGACACGATGAGTCTCGTGCCGCCCGGTTTGCCTGATTTCCTCTCCCAGACGGGTCTCCTCGCCGTCGCCGCGGCCGGGCTCGCCACGGCGGCTCTCCTTCTGCGCCGGGGCGCGCCGCGGCGCGGGGCCTCGCTGGCAGCCGCCCTCGGCCTGGGCTTTCTCGCGGCGGCGCTCGGAGCGGCTGGGTCCGCGTTTCACGCCCCGTGCCTCGCCCTCGCATCGGTCGCCGCCGCCTGGGCCCTCTCCGGTCGTATCCAGCCGGATCCGGGGACCGATCTCCTGGCACGCGCCGCGACCGCGGTATTTGTCCTCGCGGCGGCGACTCTTCTCTTCGCAGCGAGCCTCGCGGACGGGCGCCTCCGCCATGCAGATGCCGCGATCGGTCGAGCGGAGGCGTCACAACGGGGCGATGCGGCGGGCATGCGCTTCGACGCCGTTCGACGTTGGGAGCGCCGTGTCGCCGTGCCGGCTCTCGAACCGTGGCTGCCCGCGGGAGAGCGAACGAATCCCGACGATCTGGCGCGCGCTCTCTGGGTGCGGGGCGCCGACGAGAATTTTCCCGAGCTCGGCGACACGCTCACGATTCGAAGTCCGATGGGCGCGACCCTGTCGTCCTTCGGCGTCATTCATCCGGGGCGGCGGGCGGACGATCTCGTTCTCCCGGCGGAGAATCCCTCCGGGTTTTCCGCGGCCTTCCTGCACGTGCCCTGGCCGCGTGAGTCCGACCGGGACCCGCTGCTCTCGGCAGTCGCGTCGCGAGACGTGCCGGATCGTGTCGCGGTCGAGAGGCTCGAGTGGGACGCCGCTGGCCGCACGACCGGAGCCCGGGGCGAGGGCATCGAGCTGCCGGCGGGCGTCCTCGAGCGTGCCCGGCGGACCGGAGGCGCCGTAGCGACCCTACCGACGCCGGACGGCTTGCGGCGCGTCCGCGTCTCGGCCTCTGCTACGGGCTTCGCCGGATTCGCTGCGCCGGTCGAATCGGCTCTCGCGGTCGCGGGCGCGGCCGTCGCGGCCGGAGAGGCCGCACTGCTCGTCGTCGTGCCGTTTCTCTTCTTCGGCATGCCGGTCCGCAAGGGCTCGGTCCGTTTCCCGCGGCGCACCTTTGCCACGTTCCGCGCGCGGCTCGTCGCGCTCGTCCTGATATTCGGCGCGCTTCCTCTCGCACTGAGCGTCGTCTTCGTGCGGGTCGCGCTCGAGCGCCACGCGGTGCGCGAAACGGCGCGGCACTCGCGCGACGTCGTGGCCGAAGGCCGGCGGCTGCTCGAAAGCGACGAGGCGGGCGGCGGCCGCTCGGCGGAGGCGGCGCTGAACCGGGCGGCCTCGGTGATCGGATGGGATCTCCTGCGCTACCGCGACGGGACGCTCGTGGCCGCGTCCCGGGCGTTGCCCGTAGCGGCAGGGGTGGCGCGAGAGATGCTCGCTTCCTCGGTCGCACAGGAGCTGGCGGAAGGGCGTCCGACGGCGTTCTCGTCGCGCGGCGCGGTGGCGCCCGGCGCGCCGCGCGTCGTCGAGGCCGCCGAGTCCGTCTCGCCCGACGGGCGCGAGGCGCTGGCGGCGGTCGTCGCCGAAGACGAGTCCGTCCGTTCGGCGGCCGACGCCCTTCTTCTCATGTCCGTGGCGGTCGCGCTCGCCGCCGTGGGCCTCGGCGGCCGGGCGGCCCTGACGCTGGGAGGGCCGCTCGAAGAGCTCATCGCGGCGACGGCCAACGTGGGGGAGGGGCGGGCGCTCCCGCCGCTCGTCCGGCCGGCGAACGTGGATCTCGCGCGCCTCGTCGACGCGTTCACCGAGATGTCCGCGCGGGTCGAGGAACGCACGGCGTCTCTCGCGGATGAACGCGCGTCCGCCGTGGGCCTCCTCGGAAATCTCACCGCCGCTGTCCTGCTCTTCCGCCGCGACGACGGCACCGTCCTTCTCGCGAATCCGGCGGCGGACCACCTCCTTCCCGGAAGTTCGGTCGAGGAGCGCCTGTCGGGTGCGGGATGGGAACCGTTGCGGGCGGCTCTCGAGGTTGCCGCCGTGCGGCCTTCGCCATACGAGACCCGCGCGGCCATTTCCGGCCCGTCGGGCGAGCGTTTCTTCCGGGTCGCGATCGTGACTCTTCCGGGCGAGGAGCGAGGGCCGCGCGTGATCCTCCTCCTCGAGGACCTCACCGACTTTTTGCGCGCGGACCGCCTCGCCGCGTGGGTCGAGGCGGCCCGCTCGATCGCGCACGACATCAAGAATCCGCTCACGCCGATCCGGCTCGCCGCCGAGCGGCTCGGGCGATTCGAGGCGAGACACGAGCAACCTCCCCCGGGGGCCTTTGCCGAGGTGGCATCCGGGATCCTCCGGCAGGTTGGAATCCTGACGCACCGCATCGGACGCCTCAGCCGATTCGGCGACCCGGCCGCCGTGGAGCGGCGCGTTCTGGACCGCGCTTCGGTCGCCGCGCTTCTCGACGAGGTCGCCGCCGACTTTCGTTCGCACCAGACCATCGTGATCGAGGTCGAGACCGCTTCGGATCTCCGGGCGTTCGCCGCGGATCCATTCCTCGTGCGCGACGCCCTGACGAATTTCGTCGTCAACTCGGTGGAAGCGATCGGCGCCTCTCCAGGCCGGGTGCGTCTTGCGGCGGAGAATGCGACGCTCGCGTCGGGCGCGCCGGCGGTCCGCTTCGCCTGCGCCGACGACGGGCCGGGTGTTCCCGAAGAAGCCGCGGGCCAGCTCTTCGACCCGGCCTTCTCGACGAAGTCCCGAGGCTCGGGCATGGGCCTCGCGGCGGTGAGACAGGCCGCCGAGAGGCACGCCGGGAGCGTATTCGCGCACCCGCGCGCCGGAGGCGGTCTCGTCGTGGGCTTCATCTTGCCCGCGCTATCATCGTCGCCGTGATTGACGCGGCCTCCCGCCGGCGCGGCGCCTTCGCCGCGGGTCGTACGTTCTGCCGGTCCGTCGCCGTCCGGTCTCCCCTTGCTCTCCTCACGCTCCTCGTGCTGGCCATCGCCGGCATGGCTTCCTGCCGGAAGGCGGAGCCCACGACGCCCGCCGAGGCAGCGCCGGCGGCCCCGCGCGGAGACGCACTCTTCCTCGCCGAAGCCCCGGCGTTCGTGCCGGACGACGTCGACGCCGAGCTCGAGGCGATGCGCGTCGTGCGCCTCTACGTTCCGGCCGCGACGATGTCCCGATCCGGAGCGATCACCTCTCTTCCCCCTCCGCCCACGCCGCTCAAGCGCCCGCTTGTCCTCACGGTGCTCGGCGAGGAAGGCGCCGCGACGACCGTCGTGGGGCGCGGGGCGGCGGCCGGCTCGGAGTGGGCGCGCGCGCTCTCGAAGATCCTCGGCGACGCGAAGAGCTGGGGCCGGGTCGAGGGCGTCCACTTCCACATCTGGCCCTCGCCGGAGCACGCGAAGGATCTCGCCGCGGCTCTCGCGGCTGTCCACCAGGCACTCGGCGTGCCGGTCTCCGTCACGCTTCCGCCGACAACGAAGCCGGAGCGGTGGAAGCCTCTTTCGGGCAGCGCGAGCGAGGCGCTCATCCTGGCGTTCGGGCGGCGGCCGGAGCTCGGCGGCCAGATCGTCAGCGAGCTTCCCGAAGAGATCGCGCGGGAGTTTCCGTTGCCTTTCCGGTTGCTCGTGGCGTTCGGCGGCTACGGCCGCACGGGCGACGGGACGACGTTCACGGGACGCATCCTGCCCGACGGCATGATCGACCGGCTCTCCGAGGATCGCGCCCTCGACTTCGACTTCGGGCAGGTCTTCTCGTCCGAGCCCGGAACCGTCTGTTCCTTCAAGCCGCGCGCCGGAGTGAAGGGTTCGACGCTCGCCGCGGACGGCGGCCATGCCCGGTTTCAGTTCCCCACGATGGGCGAAGGCCTGCGCTTCCTGTCGGCCGCGGGCCGCTGGTCCATTCCGAACTTCCGTGGGCGCACGTTTCTCGTGGGCGGCGTGCCGAAGGACGGCTACCTCGTGGGCTATGCGGCGGTGCGGGCCCTCCTGACCGGCAAGCCCGTCGAGCCGCGGCTCGTCGTCGAGGCGATCCCCGGCGAGGCGGGGCGCGGGCACACCGAATTCACGATCCGCACGACGAACGTGGGTCCGACGCCGACCGACCTCTCGCATTACAACAGCTGGGTCCAGGTCCGCGTCGAAGGCGGTACGGTGTCATCCGTGAAGGCGGGCGACTTCGACCGGTACGAGCAGCTGACGTCCGCGGCCGAGGGTTACAAGCCCACGAGCTCGAGTCGCGCGGTCGTCTGCCGGCTGTTCGAGAACATCTTCGTCCCCGGCGAGGCGAACAACGCCGGCCCGATCCGGGTGGCCGGTGCGCGCCCGCGTGTTTTCTTGAGCTGGCACCTCACGCTGCCGGACGGGAAGGTGACGAGCGGGCCGGAGATCGAGGCGAGCCTGGCGGCGCCAGCCGCGGCGGCGCCGTCCCCGAAGCCGAAGCATCGCGGCCGAAAACGCTGACGTCACGCCTCAGGCGAAGACGCTCGGCGGCCCCAGCCAGCCGCGTTCCCGGGCTGCCTGCTCGGCGAGGCGCACGGCGAGGAGCGCCCCCCCGCGCCTCAGGTGGTCGGCCGCGAACGTGAGAGTCACGCGCCGCCCTTCCGTCTCGCCCCGGAGGAGGAGCGTCTCGTCGCGTCCGGCCGACTCCACGGGGCCCGACAGGTTCTCGGGATCGACGATCTCGAAGGCGTGCTTTTGTTCGACGAATCGGGCGAGAACGTCGCCCCACGGGGGAGCGTTCGCGCCGAGCCGCAGCTCGACGCGGAGCAGGTGCCCGTGAAACACCCCCGCGCGCACGGAGAGGATCGTCAGCGGAATCTCCCGCGCGAGAAGCCCGGCGAGGTCCTCCGCAACACGCGCCTCGAAGGCGCTCGAATCGGCCGGCACGTGAGAGTTGAACGCGACCTGCGTGCCCAGCGTCTCTTTCGGCATCGGCCGGAACGTTGCGAGCGCGAGAGCCTGCTGGAAAAGCTCGTCCAGCGCCGCTTTGCCGAGCTCGCTCACCGGGCGGTCCACGGCGGCCGTGACGCCGACGACGGGCGCGACACTTTCGACCGTCCGCACGATCTCGGCGAGGACGAAGGCCACGGGATGCGGCGTGAGGAAAAGGGAGCCCGGGGGGAGCGGCCGCGGGTCGGAATCCTCCGAAGGCACGACGAGCGGCTGGCCGTTGCGGACGCCCGAGAGGTCGATCGCGAGGGCGCCGTCGGTGCGCGCCCTGAGAAAGCGCGCGGTCTCGTCCGCCCCACCGCACAGGAAGGCGATCCGGCACGTCTCGAGGGCATCCTTCGTCAGAGGGGCGATGAATTCGACCTCGTCGTCTTCCTCGGTCAGGATCCCGCCCGGTTGCGGTTTCTGGTGGAAGAGATGGATCTTCGAAGCCGGAAACGCGCGCTCCTTGAGTACGGCGCGCACATCGCGCCCGAGGAGCGTCGTCGGCTCGACGAGCGCGACGGAGAAGCCGGGAGCGGGCGGCGGCTTCGTCACACGGCCGCGGCTTTCGGGCGCCCGCGGAGGAGTCCGGCGAACCGCACGAGGGGCGCGGAGGCGGCGTAGATCGAGAGCAGAACCGCGAAGGAGACATCCGGACGCCACACGATCGCCGCGAGCGCGAGCGCGAAGACCGGCACGAGCATGACCGAACGCCGCGACTTCATGTCGAGGTCCTTGAACGACCGGTACCGGAACGTGGACACCATGAGAAACGCGAGCACGGCGGTCACGCCGAGGAATACGGCGCGCAGCGTGTCCGTGAGGTTTGCGCTCGGCACGGCCCAGATCAGCCCGCACAGCGCTCCGGCCGCCGACGGGATCGGCAGGCCGACGAACCAGCGCTTGTCCACGACGTGAATCTGCACGTTGAAGCGCGCGAGCCGCGAGGCTCCGCAGACGACGAAGAGAAAGGAGACGAGGAGGCCCGCGCGGCCAAAACCAGTGAGCCCCCAGTGGTAAACGAGGAACGCGGGCGCGACGCCGAAGGAGACGACGTCCGCGAGGGAGTCGAGCTGCTCGCCGAAGGCCGAGGTCGTCCCCGTCATCCGGGCGACGCGCCCGTCCATGCCGTCGAGAAACGCGGCCGCGAAGATGAGGATCGCGGCGAATTCGTAGGCCCCCCTGCCGGAGGCGTCCAGGGAGAGATACCCGCAGAGGATATTGCCCGCCGTGAAAAGCGCGGGCAGCACGTACACCCCCCGGCGTACGCCGCGACGCGGCGAGGGAGGGGCTTCGCCCAACGGGGAACCTAGTGGGCCGAGACGCGCGCGCGATGCTCGCGCACGATCTCTTCCATCCGGTCCTTCAGGTGCAACTTGTGTTTCTTCAGGCGTTTTTCTTCGATTTCCTCGTCCGTGGAAAGAAAAGTCTTGGAGGCGAGCTCGGCGAGCCGCTTCTCGTGGTCGTGATGATCACGCAGAAGGGAACGAAATTCCTCGTTCTGGCTCTCGAGCTCGTGCTTGATTTCCTCCGTTAGGGTCTGCATCGCCACCTCCTCCTGGTGAATTGGATCAACGACCGGAGTCTCCCTTCATCGCCGGGGGGTCGTCAAGGCGTCTCGGACCGCCCATTTTCCGGACCATGACGAGGGCATCCTCGCCGTCGAGGTAGTAGCGCCCCCGGCGGCCCGCCTCCGTGAAGCCGAGCCCCGCATAAAACGTCCGGGCCGGCTGGTTCGAAAACCTGACCTCGAGAAAGATCTCCTCGGCGTGCACGCGGGCCGAAAACGCGAAAACCTCGTCCATGAGCGCCGAGGCCACGCCCAGGCGGCGAAAGTCCGGCGCGACCGCGATCTTGTTGACGTGCACCTCGCCTCCCGCAAATGCGCAGAAGACGTAGGCCGCGAGGGAGCCGCCCGACAGCGCGACACGGTTGAAACGCCAGGAAGCTCCGACCTCTACCTCGAAATACTCCCGTTTCCAGGGGATCGGGAACGAAAGGCGCTCGAGAGCCGCGACGGCGTCGAGGTCGACATGGCGCGCGTCCCGAAGCGTGAAGGGCTCGGGGAGGGCGCTCACGGGGACACCCCGGATATTCCGGCCGAGGCTTGTTTCTCTTCGGCCGCGCTGGGTCTTCCGTACACGATGGTGCGCGCAGTCGTGTCGTTCCGCGCGGCGACACGCGCGGCGGCGGCCGCGAGAGGCAGGCCGAGGCGGCCGAGATCGAGGACGGGGATGCCGCGCGCGAAAGCTTCGGCCTCGACTTCGGGCCGGGGACGCGGAGGTTCGGCATCGAGAACGGCGCTCCCGGTCCGCGCCGCAGCGTGCACGTCGCCGCGGCCCGCGTCGAGGACGAAGAGGGCGTTCGCCGGCTCCGGAGCGGCCTCGTGGGCTGCCGCGAACGTCGGGACGAGCACGAGGGGGATGCCGCACGCCCGCGCGAGCCCCCGCGCGAAGGCCAGTCCCGCCCGGAGCCCCGTGAAGGATCCCGGCCCCGAAATCACGGCGACGCGGTCGAGATCCCGGACCGTCAGGCGCAACTCAGCGAGAAGGGCAGCGGTCGCGAGCGGGAGGCTCTCGGCCGCGTTATGCGCCAGGGGTCGGGACGTTTCCGCGCCGTCGCCGTTTCCGGCGGCCAGCGACGGAAAAGGGGAGGCCGTGTCGAGCGAGAGGATGCGCATCCGCGGCGTTCCTCGATGCTAGCATCCCCGGCTCCACATGCGCGCGACGCCCATGCTCGAGCAGTACTGGGCTCTCAAGCGGGAGGCGGGAGATGCGCTCCTCCTCTACCGCCTCGGAGACTTTTACGAGATGTTCTTCGAGGACGCGTTGTACGCGGCGCCCCTCCTCGGTCTCGTGCTGACCGCGCGCCAAAGGGACAGCGACGTCGAGGCGCCGATGTGCGGCATTCCCCAGCACGCTCTCGAGCCCTACCTCGCGCGGCTCGTGGCGGCGGGGAAGAAGGTCGCGATCAGCGAGCAGACGGAGCCTCCGTCGAAGGGCCGCGCTCTCGTCCCGCGGAAGATCGTCCGCATCGTCACGCCCGGGACGATCGTGGACCCGGAGCGCCTCGACGCGCGCCGCCCGAACGAAATGGCGGCCGTGACGTGGAGCGGGGACGGCGCCGCGGTCTCGACGCTCGACCTGTCGACGGGCGACTTTTCGGTCGTGACGCTTCCGGAGCGCGAGGCGCTTACGGAGTGGCTCCTGCGCCGCCTGCCCAACGAGCTGGTATTTTTTCCTTCCGACCGTTCCCTCGCCGAGGCTCTCGTGGCCGCGCTCGTGGCGTCCGGGGCCGAGCCCCCCCCCCTTTCGGCGCTGAAAGACGATTCTCCACGGGGAGCCGGAGCCGTTGACCTGCTCGAGCGCCACTTTCGCACGGCGACGCTCGAACCGTTCGGCCTGCCGGGCGCGGGCGGCGCGACGGACGCAGCGGCGGCCCTCCTGTCGTACGCGCGGGCGACGCAGCGCGCCGACTGCGACCACGTGCGGTCCCTCCGCTCGGAGCCTCCCGAAGAGGGGCTCGTCGTCGACGCCGTCACGGCCGGGCACCTCGAGCTCTTTCGCTCGGCCCGGGACGGCGGTCCGAAGGGCACGCTGTTCTCCCTCCTCGACAGGACGGGCACGTCGTTCGGAGCGCGGACGCTGCGCCGGCTCGTCGAACGGCCGCTCGGACGCCGCGCCGGGATCGAGGCGCGGCTCGACGCCGTCGAAGAGCTTCAGGAGGACGGGGCCCGTCTCGAGAGCCTCGCCTCGGCCTTCCGCGAGATTCCCGACCTGCCGCGTCTCCTCGCGCGCCTCGCGGTCGGCGCGGGATCGCCGCGCGACGCGGCCGCGCTCGGAAGCGGGCTCGTGCGCGCGGGCCGTCTAGCCGCCGGCCTCGGAGCGGCACGTGCCGCGCTGCTCGCGCCCGGCGGGGAGGCGTCGCCGGACGGCGTGCCGTTCGCGCTCGGGGAGTCGATCGTGTCGCGCGTCGTCGCCGAGCCACCCCCGAATGCGCGGGAGGGCGGGATCTTTCGCGACGGCGTGGACGCAGCCGTGGACGAGGTGCGCACCCTCCGGCGCGAGTCCGCGTCGATCCTCGCGCGGGTAGAGGCCGAAGAGCGCGCGCTCCGCGGTATTCCGACGCTGCGCGTGAAGTTCAACCAGGTGTTCGGCCATGTTTTCGAGGTGCCGGGCTCGGCCCGCGCGCGCATCCCCGAGGGCGCCCTCAAGAGGCAGACACTCGCGAACGTCGAGCGCTACGCGACGCCCGAGCTCGTCGCCGTGGACGAGAAGCTCCGATCCGCCGACGCGCGCCTCGCCGCCCGCGAGCAGGAGATGTTTCTCGCGCTCGTGGCGGAGATCGTGGCGGACTCGTCGCGCATCCTCGCCGCGTGTGCCCGGCTCGGCCTGCTCGATTCCTTCGTGTCTTTGGCGCGGGTTGCGCGTGCGGGAGGATGGGTCCGGCCGGGCATCGTGGACGAGCCCGTGCTTCTCGTGGAGGGTGGCCGCCACCCGGTCGTCGAGGCGCTGCGCCCCCGCGAGGCGTTCGTCCCGAACGACACGACGCTGGGAGGGGACGGCGAGCGCCTCGTGGTGCTCACGGGCCCGAACATGGGCGGCAAGTCGACCTACCTCAGGCAGAATGCGCTCCTCGTCCTCCTCGCGCACGCCGGCTCGTACGTGCCGGCGGCGGCCGCTACGATCGGCCTCACGGACCGCATCTTCACGCGCGTCGGGGCGTCGGACTCCCTGGTGCGCGGCGAGTCGACGTTCCTCGTCGAGATGGCCGAGACGGCCCACATCCTCCGGCACGCGACGGAGCACAGCCTCGTCATCCTCGACGAGATCGGGCGCGGAACGTCCACGTTCGACGGTCTCTCCCTCGCATGGGCCATCGCCGAGCATCTGCACGACACCGGCATGCGGCGCGTCCTCTTCGCGACCCATTACCACGAGCTGACCGAGATGGCGCTCGTGAAGAGCGACGTCAAGAACCGCACGATGACCGCGAAGGAGTGGAACGGCGAGGTCGTCTTCCTGCGCAAGGTCGCCGACGGGACCGCCGACCGCTCCTACGGCGTGCAGGTGGCGCGCCTCGCGGGGATTCCGGAGGCCGTGCTCGCCCGCGCGCGGGAGATCCTCGGCAACCTCGAGCGGCAGCAGATGGACGTCGGCGGCCGTCCCCGCCTCGCGGAGCACGCGGGCGAAGCGCCGCAGAAGGAGGCGCAGCTCGACCTCTTCCGGGGGCAGGGGGAGCTCGTCCTCGACGCGATTGGGCGCGTGGACGTCGATTCCCTGACGCCGCTCGCCGCGCTGCAGCTCCTCGCGTCGCTGCAGCATCGGCTGCGGGGGGAAGAATGACGTCGCGCTTCGTGTTCGGTCTCGCGGGCCCCACGCTGCTCGATTCGGAGCGTGCGCTGCTCGCCGCGCTGCGGCCTCTCGGCATTTTCCTTTCTAAGCAAAATCTTCTATCGGCCTCGCAGGCTGCGTCTCTGCTCGAGGCGCTGAGAGGGTCGTTTGTTCCTGCGCCTCTTCTCTTCCTCTCCCAGGAAGGCGGCAGCGAGGATCCTCTTGGCCCGCTGCTGGGAACGCCTTCTTCTTCCGCCGCCGCGTGCGCGGCGGCGGGCACGGATCGCGTGCACGAGAGCGCGTACCTGATGGGGCGCGCGGCGCGCCTCCTCGGCTTCGACGTGGACCTCGCGCCCGTCCTCGACCTCGGGCAGCCGGGAACGGGGGCCGTCGTCCTCGAGGGGCGCTGCTTCGGATTTCACGCCGAGGACGTCGTTCTCTCGGGGATGATGTTCCTGCACGGTCTGGCGCGCGCGGGCCTTGCGGCGGGAGTGAAGCACTTCCCGGGGCTCGGGAGGGCAGGCACGGACACGCGCGTGTCGCGGCCGGTGATCGACGCTCACGACGTCGACCTCATGGTCACGGACGTTGCGCCCTTCACGAAACTCGCGCGGGGAGCGGAGTGCGTCGTGGTCGGACACGGGGCATACCCGGGCTTCACGGGAGACGACACGCCGGCGTCTGTCTCGCCGAAACTGCTTGGAGTCCTGCGTGGGCCGGTGAGGTTCGAGGGCGTTTCGCTCGCGGACGATCTCGTCAAGGGGGCGCTCGACGGAACGCTACCCGAGCGCGCCGAGCGCGCGGCGCGGGCCGGATGCGACGCCCTGATTGTTTCGGGGCGGAGCGACTCGTGGCAAGAATGCGCGGCCCGCGTCGCGGAGCTGGGCGACGACGCGGCGCGCGACGCACGCTTCGCCGCTCTCCGCCGCCGCGTCGCGGACGCGCCGCGTCCGCAATTCACGGAAGAGGCATGGACGGCGCTGGCGAAGGAGGCGTCTGATTTCGCCGAATTAATGTCGAAGCCCCGGGAGAAGAGAAAGGACCCCCTCTTCCCCTTCTAAGAAATCCCCGGTTCTTTTCTTCTCTTCAGCAGAGAATTCCCGGTCTTCTCTCTTCCTAGAACGGAACGTCGTCGTCCGCGTCGCCGCCACTCGCGGCCGCGTCCGGAACCGCCGGACTCGACGCCCCCGAAGCGCCCGCGCCGTCGGGACGCCCGCCGAGCATCTTCATGTCCCGGGCCTTGATCTCGGTGGCGTAGCGCTTCTGGCCCGACTCCTTGTCGTCCCAGGTGCGCGTCTGGAGCGCGCCTTCGATGTAGACGAGGCGTCCCTTGGACAGGTAGCGCTCGCAGATGCTCGCGAGCTTGTCGAACGCGACGACCGTGTGCCACTCGGTCTTTTCCTGTTTCTGTCCGCTCGCGCGGTCGTTCCACGTTTCCGTCGTGGCGATGCGCAGGCGCGCGATGGGCACGCCGCCCGTCGTCGCGCGCATCTCCGGGTCTGCCCCGAGGTGTCCGATGAGGATGACCTTGTTCACGGATCCAGCCATGGGAATGTCCTCCGATCGCCGTGGATCCTACAATCGGTCCGGTTTGAGCGACACGCGAAATCTGGTTCGGTCCACCTGGGGCATCACCGCGTGGACGGTGGTCTCCCGTGTGGCGGGGTTCCTGCGCGACGCGACGATCGCCCGGTTCCTCGGGGCGTCGGCCGCGTCCGACGCGTTCTACACGGCGCTCCGGATCCCGAACACGTTTCGGGCGATCGTGGGGGAGGGCGGCCTCCCCGGGGCATTCGTCCCGATGGCGAAGAAGGTCGCGCGCGAGAGGCCCGGCGAGGAGGGCGTCTACGCGGGCCGAATGCTCGTGCTCCTCGTCTGCGTCCTCGTCGGGATCGTGACGCTCGGGATCGTCTTCGCGGAGCCCGTCGTCGCCCTCTTCGCGAACGGCTTCAAGGCGACCCCCGGGAAGTTCGAGCTGACGGTCCGCCTGACGCGCTGGATGTTCCCGTACATCCTCCTCGTCTCGGTGGCCGCCCTTCTGGAAGCCTTCCTCAACGCGAAGGGCTTTTTCCAGCTTTCCGCGGCCACTCCCATCCTCTGGAACCTCGCGATCGTGGCGTCCGCATGGCTTCTCGCGCCCGCCGGCGTGTCGCCGGTCGTGGCGCTCACGGTGGGCGTCCTCGTCGGAGGCGGCCTCCAGGTCGCGCTGCAGGGGCCGGCGGTGCGGCGCCTCGGACTCAGGTTCTCGGGCTCGCCCTTCCGCGACGCCCACGTGAAACGCACGGCCCTCCAGATCGCGCCGCGCCTCTACGGCTCCGGCGTCGGGCAGCTGTCTCTCGTCGTTTCGACCCGGACGCTCGCGGCGCTCGGCGACGCTTTCGTCACGTACAACTTCTGCGCCTTCCGCATCGTGGACTTCGTCCTCGGCGGCTTCGTCGTGTCGCTCACCCGGACGATCCTGCCCTCGCTGTCCGACCAGGCGCTCGAGAAGGACCGCTCGACCTATAAGGCGACCGTCGGGTTCGCGCTGCGTCTCATCGGGTTCGTGACGATCCCGTCGATGGTGGGCCTCATGCTCCTCGCTTCCCCGGTCGTTGACGTCATCTTCCGCCGCGGGCGGTTCGGCGTCCTCGACGTCGAAAAGACGGCGCTCGCCGTCGTGTTCTTCGCCGTCGGTCTCTACGCGGCCGCGGGGGTGAAAATCGTCACTCAGGCGTTCTACGCGCTCCACGACACGCGAACGCCGGTGATCGTCGCCACGTTCGACCTCGCGGTCTTCTGGGTGATGTGCGTATGGCTCGCGAAGTCCATGCAGCACGCGGGGGTCGCCCTCGCCACGGCGGCCGGGTTCTGGATCAACTTTCTCGTGCTCCTCTTCCTCCTCCGGAAGCGGCTGGGCGGTATGGGGGGGCGCGCGGTCCTCGAGTCGCTGTTCCGCCTCCTCCTCGCGAGCCTCGCGATGGGCGCGGTCGTCTGGGCCGTGTCGGCGAAGCTCGTGCCCTACCGGATGATCTGGAACTTCCCGATGCGGATCGGCTGGGTTGCGGCCGTGGCGGCGCTCGGAGCGGTCTCTTTCGTGGCGTTCGCGAACGCGCTTCGCGCACCGGAGGTGGGCGAGGTGCTCGGCGCGCTGCGGCGGAAGAAGGCTTCCTCTTGACCGCACGGGGTCAGGTTCGTATGGTTGCCGTATGAAGAAATTCAAGGCGGTTCAGGGACCAAAGACGCTACCGAAGAGTCTCGGTGCCGGACGGGGAAAGACCGCCAACGGCGGAAGCCGCGCAGAGAAACTTCTGGCCGGTTTCGGCTCCTCGTAGCAGAGCGATTGCGACGCTCGACGTGCGCGACTTCGGGGCCGTGGCGCTCAAGGGATCGCCGAAGCTCTATCCGCGCGACCTCTGAGCCGTGATGAACCCCCGAAACGAAAACGCCCGCCTTGCCGGCGGGCGTCAGGAGTGGAGAAAGATGAGGTCAGTCGAGGCTAGAGTCCGCCGATGCAGCCTCTCTGACCGCTGCTGTTCGGATAACCGGTCCCCGCGGTGAAGGCCTTGTTCGACCACTCGCCCTGGATCTTCCACCTCGAGCCGTTGCTGAAGGTCACGAGCGGGCCGCCGAACGTCCACGCGCACTTGTCGCCGTTCTCGGCACCCGAGGAGTCGTACCACGCGCCAGGGTTGGCGGGGTCCGTCATCGCCTCGGCGAGCTCGTGACCGGACACGTTTGCAATGGCGGCGAGCCCCTGCGAGTGAAGCCCGGACGTGTCGCCCGGATCGCAACCCGGATCGCCGTCCAGCTTCCAGAAGAACGCGAACTGCACGGGAACGCCGCTGCAGCTTCCCGCGCTGTGCCACGCGCAGTAACCGGCGTTGCCGCGCGGGACGTCCGTGTAGACGGCGTAGTACCCGTTCCCCAAGGGATCTGGGTTCGTGATCACTTTGCAGACCTCGGCGAGGATCGCTCCGGTATTGCCGCCCCCGGACGCGGCCGTCGGGTCAATGACGTATCCCTGATACGTCGAGCCCGTTCCGACGAAGCCGTTCGTGCCCGAGTACTCCGTGTTCGTCCCCGCGTAGGCGCTGCCGCCGAATCCCGCGTACCAGCTGTCCATTCCCGTGATCTTGTCGCCGGCGTTCGTATTCCAGGACGTGCCCCAGAAGATGGCCTTCGTCGTCGACGACTGCATGATCTTCCCGCCGTGGTACGTCATGTTCGCGGTGCGCCGGGCGAGAGCCTGGCGGGCGATCGCCTTCTCACTTTCCTCCCGGGTCAGGAAGATGTGCGTCGGCGCCTCTTCGAAGGCGATGACCCCGGGATCGAGCTCGGCGATTGCGGCGTCGTCGTCCGGCCGGACGACCTGGATATCCTCGGAGAGAGCCGGCCCCGCCACGAGGGCGAGAGCCGCTGCGAACGTGACCCCTAAAATCAAGCCCTTCTTCATCGCTTCTCCTCCTGAACGATCGAATCTCGCCGGGACGATGGCTGGTCGGACGGGCAGCGAGTACCCCGCTCGAGGCCTCGAGGTTGTTTGCTCGCTAGACACGCTAACAGAGAAGAAGACTCCGTCTCAACGAAAATCCGACGGGCTGAGCCGCCGCGCCCCCTGAATTTCCGTCCCCTACAGAATCTCGATCGGGACCGGGGCGAAGCAGAGGACGAAGATCAGGAGCACGGCCGCGGCGATCAGCTTCCTCCGGTCGTCGAGGGGCTCGTCCTCGTTCAGGACCCGCGGGTGGCGGATGCCCGTGAAGAGCGTGAAGAGCACCCACACCCACCACCCCGGCCATTTCAGCCCGAGGACCGCGAGGACGACGAGGAGCGGGATCGCGATGAAGCGCTGAAAGCGCCCGAAGACGGCGTAAATCGTGTGCCCGCCGTCGAGCTGTCCGAGCGGCAGGAGGTTCAGCGCCGTCACGAACAGACCGAACCATGCGGCGAGGAACGTCGGGTGCTCGATGACTTGAAAGCTGGTGTACGTCTTTCCAAGAAGGAGTTTCTGAGATAGCTGAATGAGGAGCGGATAGTGGAAGACTCTCGTGTCCGGCGCCAAAATCGCGACTTCATTCCAGCGTGACTTTCCTACGCTCCACGCCAGGAGCGGCAAGGTGACGAGAAACCCGGCGATCGGCCCCGCGACCGCCATGTCGAAGAGTTCCTTCTTGTTTCGGATCGGCTCGCGAATGCGAATGAAGGCGCCCATCGTTCCGACGAGCGACGGGAACGGAATGAAGTAGGGCGGAGAGACGTCGATGCCGTATCGGCGGCACGTCAGATAGTGGCCCATTTCGTGACTCATGAGGATCGCCAGGAGTGGCAGCGAAAACGTCACACACCCTCTAAGAAGAAGCGCCGCGAACGGCACGCTGGGCGCAAGCAGGCGCGGATCGAATCCAGCGGCCATCTCCGCCCCGACGTAAGTCGTCGTCATGAACGTCAGAGCCAATAGCAGCACGTGCAGCCACCACCGCTCCTTCCGCCGCGGCACGGTGGCCGGGGCCGGCGCCCAGACTTCGCTCATCTGCTCAGGACTGCGGGCCGGTGGAGGGCGTGCCGGACGGGGGAGCCTTGGCCTCGGCCGGACCGGTCATGTCGCGCAACTCCTTGCCCGGCTTGAAGCGGATCGTGAAGCCGGGGGGAATCTGAACTTCCTCGGTGGGGCGCTTTGGGTTTCGCCCGATCCCACGCTTGCGGGGTTTGACCAGGAACACGCCGAAGCCACGCAGCTCGATGCGTTCGCCGCGCGACAGGGCTTGTCGCAGCACGTCGATGATGGTCTCGACGGCCTGCGTCGCCTTCTGGCGCGGCACATGAGCCGCCTCGGCTACGGCGTTGATGATGTCGTTCTTGATCACGGCCTAGGAGTCTACCTGTCCTCGGGCATCTCGTTCAAATCGCGTCGGTTGGGCCGCTCGGGACCGGTTAGAGGCGGCCGAGGCGCCGTTTCAGCAGGACGATCTCGAGGGCCGTGGCCGCCATCGCCGCAAGGCGCTTGAGGGCAGGCACCGAGGGCGGCTTCTCGCCGGACTGCGCCTCGCCGTAAAGGTACAGAACGGTCTTTCCCCTGAGATTGACGGGCACGACGGCCATCAGTCCGAGGCCGTCCGACTCGAGCGCCCGAAGAGTCGACGCCGTTCCGGGCAGGTCGGGCTGCGGTCCCACGTAGAACCCCTCCGTGTTTCGCAGCGTCGCGAAGACCGACGGTTCGGTGTCGGGCATCTGGAAAGACGCGAGACCCGGTGCCGCCGGCCGGGACGCCCATCCGCGGACGTGATCCGGATACGCGACGAAGAGGGCCGCGCGCCCCACGTGCCGGAGGGACTGCTCGAGGACGGCGTCGGCGATGTCGTCGCGACTTTGCGCCGCCCCGAGCTTCGCGACGAGCAGGTCTTCTCCGGCAAGCTCGGCGGCTTCCTCCGCCCCTGCCGGATCCTCGAGCCGCTGCGGAAATTCCATCGAGTCGGGCTCCGGATCGAGCGATTCGAGCGGATCCTCGAAGATCTCGGCCTGCATCCGCTGCGCGTTGGCCGCGAGCGAAGACGCGGGCGAGAGATCCGCCGCGGATTGCCACGGATCGCCCTGATCGAGGCGCCGCGCGCGCTGCGGATACGGCGACGTGAGATCGGGCGGCGGCGGGGGAACGACCTTCAGGACGGTCAGGTCCGGCCGGCTCCTCGGGCGCGGCAGCCGTGTCGGCTGCGTGGGTTCGTCCGTGTCCGCCTCGGGGGGTGGCTGGGTTTCCCGCAGGTACGCGGCCGCCGAGAGATAACGCGGCTCGACGTCGGCCGCGTAGTAGCGGTAGAGGAGCGCGTAGACGCGCACCTCGAGCGCCGCGTGAGGAACGATCCGGAATCCCGTCAGCGCCGCGAGCTCGTCGAGAGCCGCAAGGTCGCCGGGATCGCGCATGGCGACGGCCAGGCTTCGCCCCTGCTTGCGGAAAGGCACGGCGTGCAGGCGCTGGGCCACACGGCCCGGCACGAGCCTGAGGACGTCGGCCCGGATCTGTTCGAGAGCGTCCGGCGACGCGGGCGGGACGCGGTGCTGGACCGAGAGGCCGTGGAGGATGACCTCCTCGGAGCCCCCCTCCTCCAGGAGCGCCGTCCCGAACCGTCCTTTCTGCCGGGCCTGCCTGAGGACAGCACGGTGCCTCTGCTCGTCCGTGATGAGCGTCTTTTCGAGGAGGAGGTCGCCCAGTCGCGGCATGATCGTTCGAAATCCAGTTTACACCGCGGCTCCCTGTAGAATCGTGCGTATGAGCGACCGGCCCATCCGCGTTCTCGTCGCGAAGCCCGGCCTCGACGGGCACGACCGCGGGGCGAAGGTCATCGCGCGCGCGCTGCGCGACGCCGGCATGGAAGTCATCTACTCGGGACTCCGGCAGACGCCGAAACAGATCGCGGCGGCCGCCGTCCAGGAAGACGTCGACGTCGTCGGGATTTCCATCCTGTCCGGCGCCCACAACGTGCTCGTCCCCGAGGTGATCGACGCGCTCCGGGAAGCCGGCGGCGAAGGGATCGCCGTCGTCGTGGGCGGCATCATTCCCGAGAAGGACATTGCTCCGCTCAAGGCCCGGGGCGTGCGCGACATTTTCCTTCCGGGGACCACCACGGGTGCCACGGTCGACGCGATCCGCCGCCTCGCGGGCGAGCGGGCGTGAGCGAAGTTCTCGTCTCGCAACTCACGCCGTCCTCCTCCGAGTTCAGGGAGAACGCCGCTCACCATCGCGCGCTGGCGGCGCGCCTCACGGCCGAGCTCGCGAAGGCGCGGGAGGGCGGCGGCGAGAAGGAGCGCGCGCGGCACGTGGCGCGCGGCAAGCTTCCCGTGCGCGAGCGCCTCGAGCGCCTGCTCGATCCGGGGACGGCCTTTCTCGAGGTGGCGCCGCTCGCGGGTTGGGGGCTCCACGACGACGCGGCGCCCTCCGCCGGTCTCGTGACGGGCGTCGGCCGCGTCTCGGGACGCACGGTCATGATCATCGCGAACGACGCCACCGTGAAGGGCGGCACGTACTACCCGATCACCGTGAAGAAGCACTTGAGGGCGCAGGAGATCGCGCTCGAGAACGATCTTCCCGCGGTCTACCTCGTGGACTCGGGCGGCGCGTTTCTCCCGCTTCAGGCCGAGGTCTTTCCCGACCGCGACCACTTCGGGCGGATCTTCTACAACCAGGCCCGCATGAGCGCGGCCCGTCTCCCGCAGGTCGCGGCGGTGCTCGGCTCGTGCACGGCGGGCGGAGCGTACGTGCCCGCGATGTCGGACGAGACGGTCATCGTGAAGAACCAGGGAACGATCTTCCTCGCGGGGCCGCCGCTCGTGAAGGCCGCGACCGGGGAGGACGTGACGGCCGAGGAGCTCGGCGGCGGCGACGTGCACACGCGCCTGTCCGGTGTCGCGGACCATCTCGCCGAAGACGACGCCGACGCGCTCGAGAAGGTGCGCGAGATCGTGGCCCACCTCGGAGGCGCGCGGGTGGAGGCGCCGGGGCGCATCGCTCCCGAGGAGCCCCGGTTTCCCGCCGAGGAGCTCTACGGCGTCGTCCCGAAGGACCTGAGGCGGCCCTACGACGTGCGCGAGCTTCTCGCGCGCCTTCTCGACGGCTCGCGTTTCCACGAGTTCAAGCCGCGTTACGGGGGCACGCTCGTCACGGGCTTCGCGCACGTCGAGGGATTTCCCGTGGCCGTTCTCGCCAACAACGGAGTTCTCTTCTCCGAGTCGGCGCTGAAGGCGACGCATTTCATCGAGATGGCGTGTCAGCGCGAAGTGCCGCTCGTCTTCCTCCAGAACATCACGGGCTTCATGGTCGGTAAGGCTTACGAGCAGGGCGGCATCGCGAAAGACGGCGCGAAAATGGTGCATGCCGTCGCGAACGCCGCCGTCCCGAAGTTCACGCTCCTCGTGGGCGGGTCCTTCGGCGCCGGGAACTACGGAATGTGCGGGCGCGCTTACCAGCCGCGCTTTCTCTGGACGTGGCCGAACTCCCGGATCAGCGTCATGGGCGGCGAGCAGGCGGCGGACGTCCTTGCCACCGTCAAGGACGATCAGCGCCTTAGAGAGGGGAACCCGAAGATGACCGACACGGAGAGGGCCGCGTTCCGAAGGCCCACGCTCGAGAAATACGAAGCCGAGGGAAACCCGTACTTCGCGTCGGGGCGGCTCTGGGACGACGGCATTCTCGATCCCACGGAGACGCGCCGCGTTCTCGCGCTCGGGCTGGCGGCCGCGGCGAACGGCCCGCGGCGGGAGACGCGCTTCGGCGTGTTCCGGATGTAGGCATGCGACGCGTCCTTCTCACGCTGCTTCTCCCTCTGACCCTGGCGCTCCCGTCCCGCGCCGACGAGCGCGCGCCGTGCGGCACGGTGGACGCCTTGGAGGTCACGTCCCTGACGCGGACGAAGCTCACGGCGTTCCTGCGCACGTCGCTCCCCGAGGCCGCCGCGGGCGGAAGGCAGACCTTCGCGGGCGAGATCGCGGTGGCGAACACGCCTCTTGCCCTCGGGCCGTCGCTGACGGCCATGGTTCAGCCGGGTCCCGGCGGGAATTCCGTCGTGTTCCTCGTGGACCTCGATCTCGCGAAGATCCCGCAGGCGCTGCTCTCCCGGGTGCACCCCGTGGCCCTCGACGTGACGGTGAAGGGCACTCTGCGCGGCGAGGGTGGAACGCAGGCCCCCGTGTGCAGCGCCGGAGTCCTGAAGATCGGCACGCCGGAGGTGCGCGCGTCGGCTCCGATGGGCGGGGCCCTTGCCGGCTTCTCCGGCGCGCGCTTCACGGGGATGACTCTCACCGAAGTCCAGGGCAACGCGACCGCGACGATCTACAACCCTCTCTCGTTCCCGCTCGACGTGAAGGACCTCGTTTACTCTGTCTGGGTGGGTGATCGACGAATTGCCGAAGGGGAGAGGCACGGCCTGAGGCTCCACCCCGGCCGCGACAACGCGATCGAGCTACCGATCAACGCATCCAGCGCCGATCTCCTGTCGGCGCTCGGCAGCGCGGTGGCCGGTGGTGGACACGTGGCGGGCCGGCTCGTCGCACGCGTCTCCGTACGCGTGGGCCGGGACCAGATTCTCACCGTGCCCCTCGACCTTCCGGGGTCGGTGGAGGTGATGCGATGAGCGAATCCGGCGTCCTCCTCGAACGCGCGGCCGATCCCCGGATCGCATGCCTCATCCTGAATCGCCCGGCCCGGCGGAACGCGTTCGACGGCGAGCTCGTGGGCCTCCTGCAGCGCGCCGTGCGCGAGCTGGCGGGCGACGCGACGACCCGCGTCATCGAGCTCTCGGGCGCGGGGAAGGCGTTCTGCGCCGGCGCCGACATCGACTGGATGAAGAAGGTCTCCGGGTTCACGATGCAGGAGAACCTGCGCGATTCGGCCGAGCTGGCGTCGCTTTTTCGCGCGTTCGACGAGCTCGCGAAACCGATCGTTGCGCGCGTTCAGGGCGCGGCGCTGGGCGGGGGGACCGGCCTCCTCGCCGTGTGCGACGTCGTCGTGGCCGCCGAGGACGCGATCTTCGGCACGACCGAGGTGAGGCTCGGGGTCATTCCCGCCGTCATCTCGCCCTATCTCGTTCACAAGATCGGGGAGTCTCGCGCGCGTGCCTGGTTCGTCACGGGAGACCGTGTCTCGGCGGAAGAGGCCCGCCAGGCCGGGCTCGTGCACCGCGTCGTTCCGGAAAAAGAGCTCGGCGCCGCGGCGCGAACGATCCTCGACGCGATCCTGCTGGGGGGCCCGGAAGCCGTGGCCGAGGCCAAGCACCTCGCGCGCGCGGTCGCCGTGATGCCGATCCGGGATGCCACGAACATGGCGATCCAGCGCCTGGCCGAACGGCGCGCCTCGGCCGAGGGGAGGGAGGGCCTCGCGGCCTTTCTCGAGAAGCGAAAGCCGTCCTGGGCGGCGGGGCCGGGCGCGAAGAAGTCGTGACCTCCGCCCGGCGGCTCAGCCGCGTGCTCGTCGCGAACCGCGGCGAGATCGCCGTGCGCGTGATCCGGGCCTGCCGGACGGCGGGGCTCGAATGCGTGGCGGTGTATTCGGACGCGGACCGCGAGGCGCGCCACGTCGCGCTCGCGGATGCCGCGGTCAGGCTCGGCCCCGCGCCGGCCAAAGAGTCGTACCTCTCGATTCCACTTCTGATTTCCGCCGCGCAGAAGACGCGCTGCGACGCGGTTCATCCCGGCTACGGGTTTCTCTCGGAGAACGCGGATTTCGCGCGCGCGGTGGTCGGAGCCGGGCTCGTCTGGATCGGTCCACCTGCCGAGGCCATGGAAGCGATGGGATCGAAGATTTCTGCGAGGGAAAGAATGCGGGCCACAGGCGTGCCGGTGGTTCCGGGCGCACTCATCCCCCCCGAAACCTCTGGCAGCTTCAAAGAAATCTCTTCTCTCGGGTTTCCCGTCGTCGTGAAGGCATCCGCTGGCGGCGGAGGAAAAGGGATGCGGGTGGTGGGGTCCGAAGCAGAGCTCTCCTCCGCGATCTCATCCTGCCGCCGCGAGGCTCTTTCGGCGTTCGGTGATTCCACCGTCTACGTCGAGAAGTACCTCGACTCGCCCCGCCACATCGAGGTGCAGGTTCTCGGGGACATGCACGGCAACGTCGTCGCCCTCGGCGAACGCGAGTGTTCGCTCCAGCGGCGGCACCAAAAGGTGGTCGAGGAATGCCCGTCGCCCGCCGTGACGCCCGAGCTTCGCTCGCGGCTGTGCCAGGCGGCCGTCGAGGCGGCGCGGGCCGTCGGCTACGTCAGCGCGGGGACCGTCGAGTTTCTGCTCGAGCCGTCAGGCGCGTTCTGGTTCCTGGAGATGAACACGCGCCTCCAGGTGGAGCACCCGGTCACGGAAGAGGCGTTCTCGGTGGACCTCGTCGCGCTCCAGCTCTCGATCGCCGCGGGCGAGCGGCTCCCGGAGCTTCCCGCCGCGCCCTCCTTCCACGCGATCGAGGCGCGGGTCTATGCGGAAGATCCGGACGCGGGGTTCCTTCCGCAGGCGGGGCGGCTCCTCCTGTGGGTCGAGCCTTCGGGCCCGGGCGTGCGCGTGGATTCGGGCGTGACCGCCGGGCAGGCCGTCGACGTTCACTACGACCCGATGCTCGCGAAGATCGTCGGGGTGGGCCGTACCCGCGAGGAAGCACGGCGGCGGCTCGTCGCGGCGCTTCGCGAGACCGTCGCCCTCGGCGTCACGACGAATCTCTCGTGGCTCGGTCGGCTGCTGGAGTCCGACCCCGTCGTCCGCGGCGAAACGAACACGGGCCTGCTCGAGACGCTCGTGCTTCCGGCGCTGCTCGCGCCTCCCGACGAAGTCTTCGCGGCGGCGGCGGCCGTTCTCTCCGGTCCCGCGGCCGCGGCTTCGGGAGGCACGAAGAGCTTCCGGCCCGGGCCGTTCGACGCGCCGTTTCGTATCGGAAGCGGCGCATGAGGCTGCGCGATCTCCGGACGGGGGAGGAGCGCGAGGTGGCCGGTATGGACGTGGCGCCCGGTACGATGGCCCTGCGCGCGGGCGACGTCGCGTGGGTGTCCCACCGGGGCGAGACCTATCGACTGTCGGCCGTTCCCCGCTTCACTTCGCGGAACGCCCGCCGGCCAGAGGACACGCCGTCGCTCGAGGCTCCCATGCCCGGTCGAATTCTGGGAGTCCGAACCGCCGCCGGCTCGGCCGTGAAGAAAGGGGACACCCTCGTCCTCGTCGAGGCGATGAAGATGGAGCACGCGGTGCGCGCGCCGAAGGACGGCACCGTGGCGCGCGTTCTCGTCATCGAGGGGCAGATGGTCGGCCTCGGCGACGTCCTCGTGGAAATGGAATGAACGCATCGCGGGTCACGATCGTCGAGGTCGGTCCGCGAGACGGCCTGCAGAATGAAGCGGCGGCCGTTCCGACCGACGTGAAGGTCGCCTTCGTCGACGCGCTCTCCGCCGCGGGCCTGCCGGTCATCGAGGCGACGGCGTTCGTCTCGCCGAAGGCGATTCCGCAGCTGGCCGACGGAGAAGAGGTGTTTCGCCGAATCGGGAAACGCCAGGGAGTCCGCTATCCCGTCCTCGTGCCGAACGAGAAGGGACTGGATCGGGCGGAGGCGTCCGGCGTCCGGGAGATCGCGGTCTTCACGGCGGCATCCGAGACCTTCAACCGGAAGAACATCAACGCGTCGATCGACGAGTCCTTCGGGCGCTTCGCGCCGGTGATCCGGCGTGCCCGTGCTTCGGGGATGCGGGTCCGCGGGTACGTTTCGTGTGTCTTCGGCTGCCCGTACGAGGGCGCCATCGCGCCGTCCTCGGCCGCCCGCGTCGCGCGGCGGCTTCTCGACGCGGGATGCGACGAGGTATCCCTCGGAGACACGATCGGTGTCGGCGTTCCCTCCCAGGTGCCCGAGATCGTCGAACGCTGCGTCGATGCGGGCGCGCCTCTTTCGCGCCTCGCGCTCCATTTCCACGACACGCGCGGCACGGCGCTCGCGAACGTCGCGGAGGGTCTCCGGCAGGGCGTCCGGATCTTCGACTCGTCTGCCGGCGGCCTCGGGGGGTGCCCGTACGCGCCGGGGGCGGCAGGGAATGTCGCCACGGAGGACCTCGTATACCTTCTCCATGGGATGGGCTTCGAGACGGGCGTCGACCTGTCTCTCGTCGTGGCCGCGAGCCGGGCCCTTTCTGCCGCGATCGCGCGCTCCCCGGTCTCCCGCGTCTACCAGGCGCTCGAGGCCACGCGCTTGCCGCGGGCGGTGTAAACTCGGCGGATATCGGCCCCTGCGAGGAGATCGAATGCCGCACCGGATTCTCTTGGCAGACGACAGTCTGACCATCCAGAAGGTCATCGAGCTGACGTTCTCGGGAACGGAGTTCGAGCTGAAGGCCGTCGGAAACGGCGACCTGGCGCTCTCGCTCCTCGAGTCTTTCTCGCCGGACATCGTCCTCGCGGACTGCGTCATGCCGGGAATGACCGGGTACGAGCTGTGCGAGGAGATCAAGAGCCGGCCGGGCGGCCGGTACGTGCCCGTGATCCTTCTCACAGGGACCTTCGAGCCCTTCGACAAGCCGCGCTCCGAGCGCGCGGGCGCGGACTCCTGCGTCACGAAGCCCTTCGATTCGCAGGGGCTCGCCTCGCTCGTGCGCGATCTCGTGAAAAAGGCCGGCGAAGAGCGCGCCGCGGCGCCTCCCGAGCCGCCACCCGCGCCTGAGCCGCCCCCGCCCCCGCCTCCACCTGTCGCGCCGCCCCCTTCCGTCGAAGAGCGCGCCGAGTCCACCGATCCGACTGTGTCCGGAAGCGCGCCATTCTTCACGCTCCCGATGGCGGCGATGCAGGCGGCCCAGCCGCCGCCCGACGAGAATATGTACGCCACGTCGGCGATCCCTGTCTTTCGGGAAACCGAGATCGAGATGCCCCTCGAGGCGCCTGCCGCCGTCACCGCGCCGCCTCCCGATCCGCCCACCGAACCGCTCGGGCTCCCGTTCACGCCCACGGCGGACTACGAAATGGATCTCGGCGCGCTCGACGACGAGCCGCCGCATCGCGATCTCGACGAAGACATCGCGGCCTTCGAGGCGTCCGGCCGAGGCACTTCGCGGCCGGAGCTCTGGGACTCGCCCGCGGTGAAGGCGGCGGCTGCGGCGTCCGAGGCAGAGTCTCCCGCCGAGCACCCGCAGGGTGACCTCGAAGCCCTCGCGGCGGAAGCGAGCCTCTCCGATCTCAAGAGCCTCATCCCGCAGGCGTCGGCAGCGGCCTCGGCGGCTGCGGCGTCTGCCGCGGCGGGGCCTCTCTCCGACGACGACATCGACCGTATCGCGCGCCGCGTCATCGAGCTCTCCGGCGAGCGCATCGTGCGCCGGATCGCGTGGGACGTCGTGCCCGAGCTCGCCGAGCGCCTCGTGAAAGAGCGCCTCGACGAGCTCGAGCGGGCCGACTAGAAACCTCGAGGTCTCTTCCCCTCAGCCTCGCCCTCATGCGATGCTGCGCCTCCTCCCATGACGAAGCGGCCTGAACTCGAGAAGAACTTCGAACCCGCCTCCTTCGAGATGCGCTGGTACAAGGCGCAGGAGGACGCGGGGTTCTTCCGCCCGGAGGCGGCCGCGCCGGACGCGAAGCCCTTCACGATCGTCATCCCGCCGCCGAACGTCACTGGCCGGCTCCACGTCGGGCACGCGCTCGGGCGCACGCTCGAGGACGTGCTCTGCCGCTGGCGAAGGATGCAGGGCCGCGCCGTGCTCTGGGTGCCTGGCGTCGACCATGCGGGCATCGCGACGCAGATGGTCGTCGAGCGGGATCTCAAGGAGCGCACGGGAAAAAGCCGCCACGACCTCGGACGCGAAGCCTTCGTCTCGCTCTGCCGCGAGTGGGCCGGTGCGCGGCGCGGCGACATCCTGAACCAGATCCGGCGCCTCGGCTCGTCGTGCGACTTCTCGCGCGTGTACTACACGCTCGACGAGCAGCGCTCGAGGGCCGTGCGGCACGTCTTCACGACGCTTTACCACGAGGGCCTCGCCTACCGCGCCGAGCGGATGGTGAACTGGTGCCCGAGCTGCGCCACGGTGCTCTCGGATCTCGAGGTCAACCACGTCGAGAGCTCGGGGCATCTCTATTCGATCGCGTATCCGCTGGACGGGGCTCCTCGGGACGGGGGGAAGGGCGAGCTCGTCGTCGCCACGACGCGGCCCGAGACGATGCTCGGCGACACGGCGCTCGCGGTCCATCCCGACGACGAGCGCTACGCGGGGCTCGCCGGAAGGCGCGTGAAGCTGCCCTTGACGGGCCGCAGCATTCCCGTGATCGCCGATTCCTTCGTGGACCCCAAGTTCGGGACGGGCGTCGTGAAGGTCACGCCCGCGCACGATCCGAACGACTTCGAGGCGGGGAAGCGCAATGCGCTCGAGTCGATCGCCGTGATCGGCTTCGACGGAAAGATGACCGCGGCCGCGGGGGCCGCCTACGCCGGTCTCGACCGCTTCGAGGCGCGAAAGAAGGTTCTCCGGGACCTCGACGCCGCCGGCCTCCGCCGCGGCGAGAAGAGCCACGTCATCCCTCTCGCGCGCTGCCAGCGGTGCGACACGGTCGTCGAGCCGCTCGTCTCCCTGCAGTGGTTCGTGAAGGTGGCTCCCCTCGCGGAGAAGGCCGTCGCGGCGACGGACGCGGGAGAGACGCGCTTCGTGCCGGAGCTCTGGAAGAAGACGTACGACGAGTGGATGCGGAACATCCGCGACTGGTGCGTCTCCCGGCAGCTCTGGTGGGGGCACGAGATTCCCGCCTGGTATTGCCCGGATGGACACGTGACCGTGCCCAGGCCGGGCGCGGGCGACCCGGACGCGTGCGCGACGTGCGGCGCGGCGAAGCTCGTGCGCGACCCCGACGTTTTCGACACCTGGTTCTCGTCGTGGCTCATGCCGCTCTCGGTGCTCGGCTGGCCCGAGAAGACGGCCGACTTCGCGCGCTTCTACCCGACGAGCGTCCTCGTGACGGGCTTCGACATCCTGTTCTTCTGGGTTGCCCGGATGATCATGGCGGGCACGAGTTTCGACGGCCGGGCGCCCTTCGCCGACGTCGTCCTGCACGGCCTCGTGCGTGACGAGAAGGGCCAGAAGATGTCGAAGACGAAGGGAAACGTCGTAGACCCGCTCGAGATGTGCGACGAATTCGGTGCCGACGCGGTGCGATTCACTCTCGCCGTTCTTTCGGGCACCGGTCGTGACCTCCCGTTCGGCAAGACGCGCGTGGCCGGGTACCGCGCGTTCGCGACGAAGGTCTGGAACGCGGCTCGCTTCGCCCTCCAGATGCTCGAGGATGGGGCCGCGGTCCCGCCGGACGAGCTCGATTTCGCGTCGCTCGGCACGGTGGACCGCTGGATCCTCGCGCGCCTGTCGGAGGCGACCGCGAAGGTGAACGCGGCTCTCGAGTCGTATCGTTTCGACGAGGCGGCAAACGCCCTCTACCAGTTCTTCTGGTCCGACTTCTGCGACGGGTACCTCGAGATGGTGAAGCCCGTCCTGCGCGGCACGGACGTCGTCGAGGCCGAAAAAGAGAAGACGCGAGGCGTTCTGAAGCGCGTGCTTCTCGACTCCCTCGCGCTCCTGCATCCGTTCATGCCGTTCGTCTCGTGCGAGATTCGGGAAGCGCTGAATGGCGACGGCCTCGGGCTCACCATGGAGAAGTTCCCCGAACCGCGCGCCGCGTGGACGGACGACGCGGCGGTGGAGGCGATCGCCACGCTGCGCGCGGTGGTGACGCGGATCCGCAATCTCCGCGCGGAGAACGGCCTTGCCCAGACCGAGGCGCTCGCCATCGGCCTCGAGCTGCCGGAAGGTCCACTTTCAAAGGAAATGCGCCGTCACGTACCGCTCCTCACCCATCTCGGGCGTCTCAAGGGCGTGAAGATTTCTTCGAAGGTGGAGATCGCCGGAGCGTTTCGCGATGTCGTGGCGGGTGTCGGGCTGCTCGTGGATCTTCCGAAGAAAGAGATTTCCTCCGAAGACAAGGAGAAGCTGGAACGGGAGCTGGAGCAGCTTCGCGCGGAGGCGGACAAGATCCGGGCACGACTCGCGGACGAGAGCTTCCTCTCGCGCGCTCCGGCGGCCGTGGTCGCGAAAGCGAAGCAGCAGCTCGAAGATCTCTCCGAGCGGCACAGGCGGCTCTCCGGGAACCTGGTGGGGGCTCCGGGCGTATGAGCGGCTCTTTCACCGGTGTCCATTCCCCACTCGAGGGCCGCACGTTCCGGCACATCGAGAACTTGATTTATCTGCCTGCGACGTCCTCCACGAACGACGTCGCGAAGGCGATCGTGGAGAAGATGCTTGCCGAGAGTGAGGATGTCCGCCCCACGATCATCGTCGCGGACAAGCAGTCCGCGGGGCACGGCCGCCTCGGCCGGAGCTGGGTGTCCCTTCCGGGGAGCCTCGCCGTCTCGGTCATCGTACCGTGGCCGGCGGGCCCGGAGCGCGTTCACCTGCCGCTCCGCGCCGGGATCGCGCTCGCGCGCGGCCTTTCGCGGGCGTTCGGTCTCGATGTGCGGCTCAAGTGGCCGAACGACCTCCTCGTGAACCGCAAGAAGCTCGGGGGCGTCCTCGTCGAGGCGCGCGCGAACGACGAGGGCGAAGGCTGGGCCATCGTGGGTGTGGGATTGAACGTGAAGGGAACGAGGCAGGAGATGGACGCTCACGATCTCCGTGACGCCACGTCTCTCGAGGAGGCGGGGGCGCCCGCCGGGATGCTCGAAGGGGTCCGCCCGCTTTCTTCGCTTCTCGACATTCTCGACGTTCCGCTGGCCGAGCCGGGAACCGAGCCTCTCCCGGAGGCGTTCGCGTCCGTCGCCGCCCATGCGCCGGGCGACGCCCTGAGCGTCCAGAACGAGGGCCGCACGGTGTCCGGGGTGTTTCGCGGTGTGAATGCGGACGGCGCCCTCCGGCTCGGGACGGGACATGGCGAGGAAACGGTCCTCTCCGGCGACGTGGTCCTCTTCTGAGCGGTCCGGCCGACGCCGATCTCGACGAAGCCGGCTACGCGGCGCGGGTCGAGGACGCCTTCATCGCCGAGCGCGGCACGCCGTTTCTCGTCTCCTCGAAGGACTGGGGGCTGATCCGCGGCTGGCGCGAATCGGGCATCCCGGCGGACACGGTCGTGCGGGCCGTACGCGAGGCGTTCGAGCGGCGCCTCGCCCGCGGCCAGGCCGGAAAGATCTCCTCACTCGCCTACTGTGCAAGCGCCGTCGAAGAGCGGTGGGCGATGGAGCGCCGCGGCCTCGTCGGCAAGGAGGACGTGCCCCCCGCAGCGGCCGCGGACGCGGCCGCAATCCGGGAAACACTCGAGACGCTCGCCTCGGCGCTCCGCAATCAGGGGCACGAGAAGGCCGCCGCGAAGATCGACGCCATCCCGAGCGAGGGACCATTCGAAGAAATCGAAAAGCAGCTTTCGGCGATCGAGGCATCACTCGTGAGGTCGAGTCTTAAAGCAATGAATGCCTCTTCTCTTTCTCTCGTCGAATCTCGTGTCGATTCGGCGCTTGGCGACACGTCCGGCCTTGCACCGCGGGTCGTCGAGCGCATGCGCGCGGCGCTGACGCGCCGCGAGGTGCGGGCGCTCGCCGGTTTCCCGCCGCTGACGCTTCTACATGGCTGAGCTTCGCCCGGGCGACGTCGTCGAGGCCGTCATCGAGCGGGTCGTGCCTGGCGGCGAAGGGCTCACGCGTCTCGCGGGCGTCGTGACACTCGTGTCCGGAGCGTTGCCGGGCGACCGCGTCCGGGCGCGCGTGACGGAAGCCTCGCGTCGCCTCGTCCGGGGCGTTCTCGAGGAGGTCGTCGCCGCCGGTGAGGCGCGGCGCCCCGACGGAGAGCTCTGTCCGCGCGCCCGGGATGCCTCCTGCGGCGGATGCGACTGGCCGGCCGCGCGGCTCGAGGCACATCGCGAGCTGAAGACGTCGCTCGTTCTCGATGCCCTGCGACGGATCGCCGGCCTTCGCTCCGAGGAGCTGCCCGAACCGGCATGGCACGGTTCCCCGCGGAACTATCGCTTGCGGAATCGCCTGCATCTCGACCGGGAGGGCCGGCTCGGTTTCTTCGCGCCGCGCTCGAAGGTCGTCTCGAACCTCGAAGTCTGCGAAATCGTTTCGAATGCGCTTCTGGCGCGGCTGCCGGCGATCCGGGCGCACCTCGAGAGGTTCGGGCCGATGGAAGGAGAGCTCTGGACTCTGGAAGACCGGGAGGGGAAGACCCTGCTCGGCGAGTTGCGGCTCGGCGAGGGAGAAGGAGAGAGACCCGGGATTTCTTTGAAGGTGAAAGAGAGAGGGAGGGGACCGTTCGACGGGTTTCGTGTCGTCGATTCGGGCGGACGCGTTCTCGGAGCGGACGGGCCGGCTTCGCTCGCGATCATCGCGGGCGGGGCGTTGTTTGATGTCTCCGTCGATTCCTTCTTTCAAGGAAATCTCTTCCTCCTCGATATATTTCTCGAGGAGATTCGGACGGCGCTGCGCGCCGCAGGAGAAGGCTTGCGGCCATTTCGTGCTGTGGATCTTTATGCCGGCGTCGGTTTCATGACGCGCCCTCTGCTCGAGCTCGCGGCCGAAGCCAAGGGCGCGGCCGGGTGCGCGGTCGAGGTGACGGCCGTCGAAATCGACAAGACCTCCTCTCATTCACTTTCTAAGAATCTTCAGACCTGGCATGCAGAGGGGTTACCTCTTGCGCGTGCAATGCGCTCGTCGGCGGAATCTTTTCTTCATTCGCAGAAATCTCCTCTTCCTCTTTCTCTTCTCCTCGCCGATCCCCCGCGCGCGGGGCTCTCGCCCGAGGTGCGCAAGGGGATTCTGCGGCTCGCGCCGAGGCAGCTCCTGATGGTCTCGTGCGATCCGCCGACGCTTGCCCGCGATCTCGCGGCCCTGAAGTCCCGCTACGCGGTCGAGCGGCTGACGCTCCTCGATCTCTTTCCCCAGACGCACCACGTCGAGACGATCGCCTTGCTCGCAAGGCGGAAAGTCGGATAGAAGCGCGTCATGCGCGCCTCCTGGTCCCGGAACGCCGGTGCGCCCTCGCTTCCCCTGGCGGGGGCGATGGCGGCGGGCATCCTCGCGGCCGTCGTCTCCGCGGTCCCGCCGGGACGCGCCCTCGGGACTGCGCTGATCCTCGCGGCGGCGGCGGGTATCGCCCTCGCGAAGCGGGGAAGCGGCGTCCGCGCGCTCGGGGGCCTCGCCCTCGTCGCGAGCCTCGGGTTCTGGAACGCGCGCGAGCGATTTCTGCTCCCTGCATTCCGGACGGTGGAGGAAGTTCGCGAGTGCCTCGTCGCCGCGCGCGCCGGGGATCCGGCAGCCGACGGTGTCGTTCTGGAGGCGACCGGCCGGCTCGACGCGCCGTGGACCTCGAGCGGCTCGCTCCGGCGGACACGGCTCGCGGTGGAATCCGCTCGCGTGAACGGCCGGCCGCTGCGTCTCGAGACCGGCCTGGCGGTGACGGTCGCAGGCGACGAGGATCCTTCGCTCGTCGCGGAGCTCGGCGAGCGTGTACGCATCCGCGGCGTCCTGCGGCTGCCCGAGACGGGCGGGCCGTCGCGCTCTCCGTTCGACCTGCCCGTCGAGGCGCGCCTCGCTCTCAAGAGCGCGGCGCAGATGGAACGCATCGGCCCCCCGCGAGGGCCGCTCGCGCCGGTGGTGATCGCGCATGCAGCCGTGAAGAGGCGCCTCCGCTTCAACCTGGCCGCCGCGGAGCCCGAGGCCCGGGGCGCGCTCGCGCTCCTCCTCGCCCTCGTGATGGGGGAGACGCAGGATCTGCCCGGCTCGACGGTGAGCGCGTTCCGCGACGGCGGAGTCGCGCACATCGTCGCGATTTCCGGTCTACAGGTCGGCCTCGTCGCCGGGCTGCTCGGCTTCTTCGCGCGGCGGCTGGGCGCGTCCCTCAGGGCGCGCGACGCTCTCGTGCTCGTGGCGACGGCGCTCTTCGCCCTGTTCGCCGGGGGACGGCCGCCCGTCGTGCGCGCCGCCCTGATGATCGGCCTCTACCTCCTGGCGCGGCTCCTCGGACGGCCGACCTCGGCCGCGCACGTCCTCGGGTTTGCGGCACTCGTGCTTCTCGCGGCCGATCCTTCGAATCTTTTCGACGTCGGATTTCTCCTGACCTTCGCGGCGGTGTTCGGCCTCGCGGCGTTTGGCGTGCCCGCGGCGCGGGCGCTGCGCCGTGCGGGCCTGCCCGGTCTCGTCGCCGACGCCGTCGGCGCGACCGCCGGAGCCGAGCTGGCTGTTCTTCCGGTGCAGCTCTTCGTCTTCAACGTCCTTCCGGTCGTCGCCCTCCTGTCGAACCCGTTCGTCGTTCCGCTGTCCAGCCTGTTCCTGTTTGCGGGCCTGCTGCTCCTCCCGCTCCTCCTTCTTTCTCCCGCCGCGGCTTCTCTTGCGATCCTTCCGCTGCGGTTTCTGTCGGACACGCTTCTCGCCCTCCTCGCGGCGCTCGACCGGCTCCACGCTGTGCGGATCGTGCCCACGCCCGCGTTCGCGCTGGCCGCGGCCGCGGGAATGCTCCTCGTCGCGGCGGGCCTCGCGCGGCGCCCCGCGGTTCGCCGGTGTTCGCTGCTCGCGGCGGCGGCGGCCGCGCTCGCCATCGTCCTCGCGCCGCCGGTCGTCTCCGCGCGGGACACGGTCCGCCTTCAGGCTCTCGACGTGGGCCAGGGAGACGCGTGGCTTCTGATCTCGCCCCGGGGCCGCGTTCTCGTCGACGGCGGCGGCAGCCCCGACCGCGAGTACGACTTCGGGCGCCTCCGGCTCCTGCCGCGACTCGCCGACCTCGGGGCCGTCGCGTTCGACGCCGTCGTCCTCACGCACCCGCACCCGGATCACGCGCGGGGCCTCCTCGCGGTGCTGGCCTCGCTGCCGGTCGATCGCGTCGTTCTGCCCCGCGGCGCGCCGCGCAACGTGTTCCTCGACGAGTTCGAGGAGGCGGCCGCCCGCCGGGGCCTGACGCTGGAGCGCCTCGGGGCGGGCCAGCGCTTCACGGCCGCGGGTCTTTCGTTCGACGTCCTTCATCCGGGGGACGGCGGGTACCCGCGGGCGCGCGAGAACAACGGGTCTCTCGTCCTCTCCGTCGCGCTCGCCGGACGCACGGCGATCCTGACGGGCGACATCGAGAGGCTGGCCGAGAGCGACCTCGTCGCGAGCGGCCGCACGCTGGCCGCGGACGTCCTCAAGGTGCCTCACCACGGGAGCCGGACGTCCACCGCCGCGGCGTTTCTCTCTCGCGTCTCGCCGCGGGTGGGGCTGATCGGCGTCGGGCGCCGTAACCATTTCGGCCACCCGGCGCCGGAGGTGCTCGAGCGGCTCGGCGCGGCCGGAGTGCGGACGTTCCGGACCGATCGGGACGGCGAGATCGCGCTCGTCTTTTCGGGCAGCCACATCTGGCCGGTCTTCCCTGAGAGCGTCGCCCGGGGGGTGCCGTGAACCCCACGCGCCCGGCGGGCGTGCTCGCGATCGTGGGTGCGACCGCGACAGGGAAGTCCGAGCTCGCGGTGGCCGTTGCCGAGCGCCTCGGGGGCGAGATCGTCTCGGCGGACGCCTTCGCGGTTTATCGCGGCTTCGACGCGGGAACGGCGAAACCGTCGGCGAAGCTCAGGGAGCGCGTTCCGCACCACCTCGTGGACGCGCGGGATCCGCGCGAGCCCTGGAGCGCCGGCGCGTTCGCGACGGAGGCCCGCCGCCTCTGCGAGGAGATCCTCGCGCGCGGAAGACTTCCCATCCTGGCGGGAGGCACGGGCTTTTACGTGCGCGCGTTCTTCGGCGGTCTCTTCGAAGGGCCGACCCGGGACGACCGCTTGCGGCGTGCCCTCGAGGCCGTCAAGGCGCGTCGCGGCGCGGGCACCCTCGTCCGGATGATCGGGCTGCTCGACCCGGAAAGCGCGAAGCGCGTGGGCGCGGCCGACGCCGCCCGCGCCATCCGGCTCCTCGAGATCCTGTTCCTCTCGGGCGTCCGTCCCTCGCGACTCTTTCGGGAGCGGCCGGGGCCCGTGTGGGAGAGACCTTCCGTGAAGGTGCTCCTCACGTTGCCGCGCGAAGTCCTCTATGGAAGAATCGCCGCGAGGTTCCAGTCGGATTTCGTGAACGAACTGCCAACGGAAGTGCGCGGTCTGCTCGCGGCGGGAATCCCGCTCGAGGCGCCCGCTTTCGCGGCGATCGGCTACCGCGACACGGCGGCCCTGGTTTCCGGCGCGCTTTCCGAAGGCGAGTGGGCCGAGCGGCTCCTCCGGGAGACCCGCCATTACGCGAAGAGGCAGGAAGCGTGGTTCCGGCGCGAGAGCGGTCTCGTGTCCGCGCGCGCCGACCGCCCCGATCTCGTCGATTTCGTCGTGCACGAAGCGCGACATCTTTTTCTTTTTTCTGCCGGTGAAGGGGGATGACCATGATCGGACCGAGCAAGCCGCCCATCAACGTTCAGGACGGTTTCTTTTATCAGCTGCGGAAAGACAACACGCTCGTCGAGGTCATGCTCATCTCCGAGAAGAAGCGGGTGGGGCGGATCCGCCGCTTCGACAAGTACGCGGTCGTGCTCGAGGTGGAGGGACGCGAGGAGCTGATCTACAAGCACGCCATCTCCTCGGTCGCTTCTCTGGGCGGAACTCCGACAGCGTCTCCGGCCATGGGCACCGTGCGGACACCGCCGGTTTGACCCTGCGACTGGGCTTTGCCTTCTCTGGCGTCGTCTTCGCCGCCGTGGCGGCGCTCGCCGGATGCTCTTCGGGCCCGCCTCCCGTGGACGCGTCGTCGCCTGAGGGGCGCGCGGCCGCGCTCGCGGCACGCGCGGAAGACGACGTCGCCGCGGGGCGGCCGCGCGACGCTCTCGACGCGTATCGCGACGCGGCGCTCCTCGTGCCCGGAAAGGCCCGCTACCAGGAGCGGGTCGCCGAGCTCCGCGCGTCGGTCGTGACGACATCCCGCGCGGAGGCCGACGTGGCTCTCGCGCGAGGGGACTCCGCGGCGGCCCGCCGGGCGGCGCTCGCTCTCGTCGAGGTGGACCCGGAATCGCCCGCCGGCTATCACGTGCTCGCGTTGGCCGCGGAGGCGGAAGGAAAGCTCGAGGATGCGTTTGCCGCCGCCCAGTCGGCTCATGAACGGGCGCCTGCCGATGCCTCCCTCACAGAAGCGCTCGCGGCGCTCGCGCTCAAGACGTCGCGTTTCGCGGAGGCCGAGACGCTTTACGGCGACCTCGCGAGGGACGACCCTTCCCTGCGCCCGAAGCAGGCGTCGGCGCGGCTCGAGTTTCAGATGCAGAATCTTCCCGCGTCGGCGCGGAAGGCCGTCGCGGCTCCGCGCGTCACCCGCGCCCAGCTCGCGACCCTTCTCTTCACGCTCGTTCCCGAGGTGGCGGCGGCCCGGGTGCCGCCTGGCGGCGAAGTCGCGATCGACGTCCTCGACCGGTCCGAGCGCGCGCCCCTCGTCCGGACGATCGGGCTTGGGTTCTTCACCGTCTCCAGGGAGACGCACCTCGTGGGCGCGGACGCTCCGGTTCTCCGAAACGAGATGCCCGGCCACGCCCGGCGTCTCGCGGCGCTTCTCGGGAGCCGCGACGAGACGTGCTTCCTGTCGTCGGCTTCGCTGGCTGTCTGCGGCATACTCCCCGAGACGACATCCCGGAATGTCAGCGGGAGAGAGGCGTTCGCAGCAATCGACGCGACGCTCGGGCTCTCCCGTTAGAGGAGGGTCTTCCATGGTGATCACG
>JARXKK010000009.1:0-43817 GCA_030278895.1 Acidobacteriota bacterium
TAGAGCCGCGTGAGGATTTCGCGCGCTTCCACGAGCCCTGCAGTCTAACGGAGCCGCGCTAGGCGAAGTGGTCGGCGTTGATCTGCTGGTAGTGCTTCCACTTCTCGGGGATGGTCTCTTCCGTGAAGATCGCCTTCACCGGGCACGCCGGTTCGCAGTTGCCGCACTGAATGCACGTATTGGGGTCGATGTAGAGCATCGTCGCCCCGGCAAATCCGTCCTCGTCCTTTTTCGGGTGAATGCAGTCGACCGGACACACCTCGACGCAGGCGGTGTCTTTCGTTCCGATGCACGGCTCGGCGATGATGTACATGCCCATGGTCGGACTCCCTCCCCGCCCGTCAGGCTAGCACCGCGCGGTTGACGCGGGACGCGTCCGGCGCCGAAGATCCCCGGATCGCCTTCGAGGAGGACTCGTGGATCTCGCCGAACGACTCCGGGTTCTCCGCACCGGCTTCACGCGCACGTTCTGGGTCGCGAACGTCCTCGAGCTGTTCGAGCGTTTCGCGTTCTACGGATCGAAGGCGGTTCTCGCCGTCTACCTGAACCGCACCGTGGGCCTCGGGACGACGGGCAACGACCTCGTCGGAATCTACGGCCTTCTCGTCTTCGGCCTCCCGATCCTCGCGGGCGTCGTCGTGGACCGCTTCGGGTTCAAGCGCAGCCTCGTCGCCTGCTTCTCGATCTTCTGCGTCGGATACACGCTCATCGGGCTCGCGGGCCTCCCGGCCGGTCAACCGTTCATCGACGCGCTCGGAAAGAAGGGCTTCGTCGTCCTCGCCCTCGTCGTGACGGCGATCGGCGGCTCGCTCATCAAGCCCTGCGTCGTCGGGACCGTCGCGCGCACGACGACGGAAGAGACGAAGTCACTCGGGTATTCGATCTATTACACGCTCGTGAACTTCGGCGGCTTCTTCGGCCCGATCCTCGCGAGCGAGGTCCGGACGCGCTGGGGGATCGCGGAGGTCCTCCTCATGTCGGCGGCCGTCTCGGCCGCGCTCGTTCTCGGGACGCTCTTCTTCTACAAGGAGCCCGCGGGGTCGCGCGAGGGCCGCACGTTCGCGAAGGTGTTTTCGGACGCGGTAACGGTCCTGAAGAACGCGCGGTTCATGACGTTTCTCGTGATCTTCTCGGGCTTCTGGATCATGTTCTGGCAGGTTTTCTACTCTCTGCCGTTCTACGTGACGGACATTCTGAAGATCGAGCGGTTCGAGCTCCTCGAGACCGTGGACGCGCTCGGGATCATCTTTCTCTCGGTCCCCGCGACCGCGCTCATGAAAAAGATCCGCCCGATCCGCGCGATGGCCGGCGGGTTCGCGGTCGCGAGCGCGTCCTGGCTCGTGATCACGGTCACCGGGAGCTGGCAGGGTGTCGTCGCCGCGATGCTTCTCTTCGCGCTCGGCGAGTCCATGCAGGCGCCGCGCTTCTACGAATACGTCGCGGACCTCGCCCCGAAAGAGCAGACCGGCACGTACATGGGCTTCGCGTTCCTGCCCGTCGCCATCGGCGCGTTCGTCGCCGGACGCCTCTCGGGCTATCTGATCGAGCATTACCTCAAGGGGGGCAACCCGGGCGGGATGTGGATTCTCCTCTCCGCGATCGGATTCGGGGCGACGGCCTGCATGCTCCTCTACGACCGTTTCCTCGCGCCGAAGAGAGCCGCCGCGTGACGTGATCTCCCTCGTCGCGTTCCTCGCCGCCATCGTCGCCATTGGGCTCTTCGTGTGGCTGCGCGAGAAGGTCGAGCGGCTGGAGAGAGAAGTCCGAAGACTTTCTGCTCCCGAGCAGGCCGCGACTGAGGCCCCATCGCCGGACGCCCCGCCGGTCTCCTATCCAGTCCCGCCGGTCGCCTTCGCGCCACCGCTCGTTACCCCTTTTAAGCAAAGCGCCGACGCCGATGCTCCGCCCGAGCCGCGCGGCGTGGACTGGGAAGGCTTCGTCGGCGTGAAGCTGTTTTCCTGGACGGCGGGCATCTTCCTGACGCTCGGCGCGATCTTCTTCCTGCGCTATTCCATCGAGCGCGGGTGGCTCTCACCGCCGATCCAGATGGCGATCGGCCTCCTCGCGGGCCTTTCGATCCTCATCGCTTGCGAGTTGAAGGCCGCGCAGCGTTACGCGGTGACCGCGACGGCTCTCGCCGCGGCGGGCCTCGCGATCCTCTTCGCGACGTTCTACGCCGCGCACGCGCGCTGGGACCTGCTCGGTCTCCTTCCGACGTTCGTCGCGCTCGCGCTCGTCGCCGCGCTCGCCGTCGCGCTCTCCGTGCGGCACGACTCCGCCTTCATTGCGGGGCTGGGCCTTCTGGGCGGCTTCGCGACGCCCGCGCTCCTTGGAACTGGAGAGGACCGGCCCGGAGCGCTCCTCTCGTACCTCCTCCTCCTAAATGGAGGGCTCGCCTGGGCTGCCGTGAAAAGGCGCTGGATCTTCCTGCCGGTTGCGAGCCTCGCGCTCACGTTGCTGTTCGCGCTTTCCCTCGCGACGAAGCCCGACGACGGCAGCCTGTGGCCGATTCTCTTCGGCTTTCTCCTTCTCCTCGACGCCGGCCTCCTGGTGTTCGCGGCAGTCCGCGATGCGCCGCCCCTCCACGTCATGGCGGGTCTCGCGACGCTCGTCGTCCTCGGGGCGTGGTTCGTGCGCTCGGCGACGCCGGATCTGCTCGGGCCGGGCCTCGCCGCGGCCGCGGCCTTCGGGATCTTCTATTTCGTCGCACCGGCGGTCGCGGCGCGCGTCCGCCCGCCGGGTGCGATTCCCGGCGCCGCCGCGCACCTCGGCCTTCTCGGGTCTTTCCTGATCCTCTTCGTCGCGTCCCAGCGCAGCCTCTCGTCCCCCCCGGACCCGCGGGCCGCGATCGCGCTCGGACTTCTCGTGGCCACCGGAGCGTGGGTCGCGGCGCGACGCGGGCCCGCCCGGCTGCAGGTCGCGTCGCTCGCGCTTGCCTCCTTCGTGCCCCTCGTGCTGACCGTCGTGGCGACGAACGCGCCGGGGCCCGTTCGCACGCTCGGCGCGGCCGCGGCGATTGCGCTCTTCGGCGTGGCGGCGTGGGTGTGGAAGGAAGACCGCGCCTTCGCCCTCGGGGCGGCGGTCGCGCTTTTCCTGGCCCAGGCGGTGGCGATCTTCGTCTCGTTCGCGCACGGCGCGCCGCCGTTCCGCGCCCTTCTCGCGGCGCACATCGTGTTTCTCGTTGCGCTCCTCGCCCTCGCGGCGGGCTCGGGCGCGCAGGGGCTCGCGGTTCTCGCGGTGCTTCCCGCGGCGGCGGCCGCGTACGCATGGGAGGTCGCGCACCGGCGCGCGTACGGCCTCTGGAAGGACGAGCTCCTGCTCGGTGGCGCCTTCTGGGTCATCTTCCTTGCGTACCCGCTCGTCCTCGGGAAGCGCGCGGAACGGGCGAAGGAGCCGTACCTCGCGGCGGTTCTCGCGAGTGCCGTCTTTTTTCCCCTCTTCCGCACGGCTCTCGCCGACGCCGGCTACCGGGGCGTGATGGGCCTTCTGCCGCTTGTTCTCGCTCTCGGCCTCGCCGTGCTTCTCGCGCGTCTCCTGACGCTCGGCGTTCCGCCTGAAGAAGACCGCGGGCGCCTCGCCCTCGTGGCGGGCGCGGTCCTGGCGTTCGTCACGGTCGCGATTCCGCTCCAGTTCGAGAGGGAGTGGCTGACGCTCGGATGGGCGCTTCTCGGCGCGTCCCTCGCCTGGCTCTTCGGGCGCATTCCGCACCGCGGTCTCGTCCTCTGGTCCGGGGGACTCTTCGCCGCGGCATTCCTGCGCCTCGCGATGAACCCGGCCGTTCTCACGTATCACCCGCGCTCCGCGGCGCCGCTTTTCAACTGGTATCTCGAGGTCTATGGCGTCGCGGCGGCGACGTTCTTCCTCGGGGCCCGGCTCCTGCGCCGCGCGGACGACGAAAGGGCGCGGAGGCTCGCGGACCTTCTTCCGGCAGGCGGCGTCGCCCTTCTCTTCGTGCTCGTGAACCTCGAGATCGCGAACTTCTTCGCGGAGGGCGCGGTGCCGGCGTTCAACGTCCTGTCGTCGTCGCTCGCCGAGGGCCTCGCCTACACGCTCTCGTGGGCCGTCTTCGCGATCGTGCTCCTCGTCGTCTCGATCGCGGCCGGGAGTAGGCGGGGCCGCATCGCGGCGGTCGTGCTCCTGGTCGTCACGATCCTGAAGTGCTTCCTCTTCGACCTCGCGCGGCTCGGAGGCCTCTATCGCGTCGCGTCGTTCGTCGGCCTCGCGATCTGCCTCGCGGCGGTCGCGGTGCTCCTCCAGCGCTTCGTGCTGCCCCGGAAAGATCCGTCGACCTAGAAGACATCCTCAGTTTTTCGCCGCGAGCATGGGGGGCGCGTAGAGCGGGTCGTTCGTCGCGTTGTCGATGACGCTCGCATAGGCCGCGACGAGACCGCCGGCGGGCGAGACGCGGATGACTCCCGCGCGGGGTCCGTCCCCGAGACCGCGGCCGTGGAAGAGGTCGTCGATCTGGATCCCTCCGGCGAGCGGGACGGGCGTCTCGAAGACGTCCCGGCGGACGCCCGACTCGTCGAAGACCTCGACCTTGACGCTGACCGTTCCGGAGCCGGGCGCCGCGCTGAGGTCGACGAGCGCGAGATTGGTCCGGAAGCCGGCGCCTCCCGCCGGAAGAAGAATCTCGAGCGACTCGCCGCCGCCCGCGGACTGGAAGGCGTTCAGGGCTGGAAGGAGGAGGCCATACGTGCCGCCGGAGGGGGCGAAGGTGTACGTCCGCGACGTGACGCGCACGCCGCCGGAGTCGTCGAGCGTTCCCGTCGTCTGGAAGCGCAGGCGGGCGACGCCCGAGAGGCCGAAGGCGGTGAAAAGGACGTCGCGGATCGTCTTGGACTCGCGGGGCAGGAGCGGAAGCGTGAGGAGCCGTTCGGACGTGTTCGCGCTCCACGGCTTGATCGCGAGCGTGACGGACTGCGTCCGTCCGGAGGGGTTGAAGAGAAAGAGGTCCGTCCGATACCGCGCGCCGTTCGCGCCGTCGGCGTGGACGACCGCGGGAATCGTGCGGGGGACGAGCGACGGGACGTCGGGCGGAAACCACGTCGGGTCGTTCGTCGCGTTGTCGATCGCCATGAGGCCCGCGATGCTCTCCCCGCTCCTGGGCGTGAAGAGGAGCGAGGCCGTCCTCCATGCCGGCGCGCCGAGCGCGGCGCCGAGATCGGACACCTGGCGCTGCCTCGACGCCGAGGTCGCGATCGTGCCCTCGAGGGGCCCGGGCGCGCTCGAGTCCGCGGCGAGACTGAGGTCGGCGCTCGCGCCGCGGCCGCTCACGTCGGTCGCGACGAGATTCGTCCGGAACCCGTCTCCGAGGAGGCCCGCGGAGAAGCTGACCGCGAAGTTCGCGCCAAGCGCGGCGAAGACGTCGACCGCGCCGACGGACATCCCATACGTGCCGCCGCCGGCGGCCGCCGTGTACGTGCGGCTCGTCGCCTCGATCGACCTCGTGCCCTCGGGCACGAGGAGGATCGCGCCCGAGCCGGCCTCGAGACCGAAGAGGGACGCGAGAACGTCGGGATACGTCGCGACGGATGAAGCGGGGACGAGGACGCTGCGGTCCGGGGCGGCCGGAGGCGCGTCGATGTTCGGGAGGAACCGCAGGACGACCGACACGGGCTCGGGATCAGGATTTCGGAGCACGAGGTCCGTCCGCCAGCGGCTGAGGTTGATTCCGTTCGACCGCGCGGCCGCCGGGATGACGAGGCGCTGGCGCAGCGAGGCGCGCACGACGCCCCACTCCTGCACGACGTCGCCGCCGCCTCCGGCGCCGGAGGGCCCGCCCGGGGGAGGCCCCGCGAACCAGCCGTAGGAAGAGCCGGAATTGAACAGGAACGGCGCGCCGGCCGCGGCCGCGTCGACGTCGAGATGGACGAAGCCCTTGGAGGTCGTCTCCTGGAGGAAGAGCTCGTCGTAAGACGACGGCGCGGGCGCGCCCACGTTCCAGATCGCGAGCGCGGGGTCCTTGAAGATGCGCTGGTCGACTTGCGGGCGCGGGCGGTGAACCTGGACGAGGAGGCGCGTTCCGGAGACCGCGGCGTGAAGCGCCTCGACCTCCGGCCGCGTCACGTCGCGCCACGCCTCGACGAGGCCGCCCGCGGGAGTGTGCGAAGAGAGAATCGTGGGCCCGACTCCACGCTGCAGGACCCATGCGCCTGAGAAGTCTGCCGTGGGGACTGCGAAGAGATCGATCGCGTTCAGGCTCGAAGTCCCGGCGATTTCCCGGATTCCACCTCCCGCCGCGCGGACGACCGAGCGCGGCGACAAGAGGGCGATAGCGTAGCCCCATGCGACGTTCAGGTAGGCGCCTCCGTCCGGCGTGATCCACCCATCGCTCGCCCCGTACGCCGAGGTCCCTGCGGGTAGGGGGGCGAGGAGGCTCAGCGTTCCGTCCAGAGCGGTGGTCCAGACACCGAAGGCCAGGAAGGTTCCGGGCCCGGGTCCGGCCGAGACGGGCTGACCGACGAACAGGGCGCGGCGGCCCTCGCGGTCCGATCCGAGGAGGATCGTGCTGGCGCCGGCGGCAACGAGACGGCGCGCGGAGCCGTCGGCGCCGACCGCCCAGATCTCCCAGCCCGTGTTGGCGTAAAGGGAGATGATGAACGGAGCCTCGGCGGAACCCGGCAGCAGGGAGGCGCCCCGCCCGTTCACGAGCGGCCCGCCGACGTCGATCTGGGACCCGCTTCCTACCGCGACGCGGGGAAGCGCGGCCACCTCGGTCCACACCGTGCCGCCGTCGCGGCTGAAGAGGTTGCGGATGGCGGTATTCGGAGGGTCGGAGACCGAGTACCCATTGGCGTAGAGAAAGAGTGGGCCGTTTTCCGCCTCGAAGGCGGCGACGGAAGAGAACGTCCCGGGCGCGCCGCCGGGCGTGACGTCCCGTGGCTCCTCGAGACCCTGCGTGTCGTACACGACGAGCCGCGACAGCGTCTGGAAGCAGGAGAGGCAGCTCGGCCCCGAGTTGGGGTAGGCGACGGACACCTGCTCGACGAGGAGCGTGTGGCGGTTCGACCTTCTCTGGACGGCGGGAGTCGCCTGCCGGCTCGTGATCGGGGCATACGAGATGACGCGCGCCTCCGCGACGGCTCCGCATGCGAGGAGGAGGAACGACGCAAGGGCCACGGCGGGGCGAGGCTGGATGTTCGTCATCGGGCGCTCCTTCGAGAGCCGCTCCGTCCGAGAAGGCGCGGTTCACACGGAAGTGTCGGCCCGCGAGGCGACCTTTCCCGACCGATCAGTATTCGGCGCCGGAAAACATCTTCAGGACGCTGCCGTCCGACGTTTTCGCGTCGTTCAGGACCCCGTACGCGAGCCACGTGTCGTCGCCCGAGAGGCGCGTGACGATGGCGTACGCCGCCGTCGTTCCCGCGGGAACGCCCGCCGCGTCGAAGACTCCCGACCACTGTGTCCAGTCGCCCGGCTGAAGCGTGACGGTGATCGGGTTTCCCACGGCCAGGGACGTGGCCGCGTCGTAAAGACGCACGGACAGGGCGAGGGCGGTTTCGGAGCCCCCTCCGAGGTGGACAACGGCCAGGTTCGAGCGCACGGAGGCGTCGCGCGTGAGGCCCGGCACGAGCGCCGACACGCGCGCGCCTCCCCCCTTCGCGGCGGCGGCGTATGCGACGCCGAACGAGCCGCCGGTGGCCGTGTCGGTGTTGGGAGTCGTCGTGCGCGCGATCGCGACCGTCTTCGGAGAGTCGAGCGTGCCGAGGTTCCGGAAGTCCACCGAGAGGGACCCGGCCTGCGCGCCCTGCGAGGGGGCGGGAATGTTGACGCCCTTCGACCTGAGGTACGCGATGACGTCCGGAATCGTCGTCTGCTGATGCGCGGCGAGCGCCAGCGTGACCACCGCCACGCCGGCCGAGGACCCGAATCCCGGCGCCGGACGGTACACGAGGTCCACGGGCGTCGCGAAGTTGCCGTCGTTCGCGAGCGTCAGTTCGGTCGTGTAGTGGGAGCCCGCGGCGCCGAACACGTCGAGGACGACGGGGACCACGAGCTTGCGCGCGGCCGCGAGGCCGCCCGGCCTGTAGAGCGGCAGGATCGAGCCGTCGGACGTGACGGCGTCGTTCACGACGCCATAGGCGGTCCACGATCCGATCCCCGCGGTCCGGGTGATCTTCGCGTAGCCGTACGCGCCGTCGGGCAGCCCCGCGAGGCCGAGAATCCCGTTGAACTGTCTCCACTCGCCGGGACGCAGGGTCGTCGCGATCGCCGAACCCGCGGCCGCGCCGCTCTGGTCGTACACCTGGATGGAGAGCGACACGTCCTGGGCGCCTCGGCCAGGAATGTGCCCCACGGCGAGGTTCGAACGGGATCCGCCCGGGACGCTCCTGAGTCCGTAGACCGCACCTTCGGACTCGGCGGCGTCGAGGTCCGACGGCGCGTCGAGGAACGTGCCGTAGCTGCCCGCGGAGCCCGCCGTGTAGGCGCGCGAGAACGCGTAGATCGCGTCGGTCCCGTCCATGGGAAGCGCCTGCGGGTTTCCCGCGATCCAGATCGAGCCCGCGGTCCCCGAGGGAGAAGCGGTGATCGTCAGGCCCCGGTCGCGGAAGAACTGGAGAGCGTCCGGGGCGCGCAGCTCCGACCGCGGCGCGAGCGTGACGGTGACCGAGCCGTCACTCGACGCGAGAGGGAAATCCGGGGCGTGGATGAATCCGACGGTGACCGTCACGGGCGTCGACGCCCGGTTTCCGAGCGTGAGGTCGGACCTGAAGTGCGCGCCGGCGGCGCCGAGGAGGTCGAGGACGACGGGCACGTACTTCGTGATCGGCGTGGTCGACGCGAGGTAGAGACCGTGACCCGACGTGCCCGCGTACAGGTTGCCCGCGTCTCCGCTCCGGCGCACGACACGCACGTCCACGCCGGGCGGAAGGCCCGTGTTTTCCGGCTGCCAGCCGCCACCGATCCGGCGCAGGACTCCCGCCTGGCCCGCGCCCGCGACCGCGAACCGTCCGTCCGCGTCGATCGACGAGATGAAGGCCGTGCTCGCTCCGAAGTCGTCCTCCCGCCACGCGCCCGCCGAAGCGGAAGAGGAGACCCCGCCGGAGACGGGCGCCGCGAAGAGCACGTTCGTATCGCCGCCGATCGCCTGGACGAAAGACGGCGCGCCGGGAATCGCCTGCCAGGCGCTCTGCTGGCGGACGAAGAAGCTCGATCCCACCGTGGCATAAAGCTTCACGCCCACCTCGCGAGTCGTCAGCACGCTTCCGTTCGTGGGCAGGCCGGCGTTGTCGGACGACCACGTGCTCTCCACGAGCCGCCACATCCCCGCATTCGGCGTGCCGCCGGCGACGGTGCCGTTGGAAACCGCCGCGAGCGAGCTGATGACGACGCCCGCGGGCAATCCCGCTTCGAGGACCGAGGGCGGGTTGAACACGTTCGGCCCGAGCGGCCAGGCGTACAGGTGGCAATTCGTCGTCGCATAGAGTCTCAGAGTGTCGGCCGTCATCGCCCGCACGTCTCCGCACCCGTCCGGGAGGAAGTTCGCATTGGGGACCACGGCGATGCCGGCCCCATGCGCGCCGACGAACGTCTCGCCGATGACGGTCCTCACTTCGGAAATGGAGGCGGCGTAGAGCCCGGTTCCCGCCGCGATCCATGAGCTCCCCGAAAGGCGGTAAACGGGGGCACCGGCCGTCCCGACGTAAAGATCGCTTCCCAGTTTCGCGAAGCTCTTCGCGGATGCGATGAGGAGGCCCGCATTCGCGGGCCCCCAGGCGCTCGCGCTCGAGAGAACTCCCGCGTCGGCGGTGGCGATCCACGTCGCGCCGGCAGCGTCGGTCACGGCGCGAACGTCATGGACGCCGAAGCCGGCGACCGCGGTCCACGTGCCGCCGAAGAAGGAATAAAGCGTCTGCTCCGTGCCCGCGTAGAGCACCCCGCTCGCGACCCCGAGAGTTTGAACCGTTGCCGTGAAGGGAATCCCGCTCGAGATCGCGCTCACCGAGGAGCCGGCGTAGCGCGCGGCGCCCCCGCGCAAGCCCACGACGAGGTCGCCGGAGGAAACGCACGCCGCCGTCACGGCGCCGCCGGGGTTCGTCAGCGCCGTCCAGCTACCGCCAGCGCGTTTCGCGACCCCGATTCCGGCCGCCCACACCGCCGTTCCATCCGTCGCGAGGACCGACGGAAAGGTCAGACCCGTGGGAAGCGTCTCGGCGGCCCATGTTCCGTCGACCGCACGCTTCCACACCTTCTCGCCATCCGCCGCATAGACGGCGTCCGCGACGACGATCGCACTGATCGTCCGCGCCGAGAGGCCGTCGAGGGTCCACGCGCCTGCCTCGAGCCGCCACACGCCGCGAGGCGTCGCCGCCCAGAGCGTCGCGCCGTTTCCGGCGAGCGCGGTCGCGTTCGCGCCGGGGAGCGTTTCGACGGGAGAGAAGGTGAAGCCCGCGTGGAGCGGTGTGGCCGCGAGAAACGTCGTCAGCAGAGTCGCCGCGAAAACCCGGAGGGGCCAACCGAGGACATCGATGCGTCGTCTCATGGGCATGCCTTTCGCGCCCGCGGCGCCGGAATTACAGTGTACATGGCATGGTATGTGCAAACTTTGTGCCGATGGAAGCTTCCATCGAGGAGACAAAATGGACCGAAAGTATTTTCCAGGGATGAGAATTGCGGCGGCCTCCGTCTTCGGTGCGGCTGTTCTTTCGGCGTGTGTCACGGCCCCTCCGCGGGGAGCCATTTACGTTCGGACGCGGCCTCCCGCGGCGATCGTCGAAGTGCGCGGGAGCGCGCCCGACATGGACCACGCGTGGATCCCGGGCTATCACGCCTGGCGCGGCAACGAGTACGTCTGGGTCCCGGGCCACTGGGACCGAGCCCCTCGTCCGCACGCGGTGTGGGTGAACGGCCAATGGCGTCAGCACGGCGACGGCTGGTATTGGGTCGAGGGCCACTGGAAGAAGTAGTCTCCGGGCATTCGCTTCAATCCCGAGGTCCTTTTTACCGATCCGCGCTATCCGGCGTTTGCCGCAGCGGCCGCCGCGGCCGTCGAAGCGGGCGATGTTTCGGCGATTGTGGAGGAGCTGAAGAAAGATTCTTCGAATGGTGAGCAGGAGATCGCGGCCTTCGCGATCTCCACGCAGGGGCTCTCGGCGCTCGTTGCCAAATGCGTCGGGATCGGAGAGCTGCCTGATTGTCTTTCCGAATTTCTAATCACAGAAAATCTCTCTTCCGGCGCGCGCGCGCGCCGGCTCCGCGGCACATGGGAAGGAACGGTTCGCACACTGCGCGCCGCAGGCGTCGAAGTCATCGCGCTCAAGGGTGCGGCGCTCGCCTTCTTTCACTACACCGACCCCGCGCTCCGTCCGATGGGCGACCTCGATCTTCTCCTCGTCGATCCGCGGGATCTCGCGCGGGCGACCGACGCGCTTAACGGCGCGGGCTGGCGCGCGCTCCTCGACACCCCGCGGCACCGCGTCTTCGCGCGCGAGGACGAACGCGTCGTGCGGCCGGCGGCCGAGGACCCGGACAACCCGATCCGCATCGAGATCCACACGACGTTCCGCCTGGCGGTGCTCGGGTACGTGTACGACGCGGACGAGGTCCTGCGCGCCCACGCCGAGAAGCGGGATCTCGACGGGACGCCCGTCGCAATCGCGGCCGGGCCCGCGTTTCTGACGCACCTCCTCTTCCACGCGACGGGAGACTTCGCGGGAATCGGGATCCGCGGCGTCCAGGCCTACGACTTCCGCCTTCTGGCTCGAGCGCGCGGGGCTCTCTCGCCGGAGATTTCCGCGAATGGAAGAGGGAATGCCGGTGCGCCGCTGCTTTTCGCGGCCGACGCGATCGAACGGCTCTTCCCTCTTACATTCAAAGAAGAATTCCTCTCCTCTCTCTCTTCTTCCGTTCCGTCCTGCCTTCGGCGACGCGCTGCCGCGCTCCCCGCGCTCCGCTACACGCGTCCGCCGCGCGGCTGGTCGCGCACGCTCCTCACGCTGATCGACCGGCCGCTTCCGAAGGCGCGTTTCGTCGTGCGCACGGTCTTCCCGACTCTCGGCGAAGTGAAGGCGAACGCGGCGCCCGGCGAGTCGGGTCTCGCGCTGGCCGCGGCCTGGGTGCGGGTGCTCGCGAGGCGCGTCGGGTCGGCGCTCCGGGTGCGCGCGTGAACGGGAAGCCGTTGCGCCGCGATCTCCTCGTCCTCCTGCCGGCCGCGCTCGCGCTTCTCCTTCTCGTCCCGCGCCTCGACTGGGGCTTCCTCTCCACCGCGCCGGGCGTACCGATCGTCCACACCGCCGAGCCGGATGAGCACCATCTCGTGGAGGGCCTCCTCCGGATGTCGCTCGCCCCGTTCCGGCCCGATCCCGTGGACCGTTCGTGGGGCGGTCTGTCGTTCACGCTCCTCGGCGCGCTCGTCGCGGGCGCCGACTTTGCCGGCGCCTTTCCGGGCGGCTGGCGCGCGGCTCTTCTCTCCGGCGACCTGGAACGGGCGCGCCCCGTGCTTCTCGTCATGCGGAGCCTCTCGGTGCTCGCCGTCCTCGCATGCCTTCTCGCCGCGTACGTCCTGGCGCGGAGGAAGAGCGGTCTCCGCGCGGGCTTCCTGGCGGCTACGCTCGTCGCCGTTTCGCCGGCGATGGCGCTGTCGGGCCGCACGTTCGTCACCGACGCGATCGAGACCGCTCTCGTGGTTCTCGCCTTCGTGCCCGCCTCGCCCGTCGCCGCCGGTCTTCTCATGGGCCTCGCGATGGGCACGAAGTACTCCGCCGCGGCGTTCTTGCCCGCGCTCGTCCTGTCGGCCGGGAGGGAGCGATGGAGAACGCTCGCGTGGTCTGTGCCGCTGGGCTTCGCTTTGGCCGCACCGTTCGTGGTCGTGCACGCGCGCTCGTCGGTCCAGCTGCTTTTCTTCCATCTCGCGGGGGTGCACGGCGGAACGGCGGCCGGGCCGCACGTCTTCGCCTGGCTCTGGCGTTGGCATGTCTCGAACGCTCTCCTCTATCTCATCGGACCTGTGGGTCTTTTCTTCGCGGGGCTGGCGATCTTCCGGCTCGTTCGCGGCGACGGAAGCGGAACGTGGCGCGCCCGTCTCGTCCACTCCGGGGCCGGCGTGCCTCTCCTCCTCGTCCTCGGGCAGCTCGTCTGGCTCATCGTCTCGAACTTTCCGGTCTTGCGCTATGAGCTGCCTCTCGTCCCTTTCCTGGCCGTTTGGGCGGCACAAGGCCTCGTGCGCGTGTCGCGTGCGCGCGGCCTCGTCTTCGCCGGCGCCCTCGCACCCCCCGCCGTTCTCGCGTTCGTCCTCGTCTTCGGCGTGGCGCGGACGCATCCCTTCGAGTCGGCGGGTGTCCTGCTGCGGGGCGAGGTCCGCGGCGGTGAACGCGTCGGCCGAATCTGGTCCGGGATGCCGCAGCTCCCGGGCCTCCAGACGGAAGAGCTGAAGGCCTTTCCGAATCCTGGCACCCCGCCCGAGTCGCCCGCTCCGGACTTCCTCGTGGACGACGATCTGCCCCCGATTCCTTTCGCGCCTGAATACGTGACCGGACGCGAGCGCGACTACAAGGCTCTTGCGACGTTTGGCGGCGCGCCTCGGCTTTTCGGCATGACGTGGCCGCGCGCGCTCACGCCGCACGACGCGCGTTACCCGAGCCCGCTCGTCACCGCGTGGGAAAAGACTTCACGAAGCGCGCCACGGCCCGCGCCTGCGCCTTGAGCCGCAGGAGGTAGCGGAGCCGCTCCTGGGCCACGCGTGGGCCGCGGGAGGCCGTGAGCGCGAGGGCGCGGGCGCGCGAGAATGCGAAGGCGTAACGCGGCCCGTCCGAAAAGAGCCTGTCGTGGAGATCCCGGAGCGCGAGATTCCCGACATACCCGTGCCAGAAGTAGTCGCTCCGCCGCGACATCGTCGCGAGCGCATCGGCGCCCATCCACTCCGCCGCTCGCCGCGAAAGCGTTATCCCGTCGAAGCGCGCGAACCCCTTGTCGTGGTCGAGGTTCAAGAGGCGTATCTCGTATCCCGCCGCGACCACGGCTCGCGTCGCGAGGTCGCCCGTGTCGTGCCACGCCCAGCGCTCCTGGGGAAGCGCCGGATCGAGCTTCTCGATCGCGGGAAAGAACCCGCCCGGAAGACTTGCGAGCGCGGCGCGGTAGGCATCGACCTTCATCACCACCGCGAACGTGCCGTGGCTCTCGGTCTTCGAGCGCGAGACGAAAGACACGGCGGCCACCTCGGGCCGCGCCAGCTCCTTCACCGCGTCGGGCCAGACCGCGCCCGAGACGCTCAGGACGTCCGTGTCCACGAACGCGAGAAGCGGCGTCGCGGCGCGCGCGAGCGCGTCGTTGTAGGCCTCGTGAAAGTCGCGCCGGGCGGGGCTGCGCCGGAGCACGGTCGCGCCGGGAAAGGCCGCCTCGGGAAGGTCCTGGCGGGGCGAGTCGTCGAAGACCTCGATCCGCGCCGTACCCGAGGTGGCCCGGGCCACGCACGCATGCCAGATCCGCGCGAGGTCGCCGTAGACGGTGGACGTGAAGATGGTGAGCGCGGGCATCATGCGCCGCGCCCGAGAAGGCGCCGGGCCGCGGCCCACGCACGCGCCTCGAGAACGCGCCGGCGCGGAAGGACGCGCGGCACGTGGAGCGCGCCCGGGGTGAGCCCCTCGCGAGCCGCGAGCCGGGTGAGCGCGCGGTCGGACCTCTCGAAATATGTGACGAGGCGGGCCAACAACGTGCGGTCATGGATGGTCGCGAGCGCGTCGCGAAGGTCCTCGGGCGTCGCGCTTCCGGAGAGGTGGACGCCGCCGGGCGCAGCCGCGAAGGGCGCGCCGAACACCGCGCGGAAGAGCGAGCCGAGGAGGAGGTTGTCGTACGCGCCCATGGCGAAGTACGGCTTCTCGGCGAAGAGTGCGTCGAACCGGGGCCCGAGGAGATCGCCGAAGATCTCGCGCGAGGCGCGCACGACGGTCGTGCCGTGGAAGTCCGCGAGGCGCGCCGCCGCCGCCGCGGGAGACACGTCGACGATCTTCTTGCCGCGCGCGCGGAGCGTCAGCGCGGCGCGGTCTCCCGGCTGGCGGTTCACGGCGCGCGGCCACCTCTCGAGCCCCTCGTAAGACGGCGCGAGGACAGGCGCCGGAAGCATGCGATAGGCCTCGCGCCGCGCGAGGAGCGCGAAAACGCCCGGCTGCGCGGTGCGTCGGAGCAGCGAGACCGCCGCGACCGTGGGGTCCTCGAAATGGCCGAGGAGCGACGCGACCCAGGGCCCGTCGAGCACGAAGACGTCCGCATCGAGAAGAAAGAGGATGTCGCCTGGGCGCTCGAGCGACGCGTCGTAGAACGCGATGAAATCAAGAGCCTCGAAAGAGGGGGCGAGGAGCGTCGCGCCGGGAAAGGTCCTCGGCTCGAAGCCCTCGGGCGTCGAGTCGCGGAAGATAACGACCTCCACGTCCGCTCCGGCGCTTTTCAATGCGGGAACGAGATCGCGCGCTACGGAACGGAACCACAGGCGCGCGAGATCCGGGTACCGATGCGCCGACGCGACGACGACTTTCACGGATGCACGGTGCGGGGGTGGTATCGGCCGTCGGGTCCAAAGCCGTGCTCCCAGTCGCCGCCCTTCCACGTGCCACCGAGCCACACGCCGCCCCAGAACACGCCGCCGGCGAACGTGCCGGACCGGAAGAGTCCGCCCAGCATGACGCCCGACTCGAAAACGCCGCCATCCCACGTGCACTCGAGGAGGACGGCGCCGCGGTTTACCGTACCGCGGCCAAACGTCTCCTTATGGTGAAACTCGCCTTTGCTGAGGACGAGAACGGGCGCGTCGGTCATGGGGCTCGCACTTCACTCGATGATACGGCGGAGGTCCTTCACGAGATGGAAAGCGAGGAGCGCGGCGTCGACGAGCGGCGCGGCCACCCGCTTCGGGACACCGCCGACGGTGAGCTCCCGGGAGGGAATACCCGCGGTCTCGAAGAGCGGCGCGTGCCGCTCGTCGGCGAGGACGGGCCGCCCGCCGACGACGACGAGGGCCACGTCGCGCGGCAACGCCTCGAGGAGCGGCGCCGAGAGAGCGACGACATCCGCGGGAGCCCCGGCGTCGAGCGAGGGCGGAGAGAGGCCCAGCCTGCGCGCCGCGGTGTCCGTGACGGCCGAGACGAGGCGCGCGTCGGAGAGGAAGCCGAGTGTGCGCGCCCAGCCGATCTCGTGAAGGAGCGTGCCGGAGCCGCTCACGAGCGCGTCCGTCCCGAGAAGGACATCGAGCTCCGCCTCGAAGAGGGCGCGCGGAGCCGTCGCGCCGTACAGGAAGAGGTTCGACGTGGGGCACCAGACGGCGGCGCATCCCGCCGCCGCGAGCCGGGCGATTCCCGAAGGCCGCGCGGCAACGAGATGCACGGCGAGAAGCCGCGGAGAGAGAAGCCCGAGAGAGAAGGCCTCCTCGATCTCCTCGGAGGAGGAGTCGGAAGTTCCCTCGGCGAGGTGCATGGCCCAGGGGCCGGTCGCGGGCGGTGTCGTGCCGTCCCGGGCGTCACGGAGGTTGCGCAGCCCGTCGAGCGTCGGGAGCCGCGCGACGTTCACGGGAAAGCCAGAGGCGAAGTCGGGCTCCCAGCGGTCGTGGTGGACGACCGAGGTGACGCCGCCGAGGACGTTCTTGAACGCCCCGAAGAGGAGCGCGTCGCCGAGGGGCAGCATGTGCCGCCGCGCGAGGTCGTCCGCGAAGCGCGCGTGAAGATCGGCGCCCCACAGGGCGGCGCTCGTGTAGGGCGGCTCACCGATACGGGGGAGGTGGTTCCGGTGGAGATGATCGTGCGCGTTGACGAGGCCGGGCATCAGGGCGGCGTCCCCGAGATTCACCGTGAGGTCCGCTTTCTCCTCCGGCGCCCAGAGCTTCCCGTCCGCGACGACGCACGTCGCGTTGCCCGCCTCGAGTCGAAATCTCATTTCGAGAAGCGCAGCGCGAGGAGCAAGGGAAGGCCGAGGTCGGCCGCGTACCGGTCGAGCTTCTTCGCGCGCTCGTAGAAGGGCCGGACTTCCGAACCCACGCCGAGCGAGCCCGAAGCGTCGAATGTGAGACCCTCCGCGCGCGCGGCGGCTTCGTGGGCCTCTGGGTCGTGCACGACGTGCTCCACGACGTGGCCGGCGCCCGAGGCGTCGCGAAACGCGCGCGCGTGGCCGCGCCGGATGGCCTCCGGGTGAAAGTCGGTGACGACGACGTATCCGCCCTTCCGGAGGACGCGCGCGAATTCCCGGTAGAGCGGGGCGATCTGGAGAAGATGGCCGGCCGCGAGCCGGCACCACACGACGTCGAAGGCTCCCGCCCCGAAGGGCAGCGCGCGGAGATCCGCGCCGGCCGTCGTGCGCGGCCGTGAGGGGTCGTGGCGGCCGGCGGCCAGCATCTCGAAAACGAGATCCACGCCGTAGGAGCTCTTCGGCCCGAGGCCGGGGGGGAAGGCGAGGCGCCGCGCGGTGCCGCAGGCGGCGTCGAGGAGGTCCTTCTCCGCGATGTCGTGCGAGAAGAAGTTCACGGCGAGCGAGTCCATCGTCGTGAGCGGGTTCTCGACGTCGTACGTCGCGGCCCACAGGCGATAGGCGGGACGCGTGCCGAGGGGCGGCTCGACGCTCACGCGGGCGGCCTCAGATGTCCGTAGGCCTGCGAGTCCGAAGGCACGAGTCCCCCCTTCAGTGTCCGGGCGAAGTCTTCCACACGTTCCTTGAGTTTGCGCGGGAGCCACGGGACGAGGGGATCCTCGTGCGTCATCCAGCCCGTCCACTCGGGGGTCGTCCACTCCTCGAGCGTCGCGGGGGTCGAGGAGAGCGGGTCGACGTTGCCGTAGGTCCCGCGGCGCTGCGGGGTCGGCGTGTAGAAATACGTGATGAGCTTCATGTCCGGGTTCACGGCGGCGAGCTTCTCGACGAACGCGAGCGTCGTTTCCACGTCCCCTTCGGGATCGTCCGGGTCGCCGAACATGAAGGAAAACTCGGGCACGATGCCGAAGCGGCGCGTTTTCTCCGCGAGCGCGAGCGTCTGGTCCGTCGTGAGGTTTTTCGACATCTTCTTCAGCGTCTCATCCGAGCCCGACTCCGCTCCGAAGTAGGCCATCGTGAGGCCGGACCGGCGGAGGGCCTCCCACGTGCGGTCCGAGAAGCGCAGCATCGCGTCGATCCGGGCCTCGCACCACCACCGGAGCCCGAGCGGCGTCATCCGGGCCGCGAGCTCCTCGGCGTGCGGTTCCTTCAGGAAGAAGTTGTTGTCGTAGAAGTGCACGGCGTCCATGCCGTGGCGCTCGACGAGATGACGGAGATTCGCCTCGGTGCGCGCGGGCGACTCGAACTTCTGGAGGCTGCCGAGCGCCGCGATGACGCCGCAGAAGTTGCACGTGTACAGGCACCCGATCGAGGCCTGATAGACGCCGTTGCGCTTCCCGAAGGCGGTTGGCTGGAGATAGGTCTCGATGTCGATCCGGTTCCAGGGTAGCGCCGGGAACGCGTCGGGACCCTCCCAGGGCCTCTCGGGATTGACGCGCGCCTCGCCGCCTTCCTTCCAGCCGAGGCCGGCGACGGTTGCGGGATGCCGGCGGCCCGCCAGGACGTCGAGAAGCTCGACGAGTGTCCGCTCGCCCTGCCCGCGGACGAGGAAGTCGACGTACGGCGCGCGGAGGACGGGGTTCGGATAGAGGCTCGGGAAATAGCCGCCCCAGACGATGGGAACCCCGGGGAAACGTTCCTTCAGACGCCGGGCGAGCGGCACGGCCGACACGAGCTGCGGGCCCGGCATCACCGTCATGCCGACGAGAGTCACGGGGTCGTCCGTGTCCGCCCGCGCGAGAACTCTCCGCGCCGTCTCCTCGAAGAGGTCTGCGTCGGGGAGATTGCCGTCGAGGATCTCCCACGTGGCGTGAGGCGGGAGTGCCGCGCCGAGCGTGAGGAGTGACAGCGGAAAGCGCCGGTTCTTCGGGCGCGTCGCACGCGGGTTGAGGAGGAGGATCAAGCGCGCCTCACGAGCGCCGCGCGCTCCAGAGGTCGAAGCGCGAAGGCGGCCGCCTTCCGAGGAGGCGGGCTTTCAGGCCGCGCGTCTCGTAGGCGAGGGGATAGAGAACGCGGCTCCTCTCGAACCACAGGCCCGCGGGCGCGGCGGCCGCGGCGAGGCTCTCTCTCGTGAGGTACTCGATCGGCGACAACGCGAGGAGATCCTCCGCGAGGCCCTCGAACGTCCGCGCGGTGTCCCGCCGCTTCTCCTCGGACATGGCTTCCCCCGATCGAGACCGCGCGTAAAAAGGCGAGTCCAGTATAGCGACGAGCCCTCCCCGCGCCGTGGCGCGCGCGGCCTCCGCGAGGACCTTCGGGAGGTCCTCGGCCAGGTGCAGAGACGCGTCGAAGACGACGAGGTCGAAGCGGGCGTCGCCGAAGGGGAGCGCATCGAAGGACGAGGACACGCGCCCGAACATGCGGGGCAGGTGGCGTCGGAAGAGCGCGCCGGCGGCGAGCCCGTCCGCGTCGTCCACGCGAAGGTCCAGCGCGACGGAGCGGTGGCCGAGGCGCGCGAGGCGCGCCGAGAGCCAGCCGTTGCCCGCTCCGAGATCGAGGACGGCAAGCTCCCGTCCGCGCTCTTCGGCGAGCGGCGCCACGACGCGCCGGACGAACGCGTCGAACGTGCGCGCGCGGATCGCCCACTGGCCCGCGAGCGGTCCGGCCGTCAGGTACGGCAGCGCGAGCAGCTCGGCCTCGCCGCCCGCCCCGCGCCCTTCCGCGCGCCGAAGCCGCATGTAGGCGCGCGCCCAGCGCCGTCGAGGAGGTTCGGATGTCATGGTGTGTCCGCCGGAGCGCTCGTCCTTTCGAAGTCGAGGAGCACGTGGTCGCCGAGGAGCGCGAGCGGCCGCGCGAAGGCGCGGTCGAGGGCCTCGAGCGCGCCGAGGACGCGCGGGAAGCGCGAGACGGCGGGCTCGGCGCCGCTGGGAGGCACGAACACGCCGACGCCGCGGATCCCTCTCAGACGGAACCACGGCGCGAATTCCCGCGCGAGCGTCCGCGGCGCCGGATACGTCACCGTGAACGTCTCGCCTCCGAGACGCGCCGGCGCGGGCGTGCGTCCGAGCCTTCGGAAGGCGGCGCGAGGCTTTCCGCGCGCGAGGAGGACGAGCGTCTCGCCCGGGCAGAAGGGCCCGAAGACGACGAGGAGCGCGCGGCGGCCGGGAGCGAGGAGACGGGCGAGGCCGCGCGCGACGGGGCGGCGATCTTCGACGCAGTTCAAGGACGCGAAGTTGGAGAACGCGCCGTCGAACGGGGATCCGCTGTGAGTGCGTGCCCAGGCGTCCAGGTTTTCGAGCGAGACGCACGCGGCCGTCACGCGGTCTTCGAGCGAGGCGGCGCGGGCCTTCTCGTTCGTCAGCGCCGCCATCCGGGGCGCGCCGTCCGTCACGAGGACACGGCACCCGTTCTGGGCGAGGAAGAGGGCGTCCTCGCCGGTGCCGCCGCCGAGCTCGATCAGCGACGAGCCCTCCGGGAAGGCGTCGAGAAGCGCGCGCCTCACGGCGCGGCGCTGCGCGGCGACGCTCTCCCAGGCGCCGAACCGTTCGTCGAAGGCGCCGGCCAGCGCGTCGAAGGCGCGGACCGCGGGCGGCAGTCCGCCCCGGGCGCCGTCCATCACGCGCGGACGAAAGCGGACGAGCCACCGGACGGGCCCGCGGCGCGCTTCTCGGTCCGGAAGGACGCCTCGGAGCCTTCCAGCTCGGCCCAGCGCGCGTCGAAGAGAGCGTGCGCCTCCCCGGCCGCGTTTCCGGTGGCGGAAAAGGCCGCGACCTCCTCGTGCAGCAGGTCACGCACGCGTTTGTAGAAGGCCCCCTCGTACGTGCCGCGGAACATCATCGCGAGGTCGTCGCTGTCGCTCCAGTTCGTGCGGGCGCCGAGCTGCTCCTTCACGCGCTCGTGAAAGAGCGTGCCTGGCAGCGGGTAGGCCACCGAAACACCCACGTCGTCGGGGCGCTCCTCGCGAATGAGGTCGCGCGTCGCGAGGATGTCCTCGAAGGTCTCGCCCGGATAGCCGAGCTGGAGGAACCAGGCCGCACGGATGCCGTGCTGGCGGAGGAGGCTCGTGGCGTCCCGGATCTGGACGATGCGCGTGCCCTTGTCCATCGCATCGAGGATCTTCTGCGCGCCCGACTCGACGCCCATCCACACTTCTTCGGCGCCCGCGTGCTGAAGCGCGGCGACGGCCGACGGCGTCATGAGATCCACGCGCGACTGAACCGTGAAGGGGATGCGGACTCCCTCGTGAGCCAGCGCCTCCGCGTACGACTCGATCCAGCGCGGCGATAACCCGAAGATGTCGTCCGCGAACCAGAGGTGGTCGGGGTTCACCGTCTCGGCCAGCTGGCGCACCTCGCGGGCCACGTTCGCGGGGCTCCGCTGCGCGTAGCGCGTTCCATAGAGCGGCTTCGCGCACCAGTTGCAGTGGAACGGGCAGCCGCGCGTCGTCACGACGTTCCACGACATCCGCCCGTGGGCCGGGACCCACGCGGCGCGGTACTGGGCGACGTCCACGAGATCCCATGCGGGGAAGGGGAGCGCATCGAGGCTCTCGACGAACGCGCGCACCGGCGTCCGGCGCACGGCGGGCGGGCCGTCGGCCGCGAGCCCGTCGGCCGGGGGGCCGTCCAGCAGCGCCAGGCCCGGAATCGCGTCGAGTCCCGCCTCCGGGTCCCGGGCCCACGCGGCCGCCAGATCGGGGAACGTCGCGTCCGCCTCGCCCATCACGACCGCGTCCGCGCCGGCCGCGAGATACATCTCGGGATGGTCCGTCGCGTCCGAGCCGTTCACGGCCACGCGGCGCCCGCGCGCGCGCGCCGCGGCCACCATCGCGAGCGCGGCCTCGCGGTTCTTCGTCGTGCACATCTTCGTCAGGAAATTGAAGTTGTCCTCGAGGATGCCCACGATCTGCGCCTCGGAGGCGTCGAGGGCGCGGACGAACTCGGCCTCGCTCCGGGCGAGCATCGCGTCGAACAGCTCCACCGTGAAGCCGCGCTCGCGGAGCATCGACGCGACGAGCAGGGTCGCGAGCGGCGGATACGGCTTCATCTTCCGCCACTGCTTCGCGTCGTGCGCGAGGAAGTACGAGTGCGCGAGGAGGACGCGGGGCATCGAAGCGGGCATTTCGGCGAGCCTAATACATCCCCGTCGGCGCGGTGTGTGATCTAGCTGACGAGATCCTTCAACGAAGCCACCGCCCCCGCGAGGTCCGACGCGCCGTCGAGACGCGCGCCCCCGGCCTCGGCCCAGCTCCTCGCCACGGAGGCCGTGCCGCCGTTGACGTGCTCCTGCGGAATCTCGCCCTTTTCGAACTCGATCAGAAAGTCCGCAGGCACGAGCGGCACGAGCCGCGCCGGTCCGGGGACCCGCGGGCCGAGGAGCAGCGTCCTCACGCGCCTCGCCACGCGTGTTCCGTGGCTCGAACCGCCCCAGAGATCCACGCGGCGCTTCGCTTCGCCGCCCGAGAACGCGGGCGCCGTCGACGCGAGGATTCCGAGGAGTTGGGCGCTGTCGGCGCGGAGCGTCAGCTCGCGCACCGAAGCCGCGAGCGCGTCGGAGTCGCCCCGCGCCACGAGGATGCTCTCGTCGCCGAGGACCGTCAGCCCGGCGGCGTGCGCCGCGGCGACGAGCGTGGACTTCCCGGCTCCGGACGCGCCGCGCACCACGACGGCGCCCTTCGGGCCGATGACGGCCCCGGCGTGAAGCGCGTGCCAGCCGCGGCGCGCGAGGAGAACGGCGGCGGGCGCTTCCAGGAGCCAGCGGGCGGCGGGACCCGAGGCGAGGGAAGCAGAGTCGAAGAGCCCGGCGTCGGCGGTCGCGAAGATCGTCGCGTCCGCGAGGGCGATGCGCGCCGAGAAGAGGCCGGGGATGCCGCATCGGAACTCCGCGGGCGTGTGTTTCCAGTACAGGTGCCGTTCGGCCAGGTCCGGGGTCAGTGTGCTCGGCGTCCTGGCGGCGTTCACCTCGACGTGGATGCGGATCGCCGGTGCGCCCTCGTCCGCTTCTCCCGGCGGCCAGAGCATTGCCGCGAGGCCGGCGACACGGCCGTCGTTCGTCTCGAGGACGATCCGGTCGTGAGGCGGCAGGAAGACCGACGAGCCCATGCGGGCACTCTGACACGGAGGCGCGCAACTTATTCGCGTTTCCAGCGTCTTGTGCTGAATGATCCGTTCGTCATCCCGCGAGGGCCGGGGGTGTGGCCCCGGAGTTGCTCGTTAGTTCCAAATGGCCCGCGAGCGGTCAATACGGCTTGGAGGATCCTCCGTGGTCAAGTCCCCAGCGGCCTTCGTGAGTCGAATCGTCCCGCTCGTCACGTTCCTCGTCCTGTCCGTTCCCGCGGGCGCCGGCGAGATCCGCGGGCGCATCCTCGTATCGGACCGCGCCGACAAGCCCGCTTCAGGCGTCACGATCTCCGCGGTTCCCTGGGAAGCGCCCGGCGAGGAGGCCCGGCGCGAGATGAAGGGCGGCGAGTCGCCGAAACCGTTCGCCTCGGCGACGACCGGAGCAGACGGCTCCTTCATCCTCCCGGTGACGGCGGCCGAGCCGGGGAAGGAGAAGCTCTTCAGGGTTCGGGCCGAGGGGGCGGGCATCGTGCCCGTGCTCTTCGAGGGCGTTTACGACGCCGCCGAGATCGAAGACCTCGGCGAACACGCCGTGCCGCATGGCGAAAGACTCTCTGGTGTCGCGGTCGACTCCTCGGGCAAACCGCTCGCCGGCGCCGCGGTCTCGCTCGAGCCGGGCGTCGCCGGCGGCGACGACCTCGCGTATCGCGTCGTGACGCGCGGTGCCGTCACGGGCGAGGACGGCAAATTCCAGTTCGATGAGGCGAGTGCCACCGGAAACCGCATCACGATCGAAAAGGCCGGCCTCGCGCCAACGCTTCAGACGGGCCTCCGGGCGGGCGCGGTCCCGCGGCCGATCGCAGTCGGCGCGGGCGATCCGGTGGCGGGCGTCGTCCTCGCCGCCAGCAGGAAGCCAGCCGCGGGTGCCCTCGTGAGGCTCGAGAGCACGAAGGCGACGACGCGCTGGGTCGAGACGGACGCCGAGGGGCGCTTCACGATCCCGCACGCGCCCGACGGCCGCGGCACGATCGTCGTCGACGCCGGAGATGCCGGCTGGGGAAGGGGGCCCGACGTGAGGCTGCCCCTCGCCGAAGGAAAGTCGGTCACGATCACGCTCGCGCTGCCCGCGTCGCTCGACGGCAAGGTCGTCGACGACAAGGCCGGCCGCGTCGTCGCGCGCGCGAAAGTCTTCGTCAAGGCGAACGGGTTCGCGCGTCTCGCGCGCACGGGGCCGGACGGCCTCTACCACCTGAAGGGCATTCCGCCCCAGACGTACCGGCTCTCGGTCGACGAGGCGCGGTACGTGCCGTGGGTGAAGCCGGATCTCGCGCTCGTTCCCGGCGAGGCAAAGCGCCTCGACGTCGCGGTCACTCTCGGGGCCACGATGGCCGGCAAGGTCGTCGACGAGACGGGCGCGCCCGTCCCCGCGGCCCGGGGCACGCTCACGCGCGGGGGGGAGAACGCGCTCCAGGGCATCCGGCGGATGCTGCGCGTCGGCAACGAGACGACGGCGTTCCGGACGCGCGCCGACGGCACGTTCAAGGCGACGCGCCTGGCGCCGGGCGACAACCAGCGCCTCTTCGTGAGCCACGCCGACTACGAGCGCGCGACCCTGGCCGGGCTTTCGCTGCCTTCGGGCGGGACGAAGGCCGACGTGGCGGTCGTGATGCGCCGCGGCGCCACGATCTCCGGAATCGTGAAGGACGCGAACGACCAGCCGATCCCCGACGTTGAGGTGCAGGTCGACCCGTCCGTGAACTTCCGCGCGGGCGCGGGGGGCGCGGTGGCGAACTTCACGCGCCTCGGCGGCCCCAGCGTGCGGCCGAAGACGAAGACGGCGGCCGACGGCTCCTTCCACATCACGGGCATGTCCGTGGGCGAGTACGCGCTTCAGGTCCGCAAGCCCGGGTTCGCGAACGAGCGGGTCGATCCCGTCAAGGTGACGGACAAGGGCGCCGAGCCCGTGGTCGTGACGCTCGGCCCCGGGGCCGCGATCGCCGGCATGGTGCGCAAGAAGAGCGGAGAGGGCGCCCAGGGATACATGGTGCGCGTCGGCACCGGAGGGCGCGGCGCGGGTGGCGGCGCCGGTCCCTTCGCGGGAACGGGCACCGAGCTCGCGACGGGTCCCGACGGCCTCTTCGTCATCGAAGGACTGAAGCCCGGCCAGGTCTATGACCTGTCCGTCTTCGGCGGCGTCGGCATCGGCCCCCAGAAGCGCGGCGTCGTCGCGCCGGCCGCGAACGTCGACATCCTCGTGGCCGGCACCGGCCGGATCGCGGGGACGGCGGTGGACGCGCGCACCGGTCAGCCGCTGAGGAATTTCTCCGTCTCCTACGAGCCCGACCGGGGCGGCGGCGGCGCCATCTTTCGACTGGTCGCGCGCGGCGCGGGCGTCTCGACGGGCATCGGGCAGAAGCGCGAGGTCACGACGGAGGACGGCACGTTCGTGCTCGAGGACGTGCCCGCGGGGACGTGGACCGTCGTCGTCGAAGCCAAGGGCTATCAGCAGGCGCGCGTCGCGAACCTCGTCGTCGAGGAAAACGGCTCGAAGGACCAGGTCGAGGTGAAGGCGACGCCGGGCGTCGTCCTCAAGGGCCGCGTCACGGACGCCAGGACGGGCCGTCCGATCGCGAACGCGGCGATCACGCACGAGGCCGCGGGAGGCGGCCCGGGCGGCTTCGGTGGTTTCGGCGGCCGCGGCGGCCCGTTCGCGGGCCTGGAAGGCGGTGAGGACATCACCTCGGACGCGGAGGGGAGCTTCGAGATCGAGGGCATCGGCGTCGGGCGCTTGAAGGTCACCGCGAAGAATTCCGACTACACGGACGGCAGCGAGGTGGCCGACGTCAAGGAGACGGGCGGCACCGTCGAGATCAAGCTCACCTCGGGCGGCTCCGCGAGCGGGGTCGTCGTGGCCGGGAACCAGCCTCTCCCGAACGCGGAGGTCTCGATCTCGGCGGCGGGCGAGACGGGGTTCGGCCGCATCCTGGGGGGCGGGCAGACGACGACCGCCGACTCCGCCGGACATTTTCACTTCGATCACCTCGGCGCGGGCCGCTACTCGGTGTCGGCCGGATTGAACGGCAAATCGAGCAACCTCGCGGAGTTCGTGCTTCAGGCGGGCGATTCGAAGAGCGATCTCGTCCTCTCGCTCACCGCGGGTTCCACGATTCAGGGCACCGTCTCCGGACTGCCGGACGCGCTGCGGAGCGGGGCGACGGTCATGGCGACCGGCGTCCAGTCCTTCTTCGCGAACGCGAAGGTCGGCGCCGACGGCAGCTTCTCGTTCACGGGCGTGCCGGCGGGCCCGGTCATGCTTCGGGCGCAGGCTGGCGACGGCCTCGGGACCTCGCGCAGCGCCACGAAGCAGGTCACCGCGAGCGACGACCTGCCCGTCCTCCAGACGGAGATCGTCTTCGACGAAGGCTTCACGCTGAGCGGGCACGTCACGCGTGGGGGCCAGCCCGTCGCAAACGCGATGGTCTTCGCGAACCTCCAGGGCGGCGGCGGCCGCCAGGCGACGACGCGCACCGACGACGGCGGCAGTTACACGCTCGTGGGACTGCAGGAAGGCTCGTACTCCGTCACCGCGATGGGCGATTCGCTTGCCGGCGGAGGCTCGCAGGTGCGGCAGACGATCTCCCTGACGAACAACCAGAGCCTCGACCTCGTCTTTCCGACGGCGAAGGTCGCCGGCACCGTCACGGACGCCGACACGAAGCAGCCTCTGGCCGATGCCGCCGTGTCTCTCGTCTCCGCGGGGGGAACGGGCAGCGTCCCGATGCAGCGCGGGGCGACCACCGACAGCAACGGCCACTTCCAGTTCACGGACGTCGTGCCGCAGGCCTACACGCTCAACTCGCAGAAGACCGACTACCAGTTCGACAAGCGCAACCTCACGGCCGCCGAGGACGGCACGAGCGAGAACGTCCAGGTCGAGCTCGCGCGAGGTCAGGGAATCGGCATCGTCGTGAGGGACGGGCTCTACAACGTTCCGATGCGCAGCGTCCTGGCGCGCGTTCTCGACGGAAACAAGGCGATCGTGTTCACGGGCGCGATCGCGCTCGACACGACGGGAACCGGCGAGATCCCGTCTCTCAAGCCGGGCGCCTATTCGGCCTTCGTGACCGCAAGCGGCTACGCGACCGCGTACCTCGGGAGCGTTTCGGCGCCGTCGCAGCAGCCCGTGCCCATCACGCTCACGCCCGGCGGCGCGGCCGACATCACCGTCGGGCCGAAGTCCTTCGTGAAGGGCATCCTGCGCGGCACGCTGAAGACGGCGGCGGGCGTTCCCTACCCGTACACGCTCTTCAATGCGGACGGCCGCATCTCGATCACCGCCGACGCCAGCGGGCAGGCCGGCTTCCGGAGGCTCGCGAACCTCGCGCCGGGCAGCTACATCCTCACGCTGGACAGCGGCGGCGGCACGACGTTCAGCATCAACGAGGGGGGCGTTACGCCGGTCCAGCTGCCGTAGGATCCGCCCATGGCAAAGCACGGGAGCAAAACTCTCTTTCTTTCCCTCTTCATTTTCGGCCTCACGATCTTCGCCGCGCAGGCCCAGACGCCCGCCTCCGACGCGCGCGGGAAGAAGCAGGCCGCCGCGCTGTGGCGGCCGGCCGACGGTGACGCCGCCGCCTTCGAGGCGTTCGCGCGCGCGAATACCGCCGCCGACGCGGCGATGCGCCAGGCGCTCTTCACGCGCCTCTCGGGCGCGCTCGTCTCGATCGACGGGCACATGCGCGAGGCGGGCCGCGACCTCCGCATGCACGTGGATCTCGACAGCGGGCCGATCCGGCCGTTCGACGAGGTTCTCGCGGGCTACGACCCGGGCGCGCACGTCACGGACGACCTCTTCGACGACAAGATCGCGTTCCAGACGCTCCTCAATTTTCCGGTGTACACGCTCGACGAGAAGCTGAAGCTCGGTTCGTCGTGGACGCGGCGGCAATGGGCCGAAGCGCGCCTCGCCGACCGCTTCGCGACGCGCGTCCCGGCCGCCGTCAACCTCGCCATCGCGAAGGCCCAGTCCGACTCGGCCCAGTACATCGCGTCGTACAACATCTGGATGCACCACCTCGTGGACGAGAAGGGCGTGCGCCTGTTTCCGGCCAAGATGCGCCTCCTCTCGCACTGGAACCTCCGCGACGAGATCAAGTCCGACTACGCGGACCGAGAGGCCGGCCCCGCGAAGCAGCGCGCGATCCGGAAAGTCATGGAGCGCATCGTCGACCAGACGATTCCGAAGGACGTCCTCGACAACCCGGGTGTGGACTGGAACCCTTTCACGAACGAGGTCCGTCCCGCGGCCGTCAAGGACTCGGAAAACGCCGCTAAGGACGAGGCCTCCACGTCCTCCTTCCCCGAGCCCGACACCCGCTACGCCACGCTTCTCGCCTGCTTCCGCGCGGTCCGCCAGGCCGACCCGTACTCGCCCGTGACCCCTACCTTCATCGCGCGAAAGTTCGAGGACGATCGCCAGATCCCGGAGGCGCGCGTGAAGAAGATGCTGGAGGACGTCCTCACGTCTCCGCTCGTTCCGAAAGTCGCGGCGCTCATCGAGAAACGCCTCGGCCGCAAGCTCGTGCCGATCGACATCTGGTATCCCGGGTTCCGTCCGCAGGCGCCCCGGTCCGCCGCGGAGCTCGACGCTCTCGTGCGCGCGAAATACCCGACGCCCGCGGCGTACGCGAAAGACATCCCGAACCTCCTCGTCAAGCTCGGTTTTCCCAAGGAGCGCGCCGACCTCATCGCCTCCCGCATCGACGTCCATCCCGCGCGGGGCTCCGGCCACGCCTCGGGCGCCGGCCTCAAGGGCTACAAGGCGTACCTGAGGACGCGCGTCGAGAAGGACGGGATGAACTACAAGGGCTACAACATCGCCGTCCACGAGATGGGTCACAACGTCGAGCAGACGATCTCCCTCTACGACATCGACGAGCCGCTCCTGCAGGGCGTGCCGAACACGGCGTTCACGGAAGCGCTCGCGTTCGTCTTCCAGGGCCGCGACCTCGAGCTGCTGGGCCTCGCGAAGCCGTCCGCCGAAGCCCGCGCGCTCGCGGCGCTCGACGCGTTCTGGGGCACGTACGAGATCGCGGGCGTCGCGCTCGTCGACATGGGCGTCTGGCATTACATGTACGACCACCCCGAGGCCACGCCGGCCGAGCTGAAGAACGCAACCCTGAAAATCGCGACGGACGTGTGGAACCGTTACTACGCGCGTTACTTCGGCGAAAAGCACGTAACCCTTCTCGCCGTCTACTCCCACATGATCGACGCGTTCCTGTACCTCCCGGACTATCCGATGGGCCACATGATCGCGTTCCAGATCGAGCGGCAGATGGAGAAGGCGGGGACGGTCGGCCCCGAGTTCGAGCGCATGGCGAAGCTCGGCAACATCGCGCCCGACCTCTGGATGAAGGAAGCTACCGGCGCGCCGGTGGGGCCGGAGGCGCTCCTCGCCGAGACGAAGAAAGCGCTGGCGACGATTTCTCGCTGAAAGAAACCCGGGGGCCGTCCCGCCGTATAGTTCCGGCATGAGAATGCTTTCGACCGCCGCGATTCTCGCGGCCGCACTCGCGAGTACAGGGCTGTCTGGAAAAGAGGTCCTGCCGTTCATCGCCGACGACTACCCGAAGGCGCTCGCGCTCGCGCGCGCCGAAGGGAAGCCGATCTTCCTGGAGACCTGGGCGCCCTGGTGACACACGTGCCGCTCCATGAGGGCCTTCGTCTTCACCGACAAGGCGCTCGGGCGGCAGGCCGGACGGTTCGTCTGGCTCTCCATCAACACCGAAAAGCGCGAGAACGCGGCCGTCCTCGCGAAGTATCCGATTCAGGCCTCGCCCACGCTCTTCGTCATCGACCCCGCGGCCGAGAAGGTCGTCCTGAAGTACGTGGGCGGGGCCACGGTGCCGCAGCTCCAGCGGATCCTCGACGACGGGGCCCGGGCGGCCGGCCACGGCCGTGACGGCCGCAAGTCCGACGAACTCCTCGCGAAGGCGGACGCTTTTTATGCGGCCGGCCAGAACAAGGAAGCGGCCGAGGCCTACCGCGCCGCGCTGAAAGGCATGGCCAGGTCTTCGCCGTCCTACGCCCGCGCCGTCGAGTCGGCGCTGTTCGCGCTCTCGTCGAGCCGCCAGCACGAAACGTGCGCGGCCGTCGCGAAGGACGCGTTCGAGCATCTCAAATCGTCCCCGTCGGCCGCGAACGTCGCGGGCTCGGGCCTCGACTGCGCGCTGGCACTCGACAAGACCGTCCCGTCGCGCGCCGCGCTCGTCTCGGACCTCGCGCGTGACGTCTCGGAGGTCCTCCGCGGGCCGCGCACGGGCCTCGCGGTCGACGACGTGTCGGCTCTCTACCAGACGTTCGCGGAAGAGCGCGACGCGGCGGGCGACGCCGCCGGGAAAACGAAAATCCTCGAGGAATGGGCCGCGTATCTCGAGGTCGAGGCCGCGAAGGGAAAGACCCCCGAAGCCCGCGCCGCGTTCGACGCGCACCGCATCACGGCCTACCTCGCGCTGGGCCAGCCCGAGCGCGGAATTCCGATGCTCGAGGCCTCCGAACGCGATTTCCCCGACGACTACAACCCGCCCGCGCGCCTCGCGCTCGCGTACCGCGGCATGAAGAAGTACGACGAGGCCCTCGCGGCGTCCGACCGCGCCCTCGCGCGCGCCTACGGCCCGCGGAAGCTCGTCATCCTGAACGTGCGGGCCGACATCCACGACAAGAAGGGGGACGCCGCGGCGGCGAGAAAGGTCCGCGAGGAGGCACTGGCCTGGGCCGAGGCGCTTCCGAAGGAGCAGGTTTCCGAGCGCCAGATCGCCGCGCTGAAGAAGCAGCTCGAACCCCCGAAGTAGAGCCCCGAAGTAGAATCGTTCTCAACTGTCGGGAGGAATCATGCGACGCACCTTCATCGCGATGGTCCTTTGCGCGGGGTCCGCGGCGCCCCTGGCGCCGGCGGCCTCCGCGCAGGACTCCCTTCTCGGCGTGGACGCCCTGGCCACCGATTCGGGCCGCTTCCGCCTGAAGGTCGAGATGAAGCTGAACCTGCGCAACGCGAACTCTCTCGAGTTCCCTGTGGCGAACACGGGCGCGCCGTTCGCCGTCGTCATGCAGACCCCGTCGGCGCACACCTCGGCTGAGATCTCGAACGTCATCCTGACGGCCGAGGGCGACCTCACGCCCGACATCCTCGCGCGCGCCGTCGTGAACGTCCTCGATCTTTACAACCGCAATCCCACCTCGACCGACCAGCGCGTCTTCGTGCGCGAGGCGTTCGTGCGCTTCGGGAAGAAGTGGGAATCGCTGAAGGAGATGCCGGGCACGACGGTCTACCTCGAGCTCGGCAAGGCCCCGCGCTTCTCGAAGCAGATCCTCAGGAAGCTCGAGAGCTACGGCCTCTGGGGCACGGCCGTGGGCCGTTTCGAGGAGACGGGCGCGGAGGCGGGCGGCTCGTTCGGGCCGCACGTCTACTGGCGCGCGAGCGCCACGGGCGGCACGCCTCTGTACTTTCGCGACGTGAACGCCCTCGCGGGCGACAACGGCACGCCCGAGCGCACCGTCGGCTCCACCGTGCCCGTCGTCTACGGCTCGGGTTTTCCGATCCTCTACGACACGATGGCGACTGACGTGGGGCTCTCGGGGAAGTTCCAGGTCGGCGGCGGCGTCGGCCTGCGCTTCAACTGGGGCGAGAACAACCGGAGCGGCATCGACCTTCTCGGCTGGTACTTCCGGCGCGACATGGCCGACCGCGTGTCGCTCGAAGGAACGTTCTATTCCGGCGACCTACGGCTCCTGCAGGGCTTCGTCGTCGCGCTGCCTGTCAGCGGCACCGAGAAGTACGAGGGCGGGATCAACCTCGAGGCGCGCTTCGGGCCCGTGCATCTCTTCGCGCAGGGCATCAAGCAGTCGATCGCGGGCCTGAAGCGTGAGGGTTACGAGGCCGAGCTCTCGTGGCGCATCCCGCTGCCGGGTCTCTTCGCCTCGGGCGACCAGTCCGTCGTCAACTGGATCGAGCCCGCGGTGCGCGCCTCGTACATCGACAACCTGTTCGACGCGCCGCCTGGGTTCGTCGCGCCGTCCGTCGGCTGGGACTGGCGCAAGTACGACTTCGGGTTCCGCCTCGGCATCGTGCGCGGCCTCGACGTCACCGTCGAATACTCGCGCAACGAGGCCACGTCGAAGAAGGGCGTCCTGCACCCGGACGAAGGCCTTCTCACGCTTCGCGCGGCGTTTTAGAACGCCGCGCGGCTGCGACTCAATGCTTGGCTGGCGCGGGCTCCGGGGCATGCACCGGCGCGGGAACGAGCTTTCGGTATCCCGCGTGGATGAATAGCGCGATGCCGGCGAAGGGGAGGAACATCACGAGGGTCGCGCCGACGACGGGCGCCCCGAGCAGCATCACGAGGACCGGGATCTTCAGATGGAGGTCCCTCGCCGTGCCCGGCAGGACGCCATGCTTCCCGCTCACCGTCACGAGGTCCCAGCTCTGCTGATTGAAATAGAACCCGCCCTTGACCTTGCTGCCGCCTTCGAGCCTTTTCATGATGATCTCCTTGCTCTTTCTTTCTTCTGTGTCTCGAGAGTGCTCAGTGCGCTTCGTGGGTCTTTGCGGTCTTGACGGCCTTCTCGAGGCCCATGACCTTCCGGAGGCCGGCCGCCGCGAAGAGCGCGATGCCGACGAAGGGAAGGAAGATCACCAGGGTGGCGCCGAGCACGGGGGCGGCTGCCAGCATCGCGAGCGCGGGGATCTTCACGTAGAGGTCGTTCGTGGGGAGGTTGCCCTTCTTGCCGTTCACGGTCACGAGATCCCAGGTCTTGCGATTCAGGTAGAAGCCGCCGGCGACCGTCTTTCCGTTCGGGGTTTCGTTCGTGTTCTTCGTGGTGTTTCTCATGGCGTTCTCCTTGCTGCTCACGGTGACAATGTGGGCCCGCGGCAAGCGTTCGCCAATCGGGACGACCCCGGTCTTTCGAGGAATTAATGCCTGAGACGTCTCGGGTGTTTTCCGGAGATGGGGAAGCTTCTGTTTCGCCGCCGGGCTGGCAGAATAGAGCGCTCCCGGAGGCCCTATGAAGAACGTTCTCGCCAGCCTCGTTCTCGCCGCGTCGATCGCTTCCGCGTCGCCCGCGTGCGCGGGCGACATGCTCGTAACGCCCGAGTGGCTGGCCGAGCACCGCGGCGAAAGGAACCTCGTTCTCCTGCACGTGGGCGTTCCGGCGGACTTCGAGAAGGAGCACATCCCCGGCGCCATCCCCGTGAACCCCCAGGACCTGGCGATTCCGAGGTCCGAGGGCGCCCTCGCCCTCCAGCTCCTGCCGCCGGATCAGCTGCACACGAAGCTCGAGGGCTACGGCATCGGCGATGACTCGCGCGTCGTCGTCTATTTCGCGAAGGACTGGGTCTCGCCCACCACGCGCGTCTACTTCTGCCTCGACGCGGCGGGCCTCGGCGACAAGACGTCGATCCTCGACGGCGGCATGCCGGCGTGGAAGGCCGCGGGCGGCACCGTCGTCGCGTCGTCGGCCGATTCGGCCTCGTCAATCCAGAGGAAGCCGGGGAAGATCACGGCGAAGCCGCATCCCGAGCTCGTCGCCGACCTCGACTTCGTCAAGGCGAGCCTCGCGGCGCCCGGCGTCGCCATCGTCGACTCGCGCAACAGGAAGTTCTTCGACGGCGTCGAGGCGGGCGCGATGCCGCGCGCAGGCCACATTCCCGGGGCGAAGAGCCTGCCATTCGACAGCCTCGTGAACGACGACAACAGCATGAAGAGCCAGGCCGAGACTGCGAGGTTGATGGACGCGGCCGGCATCAAGCCCGGCGACACCGTCGTCAGCTACTGCCACATCGGCCAGCAGGCCACCGTCATGTACTTCGCGGCCAGGCGCCTCGGCTACAAGGCGCGGCTCTACGACGGCTCGTGGGACGAGTGGAGCCGCAAACCCGAGTTGCCGGCCGAGAAGAGCGCCTCCGCCCTGCTCCCCGTGCGCGTCGCCGCTGATTCGCCGCGGACGACGTCCGGCGGCGCGACGTTCACGGTGCCGGCGGGCTGGTCGATCACGACCAGGGACTCGATGGTCATTCTCGAGCCGCCCGAGACCGATGCGCAGGTCGCGATCGTCGACGCCCACGCGAAGGACGCCGACACCGCGGTCGCCGCGGCCTGGGCCGCCTTCAGGCCCGGCTTCAAGCGGCCTCTCAAGCTCGCGCAGCCCGCGGCGCCGCGCGACGGCTGGGAGGAGCGGCGCTCCTACGAGTACGAGACCTCGCCGAACGAGAAGGCCACGATCTTCGCGTTCGCCCGCCGAAAAGGGGCGGCGTGGACCGTGACGCTCGTCGACGCCTCGGACGCGACGTTCGAAAAGCGCGGCAGCCCGTTCTCCCTCGTCTTTGGCAGCCTGCGGCCGAAGGGCTACCAGAAGGAGACGTTCGCGGGGAAGAAGGCGCACCCGATCGACAAGAAGATGATCGCGAAGCTGAAGGAGTTCGTCGCCAGCGGGATGAGGCAGTACGGTGTCCCCGGCGTCGGTCTTGCCCTCATCGACGGCGGGAAGGTCGTCTACGAGGGCGGGCTCGGCGTCAAGGAGCTGGGGAAATCGGCCCCGGTGGGCGCGAAGACGCTCTTCATGGCGGCGTCGAACACGAAGGCGTTGACGACGCTCCTCCTCGCGGAGCTCGTGGACGAGAAGAAGCTCCGCTGGGACGAGCCCGTCACGAAGGTCTACCCGGCGTTCCGGCTCGGCGACACGGCGACGACGAAGCAGGTCCTCGTCAAGCACCTCATCTGCGCGTGCACCGGTCTGCCGCGGCAGGACTTCGAGTGGATCTTCGAGTACGCGCGGGCCACACCGTCGTCGGCGCTGAAGACGCTCGGCACCATGCAGCCGACGAGCAAGTTCGGCGAGGTCTTCCAGTACAGCAACCCCATGGCGGCGGCCGCCGGATTCATCGGAGGCTCGATCGTCGCGCCGGGCAAGGAGCTGGGCGCCGCGTACGACGAGGCGATGCGCGCGAAAGTCTTCCTCCCGCTCGAGATGAAGCACACGACGTTCTCTTTCGCCGAGGCGCTCAAGGGCGACGTCGCGGAGCCGCACAGTGAAGACGTGGACGGCAACCCCGCCCGGGCGCGCATGGACCCGAACGAGTCGATCGTCCCGGTGCGGCCCGCCGGCGGCGTGTGGACCAGCGCGCACGACCTGAGCAAGTACGTGCAGATGGAGCTCGCGAAGGGGATGCTCGCGAACGGCAAGCGGCTCGTCTCGGAGGAAAATCTTCTCGCGCGTCGCAGCCCCCAGATCCTCGAGAGCGAGGACGTCATGTACGGCATGGGCCTCACCGTCGACCGCAAGTGGGGAATCCCGGTCGTGCACCACGGCGGCTCCATGTTCGGCTACAAGAGCGACATGATCTGGCTGCCCGACCACGGCGTCGGCGCCGTCATCCTGACGAACTCCGATTCCGGCCAGGGCCTCCTGTGGCCCTTCCGGCGCCGGCTTCTCGAGCTGCTCTTCGACGGCAAGCCGGAGGCCGAGGAACAGCAACGCGTCGGCTCCGCGCAGCGCAAGGCCGCCATCGCGAAGGATCGCGAGCGCCTCGTCCTCCCGGCGGACGCGGCCGAGGCCGGCAAGCTCGCGCCGCGCTACGTGAACGCCGCGCTCGGCCCGGTGGACGTGAAGATGGCGGGCGGGTCGGTCGTCTTCGACGTCGGCGAATGGCACAGCGCCGTCGCCTCCCGGAAGAACGACGACGGCTCGACGTCCTTCATCACGATCGATCCCGGCGTCGGCGGGTTCGATTTCGTCGTCGCCGCCCGGGACGGCAAGCGCGCCCTCGTCGTCCGCGACGCGCAGCACGAGTACGTGTTCCTCGAGGAAGCGGGCCGGAATCCCTGACGAGGGCGATGACGGGCGGGAAGCCTATTCCTTGCTCGCTTCGAGTACCATCGGGCGGAGGTCTCCGATGTCGTCTCGCCCGAGCGCGATCAGCGGAACGTCCGCCGGCGACGGCGATACGACGCTGGACACGCCGAGCCATCCCGGCGGCACGGGAACGGGCAACTCTTCCAGGGCGGACGCGTTCATCCATCCGGGCCTCGTCATCAACGGGCGTTACCGGGTCGATCGTCTCCTCGCCCGCGGGGGAATGGGCGGTGTCTACCGCGTAGACGATCAGCTCTTTCCGGGGCGTCCGACGGCGCTCAAGATTTTTCTACACCCGCTCCGGAACACGGTCGAGCTGTTTCGCGCCGAGTTCAAAACCATGGCGTCCCTCCGGCACCCGAACGTCGCCCGCGTCTACGACTTCGAGCAGGTGGCGGGCGAGGACGCGTTCTTTTTCACGATGGAGCTCCTGCCCGGCGTGCCGCTCGACCGGCTCCTGGCCGCCGAGCTTGCCGTCGAGGAGGAGACGGTCGACAGCGGCTCCGCACCGGTGCCTGCGACCGACGCGCCGCCGACCGCGGCGCGGCCGCCGGCGGGAAGAATCGTGCGGTGGGAGGAGGCCCTCGACCTCCTCGTGCCGGTGATCCGGGCGCTCGCGTATCTCCACGGCCGCGGCGTCGTCCACTTCGACCTCAAGCCCGGCAACATCATCGTCGGCTCGCGCGGCGCCGTTCGCCAGGTGAAGGTGGTCGACTTCGGCCTCGCGGGCCTGCGCGGCGTCCGCGGGCTCGTGATGGGCACCCCCCACTACGTCTCGCCCGAAATCGCGGGCGCGAGGGAAGGCGACCACCGGTCCGATCTCTACAGCCTCGGCATCATGGCCTACAAGCTGCTGACGGGCGAAACACCCTACAGCGCCACGCGGGGCCTCGACGTGCTGCTCGAGCAGAAGAGGACCGAGCCCGTGCGCCTCACCGGCGCGCACGCGGAGCGCGTCCCGCCGTGGCTGCGCGAGATCGTCGAGCAGCTCTGCTCCGTCGACCCCTCCGGGCGCCCCGCGGGCGCCGGCGAGCTTCTCGAGCTGATCAACCGCGCCGGAGGGCTCGCGTACGAGCTCGAGACGCGGGACACCCGCGAGAACTACCTGTTCTCGAGCGCCTTCGTCGGCCGGAGGCGCGAGCTCGAGGACGTGCAGCGCTCCGTCGACGCGGGCCTGAAGGGAGAAAAGCACGCCGGCCTCCTCGTCACCGGGAGGAGCGGCATGGGCAAGTCGCGTCTCATGCGCGAGGTGCGGCAGACCATTCAGCTCTGCGGCGTCCCCTTTCTCGAAGTCGATTGCTTCGAACGCGACCTGACCGAATCCGGGCCGATGGCGAACCTCGTCCTGCAGGCCGCGCGCCTCGCGACGTCCGTCGGCGCGCAGTCCCTCCTCAACGCGCACGCCCCGGAGATGGTGAAGCTCGTGCCGTCTCTCCGGCTCGACGCGGGAGTCGAGCCGACGCCGCCGCTCCCGAACGCGGACGCCGAGCGCCGGCGCGTCATCGAGGCCATCGCCGCGTTCCTCGTCGGGCTCGGCCGCGTCACGCCGTACGTCGCATACGTGAACGACCTGCAGTGGGCCCGCAGCGGCACCGTCGACATCGCCTCGTCGCTTCTCGCGATCCGTTCGGGGACCGGCACGGGGTCGAAGTTCTGCCTTCTCGGCAGCTACCGGGTCGACGACGTCACGGGCCGGCCTCTCGCGCGCCTCATCCAGCCGGGGCCCGAGCGCCCGGCGCCGCGTGTCGTGGAGCTCGAAGCGCTCCACGAGGAGGATGTCGCCGGCCTGCTCCGCTCCATGCTCGGCCTCGCGGAGCTGCCCGAGGGCCTCGCCGCGCGCGTCACGGACTCGAGCGAAGGGCTGCCGTTCTTCGTGGAGGAGATCCTGCGCGACCTGCTCGAGGAAGGCCGGCTCTGGGCGTTCGAGGCGAAGGATCGCTCGGGCTCCCGGATCGCCGAGGGGCTGCGCATCGACGCGGCGGCGTCGTTTCTGAAACGGGCGGCGCGCGTCTCCGTCGACGAGCGGAGCGTCCTCGACATCCTCGCCGTCTCGGGACGGCCGGTGGACTCCGACGTTCTCAAAGCCGTCAGCGCGCTCGCGCCGCAGACGGCGCGAGAAGCCCTCCAGATCCTCGGTGAAAAGCAGATGGTCGTCGCGATCCCGGGAGAGAGGGAGCGTTACAACCTCGCCCACGACCGCATGCGCGAGGCGCTCTACGTGGGCCTGCGCGCGGACGCCCAGACGGCGCTTCACCTGCGCCTCGGGAGGAGCCTTGCCCGCGGGCTCGCGGCGGACGGCCGGTGGGAGACGCTCTTCGAGGCCGTCGCCCACTTCGGCCAGGCCCTCGACGAGGGCGGCTCCGGGGCGCTCGCCGACGAAGCCGAGCGCACGAGCGTCGCGCGCCTTCACCTTCGGGCCGCCGCGGCCACGAATGCGACGGGCGCCTTCTCGACCGGCGTCTCCTACCTCGAGCGCGCGCGGGTGCTCCTTCCCGAGCGCCCGTACGAGCGCGACTACGCCCTCGCGCTCGCCGTCGACCACGCGCTCGCCGCGACGCTGATCCCGCTGGGGCGCGTCGACGAGGCGCTGAGTGCGGCGGATCGCATCGTCGCGAACGCGCGCGGCGCCCTCGACGAGTCGCCCGGATGGGAAGCCCGCATCCTCGCGTACGCGGCACGGAACGAGTACCCGAAGGCGATCGCGGCCGGCCTCGAGATCTGCGCGCGGCTCGGCCTCGGGCTGCCCCCGGACCCGACGCGCCTCGACATCGCCCGGATCCTCGGCCGCGTCCTGTGGAGGGTCCGGAACATGACGGACGAGACGCTTGCCACGCTCCCTGAGGTCGAGGACCCGCGCGCCTTACGCCTCATCCGCATCATGTCGTCGATGACGGCGTGCGCGTACGTCTCGCGGCCGTACTTGTGGCCCGTCCTCATCGGCAACTGCCTGACGCTCATGCTGCGCCACGGCCGCGGGCCCACGCACGCCCTCCTCTTCGTGTGGTTCGGAACCGCGCTCAACGCCGTGGGCCTCTACGGCGCGTCGGCGCGCTTCTCGCGCCTCGGCACGCGTCTCATGGGCGCGCCCGACGGCGCCGCGTTCCTCCCGAAGCTGCACCACGCCATGGGGCAGTTCGTGTCGCACTGGCGGGAGCCGATCGCACGCTCGGCCGAATGGTGCCGCGAGGGCTACGCGCTCGGCCGGCGCGTCGAGGACGCCGAGTTCGCCGGCTATTGCCACATGGGCTGGGCGAAAGCGCGGCTCGAGACGGGCGAGCCGCTCTCCGAGGTGCGGGCGACGGCCCTCGCCGCCCTCGAGACGATCAAGGCCTCGGGCCAGCGCGGTACGGAGGTCATGCACCGTCCGACGATCGAGGCGATCGACGCCCTCATGGGCCTCTCGGGCGGAGCCGGCGTAAAGGACGACGCGGCGGACCTCAGCAACGCGCAGAACGGCTTCCGCCTGCTCGATCACGCGCGCCTCCAGTGCTTCTTTCGGAAGAGCGGAGGCCGCGCGTTCGGCGCCGAGCTGCTCAGGGTGACCGAGCTCGGCCTGCCGGCCACGTTCTACTTCTCGATCGCGCACTACTTCGCGTGCCTCGGGTGGCTGCTCGAGGCGCGCCGCGGAGGGTGGACGAAGATCGCATGTCTCGTCCGCGTGCTCCGAGCCCGCGGCCGCATCCGCAGGTGGGAGCGGGCCTGTCCGCACAATTTCGAGCACCGGTCGCTCCTCGTGGACGCCGAGTGGCTGCGCGCGACGGGACGTTCCGGGCGCTCGCTCCGAAAGTACGAAGAGGCGATCGCGGCGGCGCACGACCACGGGTTCATCCAGGACGCGGGGCTCGCGCACGAGCTCGCGGCCGAGATGCTCGTCGATCGCGGGCAATCCGGCGCGGCGCGCACGCACGTTCTCGCGGCGCTGGAGAGATACCGCGCGTGGGGCGCCGACGCGAAGGTCCTCGACCTGAAAACGCGTTACGCCCCGCTCCTCGCCGCCGCCTGACGCGCGGCCGGCCCGTCAGATCGAGATGCTGTTCGGGATCAACGAAGGCAGCTGGTTCTCGTACGGCAGCGGGCGGGTCTTGTTCCGTGTCCGGATCTCGGCCTCGATCGTCGCGAGAGCCAGCCGGAAATCGACGGCGGTCGCCTCGGCCTTCGCGTCGGCGAACCAGGGGCGGCGGGGATTGGCCGTGTACGTGCCGAGCGTGTCGTACTGAATGCTGGAGAGGAGATACCCGAACGACAGCTGGTAGAGCGCGACGTCGACGGGCGGGAGCACGGCGAGGTACGGGTCGGGAGCGCCGCCGGCCTTCGCGGCTGAAGGGGGCGCCGCGTATGCCGTCCCCGAGACGCTCGGCAGGTACGACATCAGCGGGTACTGCGCGTAGTTGACGTTCGCGTGCTGCGGACCGGCCGTGTAGACGATGAGCGACACCATGTCGACGAGATAATCGAAGCTGTCGATCCGCGCCGCCCCGCCGGAGGCCACGAGGCCGCCAAGACCCTGGAACGCGGCGGCGGCCGGGCTCGTGATCTCCTCCACCCACGCCTGCAGCTCCGTGTCGGCGGCGACGTCGTCGTTGCTCGCGTAATAGCACGCGAGATACGCGCGCACGTACGCGCGGATCGCCTCCCACAGCAGCACGGTGTCGTCGCGGAACGGGAACTCCGGCAGCCGGTCCCGGTCGAGGCCCCGGAGCTTGAACAGGTTGTGCGGCAGGTTCTGGTCGAAGCGCCACGCGAGGCGCGCGTCACGGACCATCCCGAGGCTCCCGGCGATGCTCGGGGACAGCACCGAGGCCACCACGCCGTGGGGAATGATGAGGCTGTGCTTGGCGCCCTCGTTGATGTCGAGCGTGAACCGGAAATGGGGCGTCAGGAGCGCCAGGATCGGATGCTCGAAGGAGAGTTGGCGATTCGTGGCGACGACGAGCGTCTCGATCGTGAGATGGCAGGCGCCGAGGTGCGCCACCGTTTCGTGCTGCACCGCGAGGCCGTTCAGCACGAAGAACTTCGCGAGCTTCCACGCCGCCGCGTCGCCGCCCGGCAGGAAGATCGGGCACGCAACAGGATCGTTCTTCTGGCCGAGCTGGATCGCCACGGGTTGCAGGCTCCCGCGGCCTTCCGGAAAGCCCGGCCCCGGCTTGGGATTCCAGTAGAAGAGGGCGATCGGCGCCGCGAGGTAGCGCTGGTCTCCGTGGAGCTTGCTCGTCGGGACGCCGTCGAGCATCGTGAGGTCGAGGGCGTAAAGCCCGCCCGTCTCCGCCGCCCGCTGCAGCGTGATCGAGGGGTCTCCGGAGGCGCTCCGCAGCATCGCGTCGGTCACGGGCATCTTCGAGAGCAGCGTGCCGAGGTCGAGCGCGAGCTCCGGCGCGGCCCCGGCCGGGAAGACGCCCACGAGGTTCGACGTGTTGAAGCCGGCGATCTGGATCCAGCCGAAGTACCAGTCGCTCTCCCACACCTCCTGGCCGGGCGCGAGGTGCATCCACGGCTCGACGCGGAAGTTCATCACGGCGGGCGGGCCGGCGAACGCCTGGTACAGCGTGCCGAACTCGGCGATGTCCTTCGCGTGGAGGTACGCGTCGCCCCTCTCCGGAGTTCGGAGGACCTCGTAGAGCGTGTCCCTGAGGAACGACGTCACGCCGACGTCGGTAAGGTCCGCGAGCGACTTCGTGAGCGCCTTGTCGAGCCCTTCCACGAGGCGAGGAATCTCGGCGAGCCTCTTGTACGTGTCGGCCAGATCCGGCGGTGCGTCGTTGAGCGCCGCGAGGATCGCGTGGATGGCCGAGATGTCACCCGGGATGTTCACGGCGTGGATGCCCGAGAACTGCTTCTCCGCTTCGGCGATCGCGGCCCTCAGCTCGACCATCCACGGCATCGGCATCGCGGGAAGGTCGGCCTTGAGCTGCGCTTCGAAACGGGCGAGGAGCACGGTCTTGAGGTTCTCGGCGATCTCGAGGAGGACGGGCGCGACCTTCGCCTTGTACGCAAGCGTGAACTTCTCGGAGTCGGGCACCTGGGCCGCGAGCGGCGCCGGGTACAGGTAGCTCGTCGTGTAGTTGTAGCGCGTCCGCGCGATCGACAGCTCGTAGGCCCGGTGCCTGCTCCGCTTCTCGTCATCTTTCTGCGGGAGGGACGGGAGAGAATTCGGAAGAGAAGTCAGAAGAGAAACCGGCTGCGCGCTGTCGGTCAAGAAGCCTCCTCGATACACAATCGGCTCGATCTGATTTACGGGCGGGCAGTATAGCGTCGGCGTTGCGAATGCGCCGCGGTCGCGAAACCGCCGCGGGGCTTCTTCTTCAGCAGCCCGGATACCTCTTCCACCACGCGTCGGTCTCCTCGAAACCCGTCACGAGGTCCGCGGCGATCGTCGCGATGACGTCCCTCAGCTCGAGCTGCTCCAGCCAGCGCGCGGGAATCGCGCCCTGCCCCAGCGCGGCGCCGAGGATGTTTCCCGCGATCGAGCCCGTGCTGTCGCTGTCGCCGCTGTGGTTCACGGCGAGAAGCACGCCTTCGCTAAACGTCCCGGCCGCGAGCGCCGCGTAGACGCCGATCGCGAGCGCCTCCTCGGCGACCCAGCCCTCGCCCAGCGTCGTCAGCTTCTCGGCGGTCGGGCGTCCCCGTCCGGCCAACGACACCGCGGCGGCCAGCGCCTCGCGGCATTCCGCGGAGCGCGCGTCCGTCGCCAGCATGAAGAGCGCGTCGTTCACGGCGCCCAGCAGGCTTCGCCCGTCCAGCAGCACGCGCACGATCACCGCCAGCGCGCCGCCCGTCAGCCAGCCCGTCGGATGCCCGTGGGTGATGACCGACGTCTCGCACCCCAGCTGAAACGCGTGCTCCACGCTTTCCGCCACGATTCCCGCTGGTGCCGCGCGCATCACGCCGCCGCAGCCCTTCGAGTCATTGATCGGCTCCTGCCCCAGGCGCCCGGATACCCGCGACCTCAGCGAACCGAGGCACGTATTTCCGGGCCCGCGCCGGGCATGCAGCTCGTTCACATGCTGCAGCCAGCCGTTCGGCACGACGGCCTCATGCTCGGGGCGCTCGAGGGGCTCGGTCGCGAAGCTGAAGCTCTCGCTCTCCGAGTCGTACCCTTGCGTCTTCAGCCACCTGAGATAGGCCGAGTAGACGGCGTACGCAGGGTCGCAGCGCCCCTTTAGTTCCCCCTGGCAAACCGCGCGCAGCAGGCCCTCGGCCGTGAAGAGCGTCATCTGCGTGTCGTCGGTGATCGCCCCGAGCCTCCCGTAGGCCTTGGCGTATTCCCTCAGCCCCTGCGGGCCGAAGCGCTCGCGGATCTCCGACAGCCGCATGAACTCGATCGGCGCGCCCAGCGCGTCGCCCACGGCGCCGCCGAGCAGGCATCCCGCCACGCGCTGGGAATGACCAGGGTCGTGCGCGGTCGTCGGCTTACTGGACTCTCCGTCGTTCATCCATCTGGTCTCCTTGCCGGCAAATCTAGGGCCTGCGCACGGACATTCGCGGTCCGGGTGGAGCGCTCGAGATGGGTCGAGGTCGAAGTCCGGTCCGCCGAGCCGAACGTCCGCTAACGCACGCTCCGAAGGGCGGCGCTTACCCGGATGTGGGTCTCGAGGTCCTCGCGTCGGTCTTCCTCCGACGGCCAGTCCGGATGCCACCGCAGCGCGTGCCGCCTGAGCTCGTCCGCAATCAGGAGGCCCTCGCCTGCGCCTTCCCGGGCCTTCAGCGAGACCCAGTAGTCGGCCTTCAGTTCCGCGAGCGCGCTCCAGTCGCGCTGGGCGAATCGGATGAGATCGGACGCATCCATGGCTTCGATTATCTCCCGGCGAGGTGCGGCGCGGCGGTCGGCCTTTCTTTAATCAGCACGCCTTCGGTTGAAAACCGCGCCTCAAACCCGTCTATAGCTGCAGGAGGGGTTCTGGCCAT
>JARXKK010000009.1:43917-45061 GCA_030278895.1 Acidobacteriota bacterium
CGGTTGAAAACCGCGCCTCAAACCCGTCTATAGCTGCAGGAGGGGTTCTGGCCATCACGTTTCCCTACCCCCAGGACATTCCCTGTCCATTTCCTCTTCCCATCCTGCACATGGCCAGGCCCCTCCCCTGCTGACAGTTTTCGACTAATGCATTTGCACCATTACCGACACTTAACGGACACAGCCCGTCCGGATCCCGCGCCAAACGCGGTGGAGCGGGAATTGCTAGCTCTCGACCCGCCCATGCCCTTCAACGACCGGCCCTACTTTCGCAGGCTGCTCGACTTCGACGACCTCGTGCGCCGCGGCCGCCCCGTCACGTGCGAGCGCCTTGCCGAGCGCTGGCATACCTCCACGAAGACCGTCCAGCGCTTCGTCGACCAGATCCGCGCCGACTTCGACGCCCCCGTCGTGTTCGACCGCAGGAAGCACTCCTTCCGCTACGAGGACCCCGACTGGCGCTTCCCGTTCCTCGACGTCTCCGGCGCCGACCTCTTCGCCATCGGCGTCGCCATGAAGGTCTTCCAGATCTACGAAGGCACGCCCGTCCTCAAGGACCTCAAGGCTACGTTCGACCGCATCGCGCGCCTGCTGCCGGAATCGGTGCGCATCCAGCCCTCGTCGATGATCGAAAAGCTCTGGGTGCACCCGCAGCCGGTGCGCGCCATTGCGAAGGAAGTCTGGGCGGCAACGGCCAATGCCCTCCGCGAAAAGACGCAGCTCGAGATCGACTACAAGAAGCCCACGGGCGACTCCTCGCGCCGCCTCGTCGAGCCGCTCGTCCTCGTCCACATGAATTGGGACTGGTTCCTCGCCGCGAAGGACCCCGAGGACGGCCTCATCAAGACCTTCTACCTGTCGCGTGTCCAAAACGCGAAGAACACGAACTTCCACTTCACCCCGCCGAAGGACTTCGACGCCGCCAGGCACTTCGGCGACTCGGGGATTGGCCTTTACGTCGGCGGCAAGCCCTTCCGCTTCAAGGTCCGGGTCGCGAAAGAGATCGCCCCCTGGATCACCGAGGTGCGCTGGCACCCCGCGCAGAAGCTCGAGGAACTGAAGAACGGCGACGTCGTCCTCGACCTTCCGGCCGGCTCCCTCATCGAAGCCAAGCGCTTCGTGCTGTCGCTGGGGAGGTTCGGGA
>JARXKK010000010.1 GCA_030278895.1 Acidobacteriota bacterium
CAGCGTCTGCACGATGAGGAGAATGTCCTCGTCGTCGTCGACGATCAGGATCTTGTGCTCGTTCACGGGACTGCGATCTTAAACGGTGGGCTCAAAATTCCACGTCGCAGGCGGCCAGATCCTCGTTCGAGGGACTGGAGCCCAGCGTCTCCGCGTCGACCCGTGTGATGCGAGAGAGGCGAGGCCCTTCGCCGAGGGCCGCTTCGAGGCGGTCGAGGGCGTGAACGGCGCCGGACGCCATCACCTGCACCCGGCCGTCGTCGAGGTTTCGCGCGCCGCCCCGCAGCCTCAGCGCGCGGGCCACGCGGGCGGCGAACGCGCGATAGCCGACGCCCTGCACGCGGCCCGAGATCGTCCAGCGGCGCGCCGCGCCATCCCATCCGCCCGAGCCGTCGAGCGCCGCATCGGCGTCCGTCACGGAGAGATTTTTTCCTTCGGAGCGAAGCCGAAGCGGCCCACGAGAGGCACGTAAGCCACGGGGCCGGCGTCCTCCGTCCGGGTCCGGCCGTTCGGGAGCTTGCGGACGACGAGGAGCTTCTGACGGCCGGGCGAACCGACCGGGATCACGAGGCGCCCCCCGACCGCGAGCTGGGCGACGAGCGGATCGGGCACCTCGGGCGCGGCTGCCGCCACGAGGATCGCGTCGTACGGGGCGTGCTCGCCCCAGCCGTAGGACCCGTCGAACACTTTCACCGAGACGTTCGAGATGCCGAGCGCTTTGAGAAGCCGCAGGGCTCCCTGCGCGAGCTCCGGGATGCGCTCGAGCGAAAAGACCCAGCGCGCGAGTCCCGCGAGGACCGCTGCCTGATAGCCCGAGCCCGTGCCGACCTCCAGGACGCGGGCGGCGGGCGTCAGGGCCGCCAGCTCCGCCGCGCGGGCCACGTTCGCTGCCTGCGTGATCGTCTGGCCGTAGCCGATCGGCAGGGCATGGTCGCCGTAGGCCTCGCCCAGAAGGACGGACGGCACGAAGAGGTGGCGCGGCACGGCGGCCATCGCCTCGGCGACACGGCCGTCGCGGCACAACCCGGCCGCCTTCAGGCGCGCCACGAGCGCCCGCCGCTCTCCCGCGCCCGCACGGGCGGCGCGTGCGACCTCGGGATCGGCCGGCTTCACGTTTGCGATTTCATCCCGCGTCCGGCGGAGCGATCTTCTCCGCGAAGCCGTCCAGATCGGCGAGCGCCCGATAGTCGGTCATGTCCATGTGGAGCGGCGTGATCGACACCCAGCCCTCGGCCACCGCGAGGAGATCCGTCCCCTCGGCCTTCGTGTCGACGAAGGTTCCGCCGATCCAGTAGTAAGGGCGTCCGCGCGGATCGATCTTCTCGACGATGTTCTCTCCGTACCGCCGCCGGCCCATCCGGGTCGGCCGGAAACCGCGCGGCTTTCCCGCGGGGATGTTCACGTTCCAGAGCGTGTCGGCGGCGGGGGGATGGTCCTTCGCCCAGGCCAGGATCCTCTCGGCGGCCTTTTCCGCCTCGGAATAGTCGATCGCTCCCGCCGCGTCGCGCGCGTAGTCGAGAGAGAAGGCGATCGAAGGGACGCCGAGGAGCGTCCCTTCGAACGCGCAGGCGACCGTGCCCGAATACGTCACGTCATCGCCCAGATTCGGGCCCGCGTTGATGCCGGAGAACACGAAATCCGGCGGGTTCGCCTTCAGGACCGAACAGAGCGCGATGTTCACCGAGTCCGTCGGGGTGCCGTCGACGACCCAGGTCCTTTCCCCGGTCTTGAGGACTCGGAGAGGTCTGTGCATCGTGAGCGAATGGGCCGAGGCGCTCTGTTCGCGGTCGGGCGCGACGACGTAGGTCTCGAAACCGGCGGCCTGCGCGGCCCTTTCGAGCGCGGCGATGCCGGGGCTGTGGACGCCGTCGTCGTTCGAGATGAGGGCTCTGGCCATCACGATGGCCCCGTGTAGACGACCTTGTTGCGCTCGGTCTCGTGCAGCTCGATCCGGACGAGCCGGCCCGGCGCGAGGGCGGGAGCGAGCACGTCCCAGATCCGGATCGCGATGTTCTCGGCGGTCGGGTTCACGCCCGCGAGGAACGGCACGTCGACGTTCAGGTTCTTGCGGTCGCAAGCCCTGACGATGCGCTCGGCGACCACGCGCTTCACGACGCCGAAGTCCATCACCCAGCCCATGACCGCGTCGACGGGCCCCTCCACCGTGACGTCGAGCCCGTAGGTGTGGCCGTGGCCGTGCGGGTTGTTGCATTTGTCGAACACGCGCCGATTCCACTCGGGGTCACGCGCGTCGTTGTGCAGCCGGTGGGCCGCGGAGAAGTGCGTGTGCGTCGTGATGCGGACGGAGGGCGCGCTCATCGTCCCCACCTGCGGCGCGCGTTCTCCCAGAGGAGGAGGCGCCGGTAGAGCTCCTCGGGCGTCGTCTCGACGTACACGGTTTGAGAGTAGGCGATCGCCCGCGACCGCTGTCCTTCCCGGCAGGCGTGCTCGGCAGCTTCCGCCGGCGTGCAGGGCTTGAAGTCGAACACGGGCGTCCCGTCCATGACGTCGCCGACCATGACGGCGAGCGCCGTCACGCCGAGGAGCGCGAGACAGGACGCAAGTTCGGCCTTGCCGGCCGCCGTGCTCGCGACTTCCGACCTCCCCGCGGCCTCGAATCCCGCCGGGACGAACCACCGGACGGAAAAGGAGAGGGGATCGCCATCGTGGCCGCTGCGGAGGTAGATCCGCTGCGCATTCTCGGGAGCCGGTCGCATTCGCGCGCAGTTTAGACCCGATGCAAATGCACCCCTTGACCGGATCCCGACGCGGGCCCTAACCATCTGAAGGGATTCCGATTCAAGCGGCCCTCGGAGACCGCGGAAAGGTGAGGTTTGCATGAAAAAAGGTCATTTCCGCCTGTTCGCGTTGCTCGGAGGAGGTCTCGTGCTCGTCCTCGCGCTAGCCGGCTTCTGGCTGGTCCAGAGCAAGCCGCTCGACACGACCTGGACGCCGACCCATCTCGCGCTGCCGCTCTCGACGCAGGCCGATCGTCTCGAAGTCCTCGTCAGCGACGTCCCGCTCGAAAAGGCGATTGCCGAGAAGAGCCTCACGTTGATGACGGCGGCGGGCCCCCTGGTCGTCAAGGAGTCCACCGTGCGCGTGAACAACGCCGATCAGCTCCGCGAGGCGCGTTTCATGCCGCTTCTCGTGCTGTCGGCCATCGCGGGCGGCGCGCTCGTGCTCTTCCTCGTCGGTCTCTTCGCGCCGCGGATCGGCGCCTTCCACCAGAACGGCCTGATCGACATGCACCTCGACACCCTTTGAGGCACACCTAGAGGCCTTATCCTCCCTGCGTGACGAAGAGGGTTCTCCTCGGCGCAGGGATCGCGCTCGTCCTCGCCGTGGTGGCGGCTTACGTCCCCGCGCTGAAGTCCGGCTTCGTCTGGAACGACGACACCTACCTCACGGAGAACCGGACTCTCGACGGGTTCGAAGGGCTGCGTCTCATCTGGACCGAGCCGAAGGCCAACGAGCAGTACTACCCGATGGTCTTCTCCTCGTTCTGGGTCGAGAAGCGCCTCTGGTCCCTGCGGCCCTTCGGCTATCACCTCGTCAACGTCCTCCTGCACGCCGGATCGGCCCTCCTCCTGTGGTGGCTCCTCGTCCGCCTCGGCTTGCCCGGAGCGCCTTTCGCCGCCGCTCTCTTCGCGTTTCACCCCCTGAACGTCGAGTCCGTCGCCTGGATCACCGAGCGCAAGAACACGCTCTCCCTCCTCCTCTCGCTCCTTTCGATGCACGCGTGGTATTCGTTCCAGGGCGCGCGCGCGAGGGCTTTCGAACCGAAGAAGAAGAACAGGCGCGCCGTGCGGACGGCCGAGCCGTGGTGGCGGCGGCCCGCGGTCTTCTATGCCCTCTCCCTCGCCTGTCTCGTCCTCGCTCTCTTCGCGAAGACGACGGCCTGCGTCGTCCCTGCCGTGCTTCTCGTCCTGGCCTGGTGGCGGAAAGGGCGCGTGGAGCCCCGCGACGTGCGGCCACTTCTTCCTCTCTTCGCCGTCGGCGCCGCTCTCGCCCTCGAAACCGCCTGGCTCGAGCGGACGATGGTGCAGGCGGCGGGACGAGAGTGGGAAATCGGGGCGGCCGGGCGCTTCGTCCTCGCCGGTCAGACCTCCCTGTTCTACGCAAGCAAGCTCTTTTTCCCCGCAAAACTCGCCTTCTTCTACGAACGTTGGACCGTCGACCCGCGCGATCTCCGCCAATGGCTCGGGACGGCATGCGTCCTCGGGCTCGTGGCGGCATCGTGGTTTCTCAGGCGCCGCATCGGGCGCGGGCCCCTCGCCTCGCTCCTGCTCTTCCTCGGCGTCCTCGTTCCCGCGATGGGGTTCTTCAACGTGTACGCGATGCGCTATTCGTGGGTCGCGGACCACTTCGCTTATCAGGCCGTCGCCGTTTTCGCCGCGTGCGTCGCGTGCGGAGCGGCGACCTGGATCGCCCCGCTCGGAATCGCGCCGCGTCGATCGGCCGTGGTCCTGAGCGTGGCCGCCCTCGCCGCCCTCGCGTGGCGGACGAACGCAGAGAGCCGGAGCTTCCATGACGAGGAGTCACTCTGGCGGGAGACGCTGGAAAGGACGCCCTCCTGCTTCATGTGTGAAACGAACTACGGAAACTGGCTGATGGAGAAGGGGCGCGATACCGAGGCCGTCCCTCACCTGGAGAAATCGCTGATTCTGAAGCCCGACAACGTGCCGGCGCTCCTGAACCTCGCGCGCATCGCGGACCAGGGCGGCCGCCTCGACGCGGCGGTGAGCCATTTGCAGGCGGCGCTACGCATCGCCCCGCAGGACACGACCGTGCTCATCAACCTCGGAACCGCGAGCACGAAAGCCGGGCGGCTGGACGAGGCCGTCACGTCATACGAGGAAGCGCTGCGCCTCGGGTCGCCGGAAGGCCAGGTCGCGCAGAACGGCCTCGGCGTCGCGCTGATGAGGCGCGGGCAGGTGGCAGACGCGATCGAGCACTTCCGCGAGGCTCTGCGCCTCGACCCGAGCTACGCATACGCCCGTGCCAACCTCGAGCGGGCGCTTTCCGCGCCGCGCGGGCTGGGCCCGCTGGCGCCGCGTCCTCCCGGACGTTGAGCCGAAACCTGGAGGCCACATGGACTTCACCGAATCTCCCAACGTCAAGACCATCCGCGGCATCGTCCGGGCGTTCATGGAGAAGGAGGTCTACCCTCTCGAGCCCGTGCTCCGGCAGAAGGGCTTCCAGGCGCTCCTTCCCGTCCTCAAGGAGAAGCGGGAACGGGCGCGCGAGACGGGGCTTTGGACCGCGCACGTGCCCGACGCGTTCGGCGGCGCCGGCCTCACGCTGACCGAGTTCGCCCACATGAGCGAGGAGCTTGGCAAGAGCCCCATCGGCCACTACCTCTTTAATGTCCAGGCGCCGGACGTGGGGAACATGGAGCTCCTCATGGCGCACGGCACGCCGGAGCAGAAGGAGAAATTCCTTTTCCCGCTCATCCGCGGCCAGGTCCGAAGCTGCTTCACGATGACCGAGCCCGAGTTCGCGGGATCGAACCCGGTCTGGATGGGCACGACGGCCCGGCGGGACGGCGACGCATGGGTCCTCAATGGCCACAAGTGGTTCGCCTCCTCGGCGGACGGAGCCGCGTTCGCGATCTGCATGGCCGTGACGAATCCGGAGGCCGACCCCTACCGCCGCGCCAGCATGATCCTCGTCCCCACGGACACGCCGGGCTTCACGCTGCTGGGCAACGCCTCCGTGATGGGCGAACGCGGCGGCGACTGGGCGAGCCACGGAGAGGTGAGCTACCAGAATGCGCGCGTGCCCCTCGGGAACCTCCTCGGCACCGAGGGTGCGGGCTTCGCGCTCGCGCAGGAGCGGCTCGGCCCCGGGCGCATTCACCACTGCATGCGCTGGATCGGGGTCTCGGAGCGCGCGTTCGACATTCTCTGCCGGCACGTGTCGACGCGCGAGCTCGCTCCCGGACGCCTCCTCGGCACGAAGCAGATCGTGCAGCAGGGCATCGCCGAGAGCCGCGCCGAGATCCACGCGGCGCGTCTGATGGTCCTGCACGCGGCCTGGAAAATCGAGAAGGAGGGAGCCGAAGCGGCGCGCGAGGAGATCTCCCTGATCAAGTTCACCGTCGCGCGGACGATGCTGCGCGTCCTCGATCGCGCGATCCAGGGTCTCGGCGCCCTCGGGATGACGGACGACACGCCGCTCGCCTGGTGGTACGCCCACGAGAGGGCCGCGCGCATCTACGACGGCGCGGACGAAGTGCATCTCGAGGTCGTCGCGCGCCGCATCCTCCGCCGCTACGGGATGACCGCCCGCTGATGCCGCCCGCCGGGACCCGCCCGGGCGAGGAGCTGGACGCCGCCGCGGTGGATGCGTGGCTCAAGCCGCGTGTCGCCGGGCTGTCCGGTTCGCCCCGCGTGACGCAATTTTCCGGCGGCGCTTCGAACTGGACGTACCGGCTCGAATACCCCGGCTTCGACCTCGTGCTCCGGAGGCCGCCCGCCGGCACGAAGGCGAAGTCGGCCCACGACATGGCGAGGGAGTTCCGGGTGCAGCAAGCGCTGCGTCCGGTCTATCCGTTCGTCCCCGAGATGATCGCGCTCTGCGACGACCCCGCGGTGATCGGGTGCGACTTCTACGTGATGCGCCGCATCCCGGGGCTCATTCCGCGGGTGCGGTTGCCGGAGGGCCTTACGCTCTCGCCCGCGCGGGCGCGGACGCTATGCCTCTCGTTCATCGACCGTCTCGTGGACCTGCATCGCGTCGACGCGCGGGCCGCGGGGCTCGAGAGCCTCGGCAAAGGCGCGGGATACGCGCGAAGGCAGATCGAGGGCTGGACCGTTCGCTACGGCGAAGCGCGGACGTGGAACGTGCCGCGCTTCCGGAATGTCATCGCCTGGCTGCGGGCGCACGTGCCGGAGGACGCCGCCATGTGCGTCATCCACAACGATTTTCGGTTCGACAACCTCGTTCTCGATCCCGGTGACCCGACACGCGTCGTCGGCGTTCTCGACTGGGAGATGGCCACGCTCGGCGATCCCCTGATGGATCTCGGCAACAGCCTCGCGTACTGGGTCGAGGCCGGAGACGACGCCGTGGCCCGCGCCACGCGCCGCCAGCCGACTCACCTGCCGGGCATGCTCACGCGCCGCGAGGTCGCCCTCGCCTACTTCGAGAAGTCGGGCCTCGCGCCGCGCGACACGACCTTCTACGAGGTCTACGGCCTCTTCCGCCTCGCCGCCATCGCGCAGCAGATCTACTTCCGTTACCACCGGCGGGAGACGCGCAACCCTGCGTTCAGGCGATTCTGGCTGTTGGTTCACTACCTCGCGTGGCGGTGCGCGCGGTTGATCTGAAGCTCTCGGGGCCCGCCGCTAACGGGTCAGCGTGCGACGGCGGTGCTGCTCGAACCCGGGGGCCAGCGGTGGGTGCTCCCGGTCCGCTCCCAGCCGGACGACCACCCGGTGCACACGCCCGTCGTCCCTGAGTGGGATCGCGGCCGGATCGACGCGCTCGCCGTCGCACTCCGCGCGGGCGACCCCGCCGCTCCGGCCCTCGGGGTTTTCGACCGATATCTCGTACCGCGCGGAGCCGAACCGCCACGAGATCGAGAAGCCCGGCCAGGAGCCCGGCACGCACGGGTTCACCGAGAACGTGCTCCCCTGACGCGTCAGGCCGAGGATGCCCTCGAGCCCGACGCGGTACATCCAGCCGGCCGCGCCCGTGTACCAGGTCCAGCCGCCGCGCCCGCGATGCTGGGGGTGGTCGTAGACGTCGCCGGCAAGGACGTAGGGTTCCGTCTTGTAGCGATTGATTTCGGCCACCGTGCGCGTGTGGTTGATCGGGTTGAGCATGTGGAACGCCTCGACGGCCTCGGCGCCATACCCGAGCCGCGCGAGGGCGAGGACCACCCATTCCGCGGCGTGGGTGTACTGGCCGCCGTTTTCCCGGACGCCCGGCACGTAGCCCTTGATGTAACCCGGGTCGAGGGCCGTGCGATCGAACGGCGGAGTGAGGAGCAGGATGACTTGCGACGCGCGGCGCACGAGATGCGCGCGCACGGAGTCCATGGCGCGCTCCGCGCGCTCCCGCGGCGCCGCGCCCGAGAGGACGGCCCACGTCTGGGCCACGGAATCGATCCGGCCTTCATCGTTCTGCGCGGAGCCGAGCGGCGTCCCGTCGTCGAAGTACCCCCGCCTGTACCAGTCACCGTCCCAGGCGAGCTCGAGCATCCCGGCGAGCCGCTCTCTCTCCTTCCGGTACCGGACCGCCCGCGTCGAGTCTCCTCGGGCCTCGGCAAGCGGCGCGAAATCCGAGAGGACCATGTGCAGAAGCCATCCGACGAACACGCTCTCGCCGCGCCCTTCCTTCCCGACGCGGTTGTAGCCGTCGTTCCAGTCGCAGGAACCGATGAGCGGGAGTCCGTGCGGCCCCTGCGTGAGGCCCCGTTCGATCGCGCGCACGCAGTGCTCGAAGAGCGACCCCGTTTCGGAGGACACGGAAGGCTGCCCGTAGGACTCGGCCTCTTCGGGTGCCAACCCGGGGGCGGTCAGGAACGGCGCGACCTCGTCGTAAATGCCGGAGTCGCCCGTCTCCGCCGCGTAACGAGCGACGGCCCAGGGCAGCCAGAGGAGGTCGTCGGAGCAACGCGTCCGAACCCCGCGGCCCGAGGGCGGATGCCACCAGTGCTGGACGTCGCCCTCGACGAACTGCCGGCCCGCCGCTCTGAGAATGTGCTCGCGGGACAGTTCCGGGTGCGACCACGTGAGCGCGAGAACATCCTGGAGCTGATCGCGGAACCCGTAGGCCCCGCTGGACTGGTAATAGCCGCTCCGTGCGAAGACACGGCCCGAGACGTTCTGATAGAGAAGCCAGCGATTCATCATGAGGTCGAAGGAATCGTCCGGCGTCTTGATGCCGATCGTCCCGAGCGTCTCGTCCCAGAATTCCTCCACCAGCGCAAGTTCGCGCGCCGCCGATTCGTGATTCGCGTGCCGCCGCGCGAGCCCACGCGCCGCCGCGAGATCCGGCGCCTGCCCCAGCACGAAGACGACCTGCCGCGTCTCCCCGGGCTGAAGCGCGATCGAGACGTGCATCGCGGCGCAGGGATCGAGGCCCGCCCCGAAACGCCCGCCGAGCGGCAGCCGGGAAAGAGCGCCCGCGCGCCTGAGAGATCCGTTGCGGCCGAGCACCTCCAGACGGTCGCCGGTCGCCGAGACGACCGGTTCGCTCGACGCCGCGAAGGCGACGCGGCCCGCGAAGTCCGCGTTGTAAGGGTTTCGCGCCAGGAGCGCGCCGGTCTCCTCGTCGCGCTCGGTCACGACGAACCGCGACTCTCCCGTCCGGGGCGGGCCGAGACTCCACTCCGCGTAGCTGAGGAGCGTCAGGCGACGCGGCTTCGGCCCGCGATTCGTGAGGGTGACGACCGAGAGTTTCACGGGATCGTCTTTCGCCACGAAGACGGCGAGCTCCTGTTCGATGCCGTCCGCCGCGCGCTGGAAGCGCGTCACGCCGGCCGCGTGCCGCACGATCCAGCGCGGGGACCGCGGCGTGCGCTTCAGGGGGGCCGGTGTCGCGCCCCAGATGCGGCCCGTCTCCTCGTCGCGGATGAAGATCGCCTCCGCCGTGGGATCCGATACGGGGTCGCTCGCGAAGGGCGTGAGCCGGTTTTCACGGCTGTTCTCCGACCACGTCGTGGACGCGCCCGACGCCGTGACGATCGTGCCGAAGCGGGCATTCGCGATGACGTTCGACCACGGAAGCGGCGTCTCGGCGTTGCCCGTGAGCACGACCACGTACTCCCGGCCGTCCGGCGAGAAGCCCCCGACCCCGTTGGGCAGGACGAGCGGAGGACCGGGCGGCTCCGCGTCGTTTGGCTCGCCCTCGTCGACGAGAGGCTCTCCCAGAGGAACCGGCGGCTCGGGGCCGGTTCGATCGAGCTGGCCCGCGAGCTCGCCCCGCTCTCCCGAGAGAACGGCGCGCGCGACCGTCAGGAGGAGGATGCGCTCCGCCTCGGGCATCCCGTCGCCGCGGAGCAGGAAGACTCCGCCGGGACGGTCCTTCCAGGTCGACCACGATCCCCCTTCGACGAGCGCCGTGAGCTGTTCCTGCATTTCGTCGAGGTAGCTCACGGGGTGCTCGTTCAGGACGACGAGGTCGGCCTTCAGTCCGACGAGACGCCAGTACTCCTGCGCTTTCAGGACCTGCTGGACGAGGGGCAGGTCGTCGGACTCGACGACGCGGACGAGGACGATCGGGAGGTCGCCCGAGATCCCGTGGCCGTAGAGGCCCCCCTGTCCGAGCGTGTTCTTCACGAGGATCTCCCCCGATTCGCGCAGGGAGGCGTCGCAGAAGAAGACACGTGACCCGAGGCGGTCGAAGAGCTGGGCCTCGTCCGCCTGAATCCCGAGGTGTCCGCGCGCGACTTGCGCGTGCGTGTGCGCGAGATGAAACGCGCGCGCCGCGGCGCCCGTGTCGTGATACTTCTGCGCGAGTGTCCGCGCGCGGGCCTCGTCCGCGGCGACCCCCGTCGCGAAGCAGAGGCGCACGGCACCGCCCGGGGCGAGGCGCACGCGCGTTCTCAGGCTCAGGATCGGATCGAGGACGGCGCCCGTCGTGCCCGACAGAGCGCGTCCGTCGAGCGCCTGGGGATCGTCCGTCCCCCGCCCGCGGCCGAGGAAGCGAGCCCGGTCCGTTTCCCACTCGATCGGCGCCTGGATGCGGCGGTCGAGGCTCAGGACGTGAAGCGCCCACAGACTCGGGTCGCCCGTCGCCCGCGGGCGCCGGTGCGCGAGGAGCGCCGTGCTCTCCCCCGCCCAGGTCGTCTCGACGAAGAGCTTGCCGAACGCGGGATGCGCCAGGTCTTCCGCGATCGTCCCGAGGGAGATCTCCGTGTAGCTCGTGACCTCGATCTCGCGCGGCCTCTCGCTCCGGTTCTGGAGCGTGATCCGGCGGACCTCCACGTCGTCTTCCGGCGACACTCCGACCTCGAGCCGCGTCTCGATCCCGTGGTCCCGGCGCCTGAAGACCGACCTTTCGGACAGGAAGTCGACGACGTATTCGTCCGCGTCGCGGCAGGTCGGCTGATACGTCGCCGACCAGACGTCCCCCGAGTGGACGTCTCTCAGGTAGAGGAATTGGCTGCCCGGATCCGCCGTCGGGTCTTCCCGCCACCGCGTGACGGCGCGGTCTTTGTAAAGGCTCGCTCCCCCGCCCGCGTTCGTCATGATCGAGACGTAGGCGCCGTTTCCGAGGATGTGCGCGCGCGGATAGGGCGAATGCGGCGACCGGAGGCGGCGCGGCGCCACGGCCACGACGGGAGCCGCGGCGTGGGATTCCTCCGCGGGGCGTGGGTCGATGATCGGGGCCTGTCTCGGCACCCGCTCCTGGAGCAGCAGCTCGGTGGCCTTCACTCGGGGGTCTCCATGAAAGCGCTCGACCATCACGTCTTCCAGGAGGACGTTCGCGATGGCCACGAGCATCATGCCCTGGTGATGCGCGAAATGCGCCTTGACCAGGTGGCCGGCGGGCTCGACCTCGCGTTCGTCCGGGGAGAGGCGGCGATCGGTGTGATCGACGGCTTCGTAGAAGCCCCAGGCCCCGCGCGCGCCCTCGTCCGCGAGCCGCCTGAGGTTGGCGACAGCCGCGGATGGATCCACGAGCGCCGCGAGAGCCGTCGCATACGGGGCGATGACGAGCTCGTCGCCAAGGCCCCTCTTGAGCCCGAGGCCCGGAACGCCGAAGGCCTTGTACTGGTATGTCCCCTGGCGGTCGACGAGCGCATAGGCCGACTCGGAGATCCCCCACGCCACGCCGCGCGACTTCGCATAAGACCGCTGGCGCTTCACGACCATGCGGCAGGACTCGTGGAGCAGAGTCCCGGGATAGCTGCGCGTCAGGAGGAGGGGCTTGAGGTACTCGAACATCGAGGCGCTCCACGACACGAGAGTCGGGACTCCCTCCACGCTCACGACGAGCCGGCTCAGGTGGAACCAGTGGCTCTGCGGCACGTCCCCCTTGGCGATCGCGAAGAAGCTCGCGAGCCGTGCCTCCGAGGCGAGAAGATCGTAGGAAGAGGCGTCCAGCCGGCCCGGACCGTTCGCGTCGGCCAGGCGGTAGCCGATCGCGAAGAGCTGCCGGTCCGCCCGATAGAGGAAGGCGAAGCGCATCCCGTCCGCCAGCGCCGACGCGCGGGCGGCGAGCGGGACGAGCCTCGGTTCCAGATCGCTTCGCGAGCGCGCCAGCGTCAGAAGTCCCTGCGCGAGCGCCACGAGCGCGCAAGCGAGGTTGCCGCTGTCGACCGTCGACACGTACCGCGGGGCGAGAGGAGCGAGCGTCCGCGTGTCGTACCAGTTCAGGAGGTGACCCTCGTGGTGTTCGAGTCCTTCCACGGTCGCGATCGTCCGCTCGAGCCTCGCCAGCATCTCCTCCGCCTTCAGGAGGCCGAGATCCTGTGCCGCGAGCGTGGACAGGAGGGCCATGCCGATGTTCGTCGGGGACGTCCGGTGGGCCACCGTGGGGCCCGGGTTCTCCTGGTAGTTGTCCGGCGGGAGACCGTGATCCCCGTCGCGGTCGAGCTGCTCGAAGAAGGCCCACGTCGTGCGCGCGACGTCGACGAGATAGGCCCGGTCGCCTTCGGAGAGTCTGGGTTTCGTCGCCTCGAGCGGCCGGCTCAGCCAGTAGGCCACGAAAGGTGCCGCCATCCACGCGGCCGCGAGCGGAATCGCAAGCCAGAGGGCGCGGGGACGCATCGAAAGAGTCATCACGACGACCGCGAGGGCGATGAGAGGGCTCGCGATCATCTCCGCCACGAACGAGCGCGCGCCGGCCCTGAGAAGCCCCGCCGCGCGCGCCGCCTGGGCGGCGGCGGTCTCCCATTCGAGGAGGCGCCTTTGGGTGACGAGCAGCCGGACGAGCGTCAGGCTGATCGCATGCACCGTGTCCCACGCCTGCTGGGCGAGGAGCACGAGCGCCAGGAACGCCTGCGCGGCGGCCGTGGCGAGGTCCGTCAGCGCGCCTCGCACGTAAACGCGCACGGGTCCGCGCCCGCGCGCGACGAGCGAGCCTCCCATCAGCGCGAAGACGAGAGGAAGGGCGAGCACGGTGAGACCGAAGAGCGTGTAGAGAAGCGGCGCGCCGGGAAGGACGGTCCAGGCGGCGCAGAAGAGCGCGAGGAGAGCCGGCGACACGAGGCTGCGCCTCAGGTTGTCGAGGATCTTCCAGCGGCTGATCAGAGGAAGCCGGTTTCGCACGATGCCGTGCCGTGCCGGGACGAGCGTGAAGAGCCACAGGAGAATCTGCCAGTCGCCCCGTACCCAGCGGTGCTGCCGCCGCGCGTGCGCCAGGACGTTCGCGGGGTAGTCGTCGACCACCTCGATGTCCGAGACGAGCGCCGTGCGGGCGTAGAGGCCCTCGAAGAGGTCGTGCGAGAGAAGCGCGTTCTCAGGAACGCGGCCCTCGAGCGACGCGACGAACGCGTCCACGTCGTAGAGGCCTTTCCCGGTGAAGATGCCCTCTCCGAAGAGGTCCTGGTAGGTGTCGGAAACGGCCCGTGAATAGGGATCCACCCCCGTGTGACCCGAGTAGACACGGGCGAACAGCGAATCCGCAGCGCCGGACTGCGTGATCGAGACGCGCGGCTGGAGGATTCCGTACCCCTCGGTGACGCGCCGGAGCTTCGGGTCCACGTGCGCCTGGTGGAGGGGGTGCGCGAGGACTCCGATCAGGGCCCGCGCCGTTCCGCGCGGGAGCCGGGTGTCGGAATCGAGCGTCAGGACGTAGCGGACGGACGGGAGAATCGCCACGTCGCCGACGACCTGCGTGTAGCGCGTTCCCGTGGCTCCGCGGAGGAGGCGGTTGAATTCCTCGATCTTCCCGCGCTTGCGTTCCCAACCCATGAAGAGGCCCTCTTTCGCGTTCCACGTGCGGGGCCGATGGAAGAGAAAGAAGCGGTCGTTCCTCCCTGCCGCGTGGCGGGCGTTCAGCTCCTCGATCCCGGCGCGCGCCGCCGCGAGGATTTCGGCGTCGTCCGGAAGAGTCTCGGTCTGGGCGTCGACAAAGTCGCCGAGGAGAGCGAAGTGGACGTTCGCGTCCAGGTTCCCAAGGGCCTGCACCTCGAGGTGCTCGATGAGCTCACGCACTCCCTCCACGCTCGAAAACAGCGTCGGAACGACGACCATCGTCCGCGCACCCTCGGGCACGCCGCCCGCGAGGTCCAGCCGCGGGAGGCGGCGCGGGGGAACGAGCCCGGTCGCGATGCGTTGAATCAGGGCAATGGCGATCTCGCTCGCGGGCAGGAGGACGAGAAGGGACGCGGCGAGCAGGGCCCGCACGGAAGCACCACCCGCCCAGAGAGGCGCCACCGCGACGAGGACGCCGAGAAACGTGAGCCCGGCGATCGACGAGAGGTACACGGCGTCCGCGCGCGCGTAAAGCGCCCTCCCGATGCGGTCGAGAAACGGCGGGCGGAAAGCCACGTCCGTCTCGAGGTCGGGCCGTCCCCCGCCGATGAGGTGATACCCCACGTGCTTCGCCCGTTCCTTCGACCCCGGGCTGTCCGTGGGCCGCCGGGCGCTCGCGACCGCGCGGAGCGCTACGCGGACCTGCGCCTCGCCCGTGGGATCGGCCAGCTCCTCGACCGCGTGGCGGTACACGTCCCGGCTGTCGAAATCCATGCGCCCGTAAACGCCCGCGGGGTCACGCCGCAGGATCTGCTCGATGAGGCTCACGCTTTCGACGTAGTTGCTCCAGTCCATCGCCGACACGAGGCGCAGGCTCGTGATGGAGTTCGCCGTCGAAGCCTGTTCGGTCGCGAGCCGCTGATGCTCCGCGCGCACGGCGTCCTCCGCCGTCGTCCCCTCCTCCGTGAGCCTCCTCGTCAACTCGGCGCGCTGCACGGAAAGGCGCGGATCGAACTCGCGCATGTGAAACAGGAGCTGCGCCACGAAGGCGGGATCCAGGACCCTGGGAAGCGGCACGGCGCTGTCGCCGCGCTCGAGCCGGGCCCGGATCTCGTCCGCGGCGCGGCGCCCTTGTCGCCGCGCGAGAAGGCCGTCCGAGAGTCGGCGGAGGTTATCGAGCAGCGCCAGCTTAAGAATGCTGGGCCAGGCCCACAGCTCGCCGATCGTGAGCGGCGCCACGGTCTGGTACGCCTTCAGGAAGCGCGTCAGGCGTTCGAGATCGAGCCGTCCGTCCCCCGAGCGGATGAGCTCGACCGCCATCGCATACAGCCGCGCCGTGCCGGCGTGCTCGCGGGATGCCAGCTTCGGGAGCTTGCGGTAGTAGCGCGGGGGCAGGTCGTGGCGAACGGCGCGGGACTCGGATTCGAGCAGGTGGAAGTTGTCGAGCAGCCACTCCGCGGCCGGAGCGAGCGGCTCGCCCCGGTGCACGTCGTCGGCCAGCGCGAGGTACGCGCTCCGCAGTCGTTCCATGTTCCTCTCGAGGCGGTCGAGATGGGCGCGGCTGCTCCGGCTCGATTCGCGCGCAAGCGTGAGGTGCGCGGCGAGGGCCGTCGCGCGCTCTTCGAGCGTCTCGAGGCTCAGGATCTCCCCGAGGAGCGCCGGAGCATTCCAGCCGAGTCCGTCATCGGCGTGCGGGGCGTCCACGACTCGCGAGTCCCGGGCGCGTTTCAAGATATTCTCTCCGGTTTCGTCATCCCGTCACAGCCTACGCCTCCACGACGGCATTTCTTTGCTTACCGCGGGACGGCGTTGGACGGATCAATTTTCGCCGGGAAAAGAGCGGGTTCGAGTCGGTAGCGCCCGAGCGCGTCCGAGGTGAGAGGCGAGACCGCTTGGAGCAGCCCGCCGAGGTTCGCGCGGGTGGCCTCGTCGATCGGCACCTTCGAGACGACCTCGACCGACACAACCGTTTTCGGGTAGCGCTTCGCGCCGCCCTCGCGGATAACGAGGTCCGTCATGAGCGGGTTCGGGTCGAGCACCTTCACGTCGGGATATCCGGCCGCCGCGAATGCCTGCTCCCAGAGCCGCTTCACATAGGGGAAGTGCGTGCAGTTCAGGCTCACGACGATCGGGCCGGTCTTGTCGGGCCTCTTCTCGAGCCCCTCGGCGACGAACTTCTTCACGTAGGCGACCGTCTCGTCGCTCGCCGCGCCGCGTTCGATCGCGCCCGCGAGGCGGGGGCAGGCCTCGCCGACGACCTGGCCGGCCGGGACGCCCTTCTCGATGAGGAGCCTCTTGTGGGCCCCGGACTCGATCGTCGTCTTCGTCGCGAAGACGAGGGCCGTCGCGTCCGGCTTCGCGGCGAGCTCTTTCCGGATGAGGCCGGCGCCGAGGCCCACGATCTCGATCGTCTCCGTGCCCCCGCGCTTCGCATGCGCCGTCCCGGGATAGACGACCGAAAGCGTGTTGCAGGCGATCAGGATGAGGTCCGGCTTGTAACGCGCTTCCATGGCCGCGAGGGCGCCGTCGAAGACCCGCACCCTGTCGGCCTCGAATTTCATGTCGTTGTAGCCGAACGCGACGTCAGGCTCCGCATTCACGAAGACGATCCGCGCCGATTGAACGATCCCGCTCGCGGGCAACCGCGCGGCGAGATCCGCCGCGACGGAGAGGCCGCCGAGGCCGGAGTCCGTCACGACGATCGTGACGTCCGGCTTCTTTGCGGCGATGTCGGCGAAGGCCGCCGGCTTCTTCGCGTCGGCGGCGATGCCGAGCGCCGCGAGAAGCAGCGCCGCGAAAGAGAGCGAAGTCGTGAAGCGACGCATGCCTCCGAAGCTTACGCGCTCGGGACCCTTGACGCCGCAAATCGCGATAGCATCTCAGTCCAAGAGGAACAATCAAATGACTGAACCGTCCCGTTCGCTGGGTGGCTTGCGCTCCGCCTTCGCGCCGTGCGTCCTCCTCGCGCTGGGCCTCGGCCCGGCCGGCGTGCTGCACGCCCAGCCGCAGGCGCCGCCATCGAGCGTGACGCTCAAGCCCGTCCGCCCGGGCCAGGCGCCGCCGAATCCCTACACGAAGAAGCTCATCGCCCGCGGGAAGCTTCTCGTCCTTTCCGGAGGCTGCAACACCTGCCACACGCCGTGGCGCCTCGATCCGAAGCTGGGAGTGCCCGCGCCCGACGCGACGCGGATGCTCTCGGGTCACCCGGAAGGCGCGCCCGACCCGGGGGGCGAGGTCGGCCCCACCGACATCGCGCTCATCGGCCCCACGTTCACGAGCTTCAGGCTCCCCTTCGGCACCACGTACTCACTGAACCTGACGCCGGACATCGACACGGGAACCGGATCGTGGACGGAGAAGATGTTCATCGACATCTTCCGAAAAGGACGACACCTCGGCGGCGACGGCAGGCCCGTGTATCCGCCGATGCCCTGGAGCTGGATCCGGTACCGATCGGATCAGGACCTGAAGGCGATCTTCGCCTACCTGCGTTCCATCCCGCCGCTCCGCAACCTGCCGCCCACCGAGAAGATCCCGCCCCCCGTCGCGGACGCCGTCATCGCGATGAACGACAAGATCATCGCCCTGCAGAAGGATCCGAACGTGAAGCTCCTGGCGCCGCAGGGCGGGCCTCCCCCGCCCCCCGCGCTCGATCTCAAGCCCGTCGTGCGCGGCAGGGCGCCGAAGCGGACCTATCCCGCCGACATGGTCACGAAGGGACGGCTCCTCGTGATGGCCGGCGACTGCAACAACTGTCACACGCCCTGGGTCTACGACCCGGTTCTGGGAGCTCCCGCGCCCGACTGGACGCGGATGCTCTCGGGACACCCCGAGGGCGCGCCCGACCCGCAGGGCAAGCTCGGCCCGGAGGACAATCTCCTCGTCGGGCCGACGTTCACGAGCTTCCGGCTGCCCTTCGGCGTGACCTATTCGAAGAACCTGACACCGGACATCGACACCGGATCGGGCGGTTGGACCGAAGAGCAGTTCCTCGCGGTCTTCCGCAAGGGCCGCCACACGGACGGCCGCACGATCGTGCCGCCCATGCCGTGGGACGGAATCCGGAACCTGCCCGACGCCGATCTCCGCGCCATCTTCGCCTACCTGCAGTCCGTTCCGCCGATCCGGTGCGAGACCCCGCTGCCGAAGGTCCCGCCCCAGGCACTCGAGATGCTCGAGCGGGTGAACGGCATCAAGCTGAGCGGGACGGCGGGCCCGAGCTAACGCTTCTTCGCCCGCTTCTTCGTCTCCTTCGCGATCGTGATCTTGAAGCCATCGGGATCGGTGAGGGCGATGTCGCGCATGCCCCAGGGCTGGTCCGTCGGCTGCTGGTCCAACTTGCCGCCGCGGGCCTCGATCTTCTTCGCGAGGGCGTCGATGTCCTGCGTGGTCGTGCAGTAGAGACGGAACCCCTCGCCCTTCTTGCGGTCGCGGCCTTTCTTCCAGTCGTCCTGGCCCAGCATGAACGTCGTCTTCCCGGCCCGGAGCGACACGCCGGCGACGACCCCGTCCTTCATCCAGCGCTCTTCGATGGTGAAACCGACGACGTTCGTGTACCAGGAGACGCTCTTCATGAGGTCGTTCGCCGTGATCCCCGCCGAGACGTCCGCCGCATCCTACTCGCGGTAGAGGGCGAAGGCCGCGCCCTGGGGATCGGCGAGGACGGCGAAGCGGCCGGCGCCCTCAAGGCTCGTCGGAGGAACATACATCCTCGCGCCGAGCGACACGGCCAGGGCCGCCGCCTTGTCGCAGTCGGCCACGGCGAAGTACCGATGCCCGTGTTCAACTTCGCCTCCCAGACGCAGAAGTTCCCGCCCGTCGGGTCGGTGGTTGCGAGCTCGATCCAGCAGAAAGCTCCGGGCGCGTGGGACGTCACTTCGGGCATGGCATCTCCTTCCGGTTTCGTGGCGGTCTTTGCTACTTCAGCCGCGGCGCCAACCAATCGACCCAGCGCCGGAAGACCTCGCGCGTTCGCACGGGGTCGCCCGGGAAGTGGCCCTCGACCGGGATCGCGACGAACGACGTCTCGACGCCCGCTTCCTTGAGCGCGCGGAAGAGCTTGAACGACTGCGTGAAGGGGACGCGGAAGTCGCCCGTGTCCGAGAGGATGAGCGTCGGCGTCTTCGCCCTCGCCGCGTACGTGATCGGTGACTGCGCGCGGTAGAGCGCGTCGCCTCCCGGCGAGAACGGCGTCGCATTCCCCTTCATCGCGTACCGCATCTGGACGTTGAAGTCCGCGAAGGCGTACTGGTCCGCGAGGTCGGTCACCGCGGCACCCGCGACCGCCGCCTTCCAGCGCGTGTCGTGCCCGATGAGCCAGCTCGTCATGTAGCCGCCGTACGACCACCCCGACACCGCGATCCGGGTCGCGTCGACGAAGCCCTTTTTCACGAGCGCGTCCACGCCCGCGAGGACGTCGCGCCCGGGGCCGTCGCCCGCGTCGTTGAAGATCGCGCGCTGGTAGGCGTTTCCGCGGTTGTCGCTCCCGCGGTAGTTCGGCATGAAGACGATCCAGCCCTGAGCGGCGAAGAGCTGGCCCTGGGCCGAGAAGGCAAGCGTCGACGCGGCCTGCGGCCCGCCGTGGATGTAGAGGACCAGCGGAGCCTTCGCACCCGGCGAGAAGCCCGGCGGGAGGATGACGACGCCGTCCTCCTCGAAGCCGTCCGGCCCTTTCCATGTGAACGTTTCGACTCTTCCGAGGTCGCGGCCGGCGATTTCGGCGTTCAGGTCGGTGAGGCGTTTCGGCGCCGATGCCACGGACGCCATCCACCACAGCTCCCCGGGGCGGCCCGGCTCGCTCCCGACGAAGGCGATCGAGCCGTCCGCCGCGACCGACACGTCGACGAAGAAGGACCAGGCGGGATTCACTTCGCCGAGCTCGAGGCGTTTCGCCGGGCCATCGAGCGGCGCCAGCCAGAGCGAAACGCGCGTGCCGTCGTTTCCGCCCACGATCAGCGCCTTTCCGTCGGCCGTCCAGATGGACGCGTAGAGGCACCGGTCGATCGGCTTCGTCAGATTCCTCCCCTCGCCGCCCGACGCCGACGTCACGTGGACGTCGTTCACGTTGTTCGGGTCGCGGTCGCGCGGGCACCAGTACGAAAGCTTCGAGCCGTCGGGCGAGAACACCGGAAACCCCTCGAAGTGCGTCCTGCCCGTCAGGGCGCGAATCGTTCCGGACTCGACGTCCAGGACCCGGACCGTCGCCGCGTCGTTGTCTCCCGAGTGCGGCGTCTCGACGCGGACGAACGCGAGGGACTTGCCGTCCGGCGACCACGACAACGGGGACGACGGCGGGTTCGGGGGAAGGGCCGCGGGCAGGCTCCACGCCCCGGACGTCAGGCGCTTCGCCTCGCCGCCCTCGGCGGGGACGAGCCAGACGTGGACCGGCATAACGGCCTCGGACACGAAGAGGCTGTCGCTTCCGACCTCGAACAGGTCATTGCCTTTCTCGATCTCGGCCTTGTTCGGCCGTTCGTCCTCGGCGGCGAAGGCAAGAGCCTTCCCGTCGGGCCGCCAGGCGAAATGCTGGACGCCCGTCGGCGCGCTCGTCACCTTCCGGGCCTCGCCGCCCGCCATCGGAAGGACGAAGATCTGCGGCTTCGCGTCTTTTCCGGCTCCGTCGGCAGCCAGGAATGCGAGGCGGTCTCCGGACGGCGACCAGCGCGGGTGGGCGACGCCCTTGCGGTCGTGTGTGAGCACGCGCACCGCGCCCGTCGCGGCTTCGACGAGGCTCAGCTCGGGGAGCCACTTGTTCTTCGCAACGTCCGCGCGCGTCACGACGACGGCGATGGACTTGCCGTCCGGCGAGATCCTCGGTGAGGACAGCCGAACGATCTTTTCGAAGTCGTCGACCGAGAAGCGCTTCTTCGCCGGCGCTTCGTCTGCCGGAAGCGGCAGAGCGGCCGACAGCGAGAGGCCGAGGGCGGCGGCGAACGGGGCGAGGCGGCGCGCGTGGATCACTTTTCCCCCTGTAGAGGCGTCGGGTTCGTCGGCTAGACCGTCCGAGACGAGGACGTACCGGATTCATACGCAGGGCCACGGCGAAGGTTCTCGGCAGATGAGGTCGACGTGCGGGAGAGTAGCCCGCGATCAGCTGTTGCGATAATCGCGGCGAATGGGTGAAGCATCGCGATCCGCCGCTGCCTGATCGCGATCGGACTTCTGATCACGTCCCTCGACCCTCACGTCGCGGCGGGCCAGGAGAGTCCCCCCGCCGTCCGCCGCGAGGTGACGGCGGCGTTCGCCTCCGGCCCGATCAGCGTCGACGGCGTCCTCGACGAGCCCGCCTGGCGAACTGCAGGCGTCGTCGCGGACCTGACGCAGCAGTCGCCGAAGTCGGGCGAGCCGGCGCCCTTCCGCACCGAGGTGCGTTTTCTCGTCGACGCAGCGACGCTTTACGTCGGGTTCACGTGCACGGACCCCCAGCCGTCGCGGATCGCGCTGAACACGATGAAGCGCGACTCGTGGATGGACGGGGATGACACCGTGTCCCTCTACCTCGACCCGTTCGGCGACGGGCGGAACGGCTACTTCTTCCGGATCAACAGCGCCGCGACGCGCACCGACGGGCTCGTCTCCGGCGCGGAGTCGACCTCGCTGGACTGGGACGGCATCTGGTACGCCGCCGCGACGCGCACCGCCTCCGGGTGGACGGCGGAGATCGCCATCCCCGCGCAGACGCTCCGCTTCACGGGCGGCCGCGGGACCTGGGGGCTCGAGATCGAGCGCTGGATCGCGCGGAGCCGCACGACCCTGCGGTGGTCGGGCACGACGCTCGACGCGAAAGCGGACGATCTCTCCCGCGCCGGGACGCTGCGCGGCGTGGCCGGGCTGAAGCAGGGGCTCGGCCTCTCGATCGCGCCGTACGCTCTCGGCAAATTTGCGACCGACTTCGCCGCACCGGATCGGACGCTCACGGGCAAGCTCGGCCTCGACGTCGCGTACAACGTCACGCCGCAGCTGAATGCCGTGCTCACGGTGAACACGGACTTCGCCGAGACGGAGGTCGACACCCGCCAGGTCAACCTCACTCGCTTTCCGCTGTTCTTCCCGGAGAAGCGCACCTTCTTTCTCGAGGGCTCCGACCTCTACGTGTTCGGCCTCGGCCTCGGAAGCAGCTTCATCCCCTTCTACTCGCGCCGCGTGGGGCTTTACGACGGGGAGATCGTGCCGATCGCCGGCGGCGTCAAGGTGCTCGGCCGGGCCGGGCCGGTCGGGATCGCCGTCCTCGACGTCCAGACGCGGAGCACGGACGCCGCACCGGGCACGAACCTTTTCGCGGGCCGGATCACGTACGACCTCGACGCGCACCTGCGTGTCGGGATGATCGTGACGAACGGGGACCCCTCCGGCGCCCGGAAAAACTCGCTCGTCGGGCTCGACGCCGTGTGGCGGACCTCGACGTTCGCCGGCGACAAGAACTTCGCGGTGGGCCTCTGGGGCGCCCGCAGCGCCGGCGACGTCGGCTCCGGAAGCCGGACCGGATGGGGGTTCAAGGTCGACTATCCGAACGACCTCTGGGACCTCAACGTGAACTACCGCGAACTCGGAGACTCGCTCCAGCCGGCGCTCGGGTTCGTCCCGCGTCCCGGGACCCGGCAATACAACGCGAACGCGGCGTACCAGCCGCGGCCCGCGAGCGGAGCATTCGGCTGGGTTCGCCAGTTCTTCTTCGAGCTCGAAGGGAGCGTCGTCACGGACCTGTCGGACCGCGCGCAGTCATGGCAGGTGTTCACGGCTCCGCTCAACGTCGTGACGCAGTCCGGGGAGCACCTCGAGGCGAACTGGGCGCCGCAGTTCGAGCGGCTCGACACGCCGTTCGAGATCTCGCCGGGCGTCGTCATCCCGCCCGGCAGCTATACGTTCAACCGGTTCCGCCTGCAGGCGAGCTCGTCGACTTACCACCCCGTCAGGGCGGGGGCCACGGTGTGGTTCGGCTCGTTCTTCGACGGTACGCTGACGCAGGTCATCGCGTACCTGAACGGGACCACGCCGGGCGGGCACCTGCAGGGTGGGATCTCACTGGAGAACGACTACGGCTACCTGCCCTGGGGAAACTTCATCACCCGCCTCTACCAGGTCAACGGCGTCTGGTCGTTCACGCCGGACCTCGTCGTGTCGGCGAACCTGCAGTACGACACGCAGTCCCGCGACCTCGGGCTGAGCACGCGCCTGCGCTGGACGATCCAGCCAGGCAGCGATCTCTTCTTCGTCTGGAACCGCGGCTGGAAGGAAACCGGCGGCACGCGGTACGCGCTCCCGCCCGTCGCCGAGGAAGTCGTCCTGAAGCTGCGCTGGACGTTCCGGCCGTAGACGGCGCGGGGAGATGGTCGGGACGGTGGGATTCGAACCCACGACCCCTTGAACCCCATTCAAGTACGCTACCAGGCTGCGCCACGTCCCGACCGAGGAAACGCGTCGAAGGGCGCGAAGCCCTTCGGGGGTAGCGGTTTATACCACGCCCGAACGTCAGTCGCGGGACAGGATCGCGAGAATCTCCTTGAGCTCCGCGACGGCCTTCGCGACTCGCGGATCCGGGCCTGCCGTCAGCCCCTTGGCCCCGTCGGAGGGAAGAGTCGCTTCCCCCGCTTCCGTCTCACCGGAGGCCGGAGAGGTCTCGACGAAGACCGGCGTGCTGGCTTTCGAGGACGGGCGGCGCACCGGAGGTTTCACCGACTTCTCGGGCGGTTTCTCGCCGCTCTCGCTCTTCGCCACGTCGGCAGGGATGAAAGCCGGATTCGTGTCGTGGGATCGCGCGCCCGAGGCCTCGCTCTCGAGGCGTTTCTTGGCGCCCGCGATCGTATAGCCCTCGTCGTAGAGGAGGCGCTTGATCTGCCCGATCAGCTCCAGTTCGCGCGCACTGTAGGTGCGCGGGCCGGGGAGCGAACGATCGGGCGCGAGGAGCGGGAATTCCGACTCCCAGTAGCGCAGGACGTACGGCTGGACGTCCGCGATACGGCAGACGTCCCCGATCTTGTAGCGGACCTCGGCGTTTTCGCTCGTCGTTTGAGTCATGTCGTCAATCGGATCGTCGCACCTTTTTAACACATCGAGGGGCCGATCCGAAGGTCAGTCGTCCCTCCTGACGACGAACTTCAGAGGCACGCCGTTGAGGTTCCACTTCTCGCGGATGCGATTCTGCAGGAATCTCTCGAAGGAAAAGTGGAGCGGTTCGGTCCGGTCCGCGAAAAGGCGGATGAGCGGCGGCTCGGCCGCCACCTGCACGGCATAGCGGATCCGCATGTTGCGGCCCGAGCGCCCGCGAGGCTCCTCGCGTTCGTACGCCTTCTGGAGCAGCCGGTTCAGCTCACCCGTCGACATGCGCGTCGTGAACCGCTTCGCGAGCGCGTCCGCCTCGGGAAGGAGCCTCTGGACGCCCTTCCCCGAGGTCGCGCAGAGCGGCAGGAACGGAGCCTTGCGGAGGAAAATGAAACGTCGCTCCGTGTCGTGCTTGAGCTCGGCCGCGCGCTCGCGATCCTTCTCGATGAGATCCCATTTGTTCGCGACGAGAAGGACGCCGCGGCCGGCCTCCTCCGCATAGCCCGCGATCGTGGCGTCCTGCGCCGTGATGCCGGCCGAGGCGTCGAACACGATGACGACGAGGCGCGCGCGGTCGATCGCCTTGCGCGACGCGACGATGGAGAGCAGCTCGGCCGAGTCGGTCGTCTTGCCCTTGCGCCGGATTCCCGCGGTGTCGACGAAGAGGTACTCGCGGCCGCCGCGCGAGAGGCGCACGTCGATCGAATCGCGCGTCGTGCCGGCGATCTCCGACACCATCACGCGGTCCGCGCCGACGAGCGCGTTCACGAGCGACGACTTGCCCACGTTCGGGCGGCCCACGATCGCGATCGGAAGAGGCTCGGTGCGCGTGTCGGGGTCGAGGTCCGACGGCAGAACGGCTTCGATCGCCTCGAGCAGCTCGTCGGCGCCCGTGCCGTGGAGCGCCGAGACGCCGATCACCTTCGGGAAGCCGAGCTTGAAACCGTCGGAGAGCGACTCGGCGGCGGCCTTCGCGTCGCACTTGTTCCACGCGACGACCACGTTCTTTCCCAGCGCGTGGAGCTTGCGGCCGAGCCTCTCGTCCTCCGGGAGGCGCCCGGCGATTCCGTCGATGACGAAGAGGATGAGATCGGCGTCCGCGACGGCGGCCAGCGCGCGGTCGCTCGTCCATTCCGCGAAGCCGCCGGCCGCGTCCAGGTCCAGTCCGCCCGTGTCGACGAGCGTGTAGGCGCGGCCCGACGGCGTCCGGGCCGTCATCTCGAGCGCGTCCCGCGTCATGCCCGGCCGGTCGTGCACGAGCGCGCGGCGCTCGCGCGCGAGCCGGTTGAAGAGCGCCGATTTCCCGACGTTCGGGCGGCCGACGAGGACGACGCGGAAGGAATTCACGGCGTCAACGCCGCCGCCGCGTCTTGCCGCGCGGAGGAGCCGGAGACGGCCGGCGGCCGCGCCCCTTGGGCTGCGGCTTCGGGGGACCGGAGGTGCGAGGTCCGCGGCGGGCTCCCCTGCTGTCTCCCACGGGCGCGAAGTCGAGGCCGCGTTTCTCAGGGTCGGCCTTCACGAGCTTGACCCGCAGGCGGTCTCCGAGACGGTAGATGCGTCCCGTCGAGGAGCCGACGAGCCGGTGCTCGACGTCCTCGTAGCGGTAGAAGTCGTCCCCGAGGGAGGAAATCGGCACGAGGCCGTCGACGTAAATGTCCTCGAGCGTGACGAACAGGCCGAAACCCACGACTGCCGAGACGTACGCCCAGAATTCCTCGCCGACGCGCGACGACAGGAAGACGAACTTTTTCCATGCGATCGCCTCGCGCTCGGCCGACTCGGCGCGCCTTTCGCGCGAGGAGCAGTGCGCCGCCGCCTCGTGGAACCAGCGCGTGCGGCCTTCCGCGTCGTCGGCCGCGGGCGGCCGTCGGATCGCGAGCCACTCCACGAGCGCGCGGTGGACGAGGAGGTCCGGATAGCGGCGAATCGGCGACGTGAAATGGCAGTAGTACTTCGCCGCGAGCGCGTAGTGTCCGCGGCACTCCTCGGAGTAGATGGCCTTCTTCTGCGCCCGGAGGACGAGGTCCGAGACGAGCCGCTCTTCCGGCTTTCCCTGCGCCTGATCGAGGATCGCCTGGAACGTCGCGGGCGAGACCTCCTCCTCGTCTTCGGGAACTACGTAGCCGAGCGGGCCGAGGACGACCCGGATGTCCGCGAGGCGGCTCTCGTCGGGCCGGTCGTGCACGCGGTAGAGAGCCGGAGTCGGGATGAACTCGAGGTGCCTGGCGACCGCCTCGTTCGCGGCCAGCATGAATTCCTCGATGAGCCGGTGCGCCTCGTTGCGCACGGCCTTCAGGATGGCGACGACGTCCCCGGTCTCACCGAGAATCACGTCCGCGTCCGGCAGGTCGAAATCGAGGGAGCCGCGGGAAACTCTCTTTGCTCGGAGGATAGCGCCTGCTTTCTGGGCGGCGCGGAGCAACACGGCTACGTCCGAAGAGATGGCAGAAGAAGGAGATTTCTTAGAAGGTGAAGAGGGGGACTCTTCCAGGAACTCTCCTGCTGACGTGTAGGTCAGACGAGCGCGACTCCTGATGAGGCTTCGGAAGAATTCCGACTTCACGGTCTCGCCCTTCCTGTCCAGCGTGAGCACCGCCGAAAGCGTCCGCCGCTCTTCGTTCGGGCGCAGCGAGCAGAGGTCGTTCGAGAGGCGCTCGGGAAGCATGGCGATGGCGCGGTCCGGGAAATAGACCGACGTGCCGCGTTCGAACGCCTCGGCGTCGAGGGCGCTGCCGATCGGCACGTAGTGCGAGACGTCCGCGATGTGGATGCCGATGCGGAAGCCTCCGCCCGGAAGCTCTTCGGCCTCGATCGCGTCGTCGAAGTCGCGCGCGGTCTCTCCGTCGATCGTGACGATCGTCCGTCCCGTGAAGTCGGACCGGAGCTTCCGCTCATCCGTCCCGACGACCCCGTTCGCGGCCTCGGCCTCGGCGAGGACGGCCTCCGGGTAGGCCCGGGGAATTCCCCACTTGCGCGCCACGACCTCGACATCGACGCCGGGGTCTCCCTCGAACCCGATCAGCCCCAGCACCTCGGCCAGTGCGAGCCGGCGGTCGTCGGGATAGGCGGTAATGCGCGCCTCCACGAAGATGCCCGTCGGAGCGTTCAGGTCCTTCCCGTCCGGCACCGCGAGCCGCGCGTCGATCTTCCGGTCGAACGGCACGACGAACGTGCCCTCGGGTCCGCGCGCGATCTTTCCGACGATCGTTTCGCGGCGCCTCTGCAGGACCTTCACGACGACGCCCGTCTCCCGCGGCTCCACGCGCGTGTGCGGACCCTTCGGCGCGGAGCGGGGCGCCGCGAGCCGCACGAGAACGACGTCGCCGTCGAGAGCGCTCGCGAGCCCCGTCACGACCGCGTCGGGAACGCCCGGCACGCGGGAAAGAAGGAACGCCCGGCCTTCGCCGCGTATCGCGAGCGTGCCGGCCTGAAAGTCGGTAAATTCGATACGCGAGAGCCTTTCGCCCTTGACGCGCACGATCTCGCCCCGGCGCTCGAGCTCGGCTGCGGCCGCGCGCAGGGCATCCTCGCGCACCGGGTCGAGATCCGGCTGGAGGATCCGATTCGCGAGCTCGGAAAACGAGAGGACGCGCGAACCCCGGGGCTGCAGCGCCTCGAGGATCGCGTCACGGAGTCGATTGGAATTCATGAGGGGCCTTGGGATGTCTGGTGCGAAAGGGGGGACTCGAACCCCCACAGCCGATAAAGGCCACAAGGTCCTGAGCCTTGCGCGTCTACCAATTCCGCCACTTTCGCGCGGACCGGCAGGATAAGGCCCGTTCCCGGCGTCGTCAAATCAGCGGCGCCGTCAGCGCCGGAATCCCGCGCGCTCGCGCTCCGCGACGAAAGCGTCGATCCGCCCCTGGTCCTTCTCGGAGATCTCCGTGAAACGGATGCCGAAGGCGGGGTGGAAGTGGTCGAGCTCGGTCGTCCGGCGCATGACCCGGCCCTTCGCGTTCAGGGGCTGGGGATCCTCGGGCAGGAAGAACTCGATCTCGATGACGCGGCCGATCGCGATGGCACTTTCGATCTCCACGAGGAGACCGTTCTCCGAGACGTTGAGGGTTTTGCCGAGGAGGAGCGTCCCGTCCGGGCGGCCGTCGCGCACGCGCGCCAGCGTGTTCAGCTCCCGGCGCGCGGGGATGAGCGTGAGCCGCTTCGTCTTGTCGAGAAGCTCGGCGGCCGGGAACGGCGCGAGCATGAAGTCGTTGATCCCCGGGACGAGCGCCTCTTCGAGGTGCGGGAGGCCGGCGGGCACGACGAGCATCATCGAAACCGTCCGCCAGTGCGCCTTCTCGCGCAGGCGCCGGCATGCGCCGACGCCGCCGTCCGGCGGGAACGCGGCGTCCAGAATCACGAGGTCGGGGATCTTCTCGGGCGCGATCACTTCGAGGTCCTCGACGCTCTCGGCGGCATAGACGGCGTAGCCGGCCAGGGAGAGGACCGAGCCCGCCCCCCTGAGAATTCCGGCAGGAGAACCCGCGAGCGCGACCTTCTTCTTTGCGAAGGTGCCCGAGCCGCGCGGAAACGTGCCGGAGCTGTCCATCAGGCGCTTCCCTGTTTGACGGTCACGGAGCCGCGCGCGATCGCGCCGCCGTGCGCGTCGAGAATGACACCGTCAAACTTGACCGTATCCCCGAGCCGGCCGGCGATCGAGACGTCGATCGTGAGGACGTCTCCGGGGACGGGCAGCCGCTGGACCGAGAGATCGGAGATGCCGGCGAGAAAGCCCTTCCGCCCGAGCGCCGAGTCACCGCCCTGAAGGAGCAGGGCCGACTGCGCCACCAGCTCGGCCAGCACGGCGGTCGGAAATCCCGTCGCACGAACGGCTGCGGCGTCCGCCGTCACCGAGGCACGCACGCGGCCCTCGGCCCGACCGGTCCGTTCGACCACGCCGTCGGCGAAGCGAAACGGAAAGGCATGCGGCAGGGGCTGGAAGTCCACCTTCTTCAGGCCGCCTTCTGGCGGACGAACGCGCACAGCGCGTTCACGGAAGCAAAGGCCGTGACGCCCACTTCTTCGTCCTGAACCTTGATGCCGAATTCCTTCTCGACGCCGAGCACGAGCTCGAGGGCGTCGATCGAATCGAGGCCCAGGCCGCCGTCCGCGTCGCCGAAAAGCGGCGCGTCGTCGGCGATGGTCGCGGGGTCCATTTCGAGCTTGAGCTGTCTCACGATCAGCTCCTTGACTCTCTTCTTCAGGTCGTCTGACAAGAACGTCTCCCCTCCCGGGTTGGCCGGAGCCGAGGAGTATACGAGCGCCGGATTCGGCCGGCTTCTCAGCCGACGAAGCCTCCGTCGATGCGCACCGTCTGTCCCGTGAGGTACCCCGCGCCGTCCGTGCATAGAAACGAGACGAAGGGGGCGATGTCCTCCGGCCGGCCGAAGCGCTGCACCGGGACCCGCTTGAGGAAATCCTCGCGGACTTCCTTCGTGAGGAACGAAATCATCTCGGTCTCGACGAATCCGGGGGCGACCGCGTTCACGGTGACTCCGTAGGCGCCCACCTCGGCCGCGAGCGACTTCGTGAAGGCGACGAGTGCGCCCTTCGCGGCGGAGTAATTCGTCTGCCCCGCGCTCCCCGAGAACGCGGCGAGCGACGAGATGTTCACGATGCGGCCCCAGCGGCGCCGCAGCATCCCCCGCATCACGGCCTTCGTCATGCGGAATGTGCCGCCGAGCGCGGTGTCGAGAACGAGGTTCCAGTTCGCTTCGGGCATGAGAGCGAAGAGGCCGTTCTTCAGGACGGCGGCGTTGTTCACGAGCACGTCAACACCCTCGCGCTCCTTGTCGAGCCGGTCGACGAGCGCCGCGATGTCGGCTGCCGACGTCACGTCGCACTTCGCGGCCTCCGCGCTGCCGCCTCCGGCCCGGATCGCAAGGGCGGCAGCCTCGGCGCCGGCCGCGTCCGCGCGGTACGTGAGGACGGCGTGATAACCGTCCGCGGCAAGGTGCTCGCCGATGGCGCGGCCGATGCCGCGCGACGCGCCGCTGACGAGCGCGACGCGTTTTCGCTGTGATGAATTCATTTTGTTTCGGACCCTCGCGCGTCCTGTGACGCAGTGGCGGCGGCAGAGGCGCGCCTGGATTTTTCTTCGAATGGGAAGAGGGGAGGAGGGGCCATCTCCTTTGCGAAGGCCGCGATCGAATCCGGATCCTCCAGCGCGCCCTTCGGCATCTGTGCGTCGCGGACGTTCCAGCGCACGAGCTTCGTCAGCACGTCGCCGGGGCCGACTTCGGCGAACCGGCGCAGCCCTGCATCGCGCATGACCTTCAGGGTCGGTCCGAAGAGGGACGGAAGAGAGATTTGCTTAGAAAGGACATTAAGAGCGTCCTCCTCGTTCCCCACCCGCCTGCCGAGCATGGGGGCGTAGAGGGCCGCCACGGGGCGCTTCACCCGCACTCCCCCTTCTAAGAAACTTTGCAGACGATCACAGATAGCAGTGAGTCGACTCGTGTGCATCGGGATCTTTATCTCAAGCAAAACTGTCTTCAGCGCCACCGGCCGGAACGCCTCGACCGCCGAAGCGACGAGCGCCCGCTCGCCCGAAAACACGAACTGCGCGGCCGCGTTCTCGGTCGCGATCGCGAGGCGCGCGCGATCGGGCGTCAGCGCGCGGAGGATGTCCTCGACCGCCGGCCGCGCGAGCCCGATGACGTACGCCATCCCGCCTTCCAGCTCCCCCCGCCGCGACGCGTCGGACATGAGGCGCTCGGCCTCCAAGAGGACGTCGAGCGCGGCCCACGTTTCCAGCGAGCCGGCCGCGACGAACGCGGCGTAGGTGCCGAGGCTGTAGCCGAGGACGGCGGCGGGCTCGAGCCGATGGATGCGCAGGAGGGTCTCGAGCGCCGCGAGAGAAACCGCGAAGACCCCGACCTGGGCGGGGAGGTCCTCGTGCAGAGTTTTCGCGCCTTCGCCGAAAAATGTGTCGGCGAGGCGCAGCCCCGAGCGTTTTGAGATTTCTTCGAATAGTGAAGAGGCGAACTCGTATCTGCGAGCCAGGGCCTCGCCCATACCCGGCTTCTCGGAAAGCTGGCCGGGAAAGAGCGCCGCGAATGCGGACGAGGTGGGCTCCCGCACGACGAGCGAGGCGTTCACGCGGCCCTCGCAGACGATATCGGCGCGAATGTCCAGCGCTTCAGGAACCGCGCCCACCGCCCCTCGGTCCGCGTTCGCCCCGAGAAGTGGACGAGGCGCTGGACGGGAGACAGGCCCGGCATGGCGGGATGCGCGTCGTCGAACTCCCACGGATGCGCGTAGAGAACAGGCGGGATACCGGCGGCAAGGGACCGGTCGATCGCGGCCCCCACGCGGCTCTCGCGCGTCAGGCGCGCGCAGACGCCGCCGCCCCACATCGCGCGGAAGCCGAAGAACGTGCCCATGAGCGGCGGGACCTCCAGGATCGGTCCGGAGGCGGTTTCCAGCATCACGGGACGCGTCGGATTCGACGGCTCTCCCACCGGAGGAGCCGTCGTCAGGGACGAATCGAGCGTGAAGCCTTCCTCGACGAGAACCGCGAACGCGGGGTTGCCCGCGCGGAGCATCGACCACTCCGGCGCGCGGAAAGAGGTCACGGGGCTCCCGGTGATGTCCTGCAGCGTGCCGCGGCTCTTCCGAACGTCCTCGCGGAACTCGGGGAGCGTCATCTCGAAGACCCGGCGGTGGACGTCGCCGTGGCAGCCGATCTCGTAGCCGGCGTCCGCGATCCGCCGCACGAGCGCCGGGCTCTGCCGCGCGATCCAGCCGAGGACGAAAAACGTCGCGCGAGAGCCCGTCCCGTCGAGCAGCGCGAGGATGCTCTCGACGCCGGCGTGCACGCGCTTCTCCCGGCCGGCCCACGTGGCGGGGTCGGAATAAAGGGGATGCCCGCAGACGTGGAACCAGTCCTCTACGTCGACGGTCAGGATGGGAGAGACCACCTGACGATTATGACGCGTCGGAATCCAGCGTCTTGTAATAGACCGACAGCCACGACGTGATCCAGGTGTCGCGGAACGGGCGGTAGTGCGACCGAGCGCCGTAGATCGTCCGCACGGGCACCGCCGCGAACCGCCGGACCCGGGGCGCGGCCTTGATGAGGATCTCGTTTTCGATGGAATACCGCTCCGCGCGGAGGCGCAGCTGCCGGAGGAGGCCCGCCGCAATGACCCGGTAGCCGGACTGGCCGTCCTCGACGGGCAATCCCGTCATGCGCGACAGCACCTTGTCCCCGATCGTGTTCGCCCAGTAATTTTTCGCCGGCATCGTGGCCGCGTCCTTCAAACGCGACCCGATGACGAAGTCCGCGCCTCCCCGGGCGGTCGCGAGGAGCGCCGGGAGGTCGTCCGGATCGTGCTGGCCGTCCGCGTCCACGAACGCGACATGCGTGAACTCGCGCATGAGGAGGTCGGCGAGGCCGTCGCGAAGCGCCGAGCCCTTGCCCCCGTTTTTCGGGCGTTCCAGCACCCGCGCGCCCGCGGCCCGGGCCCCGTCCGCGGTGCCATCCCGGCTGCCGTCGTCCACGACGAGGACTTCGCCGACGTGCGCCCGGAGACCCCTGACGACGCCGCCGACCGTGCTGGAGCAGCGATAGGCGGGAACGAGGGCGGCCGGGACGAAAAGAAGATCACCTGACATGCGAATGAGGGGTTGACGAACGAGCCAACTTTGTGAAAAGTATCACGAGCATCGCATGGGCACGCCGCTCGCTTTCCTGCCGATCCTGCTCATGCTCATGGGCGCCCTCGTCGTCGGCGTCGTTCTGCTGAGCCTGAACGCTCTTTTGGGCCGGAAAATCCGCACGAAACGAAAGCTCTCACCCTTCGAGAGCGGCATGCCGCTTCTGGACGACAGCCACAAGCGCATCAGCGTCAAGTTTTTCATCGTCGCGATGATCTTCATCCTGTTCGACGTCGAAGCGGCGTTCCTCTACCCCTGGGCCGTCGTGTTCCGGCAAGGCGGCTGGCCGGTCTTCGTCGAAATGCTCGTGTTCGTCGGCGTCCTCTTCCTCGGGTTTGCCTACCTCTGGAAGAAGGGCGCGTTCGACTGGGATTGACATGAGCGGCGGACAGAACCTTCCCGTGGCCGAACAGGCCGGAAACCCTCGCGTAGGCGAGCACGGCGCGCTTTCGTGCGGCCGGACCCTTTCGTTTTCGCGCGAGACGCGCGCCGACTTCGACCGCCTCCTCGGGCGCTACCCGACGAAGCAGGCCGCGCTGCTACCGACGCTCTGGCTCGCGCAGCGCGAGTGGGGATGGATCTCGCGGGAAGCCGTGGACTACGTCGCCACGCTTCTCGAGCTCGCGCCGGCATTCGTGTGGGGCGTCGTGACGTTCTACACGATGTACAACCGGGCGCCGGTCGGAAAGCACCTCATTCAGGTCTGCACGTCGATTTCCTGTCACCTGAACGGCGCCGAAGAGGTCTTCCACGAGTGCAAGAAGCGACTCGGCGGGCTCAAGACGGGCGAGGTCTCATCGGACGGGAAGTTCACCGTCGTCGAGGTGGAGTGCCTCGCACAGTGCGACAAGGCACCTGCGGTGATGGTCAACGATGACGACTACTTCGTGATCACGAAGGACAAGCTCGACGCCTTCCTCGGAGGCCTGAAATGAGCGGCCTCTCCCCCGCTCCGCCGGTCCTCCTCGCCCGAATCGGCAAACCGAACTCGGTCTCCCTCGACTCTTATGTCGCGGACGGCGGCTATGCGTCATGGAAAAAGGTCCTCGAGGGAGTGAAGGGCGGCGAGTGGACGCCCGCGAAGGTCACGGACATGGTGAAGGCCTCGGGCCTCCGCGGCCGCGGCGGCGCGGGATTTCCCTGCGGCATGAAGTGGACGTTCGTCCCGACGAAGGAGAAGCGCGGCGACAAGCCCGTCTACCTTCTCTGCAACGCGGACGAATCCGAGCCCGGCACCTTCAAGGACCGGCTCCTGATCGAGAAGGACCCCCACCAGATCCTCGAAGGGATGATGCTCGCGAGCTTCGCCCTCGACGTGAAGCACGCCTACATCTACATCCGGGGAGAGATGGTCCACGGCGCCGAGATCCTCGACAAGGCTGTCGCCGAGGCGCATGAAAAGGGCTTCCTCGGGACCGACGTCCTCGGCTCCGGCGTGGACCTGACGATCACGGTTCACCGCGGCGCGGGCGCCTACATCTGCGGTGAGGAGACGGCGCTCATCGAGAGTCTCGAGGGCAAGCGCGGACACCCGCGCATCAAGCCGCCCTTTCCCGCCGTCTCGGGTGCGTGGGGCTGCCCGACGGTCGTGAACAACGTCGAGACCCTTTCGTGCGTCAAGCACATCGTGGACCGCGGCGCCGAGTGGTTCAAGGGAGTGGGCCGCAACGAGAAGAACACCGGGCCGAAGCTCTACTGCGTTTCCGGCCACGTCGAGAAGCCCGGCGTCTACGAAGCTCCGACGGGAATCCCCTGGGAGGAACTTCTCGCGCTCGCCGGCGGCGTCCGCGGCGGGCGGAAGCTCAAGGCCGTCATTCCCGGAGGCTCTTCGGCCCCGATGCTCACGGCGGCCGAGATCGCGGGAGTTCCAATGGACTTCGACGGTCTCGTCGCCGCCAAGTCGATGTTCGGCTCGGCGGGGATCATCGTGATGGACGAGACCACGGACATCCCGAAGGCCGTCACGAACATCGCGAAGTTCTACGCGCACGAGTCCTGCGGGCAGTGCACGCCCTGCCGCGAAGGCACGCCCTGGCTCCTCAAGATGCTCCGGCGCATCGTGAACGGCGAGGGAAAGAAGTCAGACCTCGACCTCCTCCTTCAGATCTCGAACCAGATGGGGAACGGCATGACGATCTGCGTCTTCTCGGACGCCGCGATCGCGCCGGTGATCTCCGGAATCACGAAGTTCCGCGGGGAATTCGAAGCGTACATAGAGAAATCCACGAAGCCGGAATTCGAGCAGAAAGCCCCGACGGATTTGACGAACGAAATCGCAGACCGCAAGGCTGCAGGAATTCATTCCTGATGGCGAAAGTGACCGTCGACGGAAGGGTCGTCGAAGTCCCGAACGACGCGAACGCCCTCGAGGCGTGCCGCGCCGCGGGCGTCGACGTCCCCCACTTCTGCTATCACCCGCGGCTCTCCATCGTCGGCCAGTGCCGGATGTGCATGGTCGAGGTCGAGGGCGTGCCGAAGATCCAGGCCTCGTGCACGGTGCCCGTGCGCGACGGGATGGTCATCAAGGCCTCGACCGAAAAGGCTCTCGCGGCCCGCAACGCCACGATGGAGTTCCTTCTCATCAACCACCCGCTCGACTGCCCCATCTGCGACCAGGCGGGCGAGTGCAAGCTGCAGGACAACGCATTCGCGGCCGGCCTGCCCGTCTCGCGCACGTCCGAGCCCCGCCGGCAATTCCCCGGTTACGACCGCACGCCGATCGGCCCGCACGTCATCGCGGACATGACGCGCTGCATACAGTGCACGCGCTGCATCCGGTTCTGCGAGGAGATCACCGAGACGGGCGAGCTCACGTTCATCGAGCGCGGCGGGCACACCATCGTCTGGACGCACGAGGGCAAGGCGCTCGACAACGACCTGTCCGCCTGCGCGGCCGACGTCTGTCCCGTCGGCGCTCTCACGACGAGAGATTTTCGCTTCCGCAAACGCGTCTGGTGGCTCGACAAGACCCGATCCGTCTGCGACGGCTGCGAGATCGGCTGCAACATCTCGATCGAGCACCGGGACCGCATCGTGTACCGCTTCCTTCCCCGCGTCGCCCCGGCCGTGAACGACTTCTGGATGTGCGACTACGGCCGTTTCCGCTCCGAGGAGCTCAACCGGCAGGATTTCCTGAAGCCCGAGATCCGTGTCGCGGGCGGCGACGCGGAGCGCCGCCAGACGAACTGGGGCGAGGCGCTGGACGCGGTGAAGGCCGCAATCGAGAAAGATCCTTCGAAGGTAAGAGTCATTGGCTCCGCTTTCCTGACGACTGAGGAAGCCTGGCTTCTCGCCGCGCTCTGCAAAGATTCTTTGAAGGTGGGCTCTCCCGAGTTCACCGTGGACATCGGGCCGAAACGGCGGATCCGGAACAAGGTGGACGGCTGGATTTACGGAAGCGAGGCCGCGCCCAACAGCAGGGGCTGCGAGGCGGCCGGCCTCACGAGAACTTCTTCTCTTTCCTCTTCCTCCCCAGCAGTTCTCTATATCTCCGATGCGAGCTTCTCCGAAAAGTGCAAGGACCCCGCTTTCGTCGCCGGGCTGCGCCAGGCGTCCGTTCTCATCGTGCACGCCCGCACGCGCAACGCGCTGACGGACGCCGCGGACATCGTCCTGCCCGTCGCGCCTCTCTCGGGCAAGGAAGGCACGTTCGTGAACGCGAAGGGCCTCGTGCAGCGCATCGACACGGCCATCGTGTCGCCCCCCGTCGTGCGGACGGACCTCGAGGTGCTCCTGAACCTCGGCGCCCGCTGGAATGCGTTCGACACGCAGTGGACGGCCCGCGACGTGTTCGAAAAAATGCAAGCCTCCGTCGCCGGCTACGCCGGCCTCGCGTGGGACTCCGATGCCCTCGTCGGGAATCCGCCGTCCATCTCCCCAGCCGCCGCTTACGACGTGCTCGGGCTCGAGAGAGATCCGGGCGTCGAGGTCTTCTCGCGCCCGTCCGTCACGGCGCCGGACCGCCTGCCATGAGCCCGGCACTCGTCGCCGCCCTCGAAGGCGCGGCCAAAATCGCATTCGTCTGGGGCGTGGTTCTCGGCGCCGTCCTCCCGAACCTCATCTGGGTCGAACGGCGGATGGCGGGTCTCATCCAGGATCGCCCGGGCCCGAACCGTGTGGGCCCGTTCGGCCTCTTCCAGGCCATCGCGGACATCCTCAAGATGTTCATGAAGGAAGACGTGGTCCCGATGTACGCGGACCGCCTCCTCCACACGGTCGCGCCCCTCATCCTCCTCGTGCCTTCCATGGCGACGTTCGCGGTGATCCCGTTCGGATCTTCGATTCACCTCTTCGACCGCGACATCCCGCTCGTCATCGCCGACGTCAACATCGGCATCCTCTACGTCTTCGCACTGACCTCGATCGGCATCTACGGCCTCGTCCTCGCGGGCTGGGCCTCGAACAACAAATTCGCGCTCATGGGCGGGCTCCGCTCTTCGGCGCAGGTCATCAGCTACGAGCTCGCGATGGGCATCGCGGCCATCTCGGTGTTCCTCGCCGCGGGCTCCCTGCGGCTCACGAAGGTCGTCGAATACCAGGCGTCCGGCACCTTTCTCGGGTTCCTGCCGCTCTGGAACTGCTTTCCGCAGGCCCTCGGCTGCATGATCTTCGTCGTCTCGGCGTTCGCCGAAACGAACCGGCTGCCATTCGACCTTCCGGAGGCCGAGGCGGAGCTGGTCGCGGGGTACCACACCGAATACTCGGCCTTCCGTTTCGGCATGTTCTTCATGGCGGAGTACCTGAACCTCATCGCGGCCTCGGCCATGATGGCGACGCTCTACTTCGGCGGCTGGTCGCTCCCTGGGATTCACCCGTCGGGGATCTTCGGAGGCCTGTTCTCGATCGCGGTCTTCGCGGTCAAGACCGGCTTCTTCATCTTCCTCTTCGTCTGGGTGCGCTGGACGCTTCCCCGCTTCCGCTTCGACCAGCTCATGAACCTCGGCTGGAAGGTGTTCCTGCCGCTTTCGCTCCTCAACCTCGTCGTGACGGGCGCGCTCGTCCTCTGGGGGGTGATCTGATGCCGGCGCTGACCGGGCAGCTCGTCGTCTTCGGGTTCGCCTCGTTCGTCGCGATCGCGTTCGCGCTTCTCATGGTCGTCCAGAAGACGCCGGTGAGGAGCGTGCTGTCCCTGGTCGTGACGTTCTTCGGGCTCTCGGTCCTCGCGATCCTCCTCGCGGCGCCGTTCATCGCCGCGCTGCAGATCTTCGTGTACGCCGGCGCGATCCTCGTCCTCTTCCTGTTCGTCATCATGCTGCTCAACCTCAAGGAGGAAGCGGCGGACAAGGACGACCGGCCGGTCCAGCGGACGCTCGGTCTTCTCGTCGCCCTCGGCCTCGGCGGCCTCCTCGCGGGCGCCACGCTGCGCGCGCCGGTGCCGCCGCGCGGCTCGCCCGTGGGCGGGCCGATCCCGATGCCGGACGAGATCCCGGCCCTCGGGCGGCTCCTGTTCTCGAACTATCTCCTCGCGTTCGAGGTGCTGTCCCTGCTGCTCCTCGTCGCGGCGGTCGGCGCGCTCCTTCTCTCCAAGCGGAGGTTCGAATGACCGGCGTGCTTCCCGGGGTCGCCCCGATGGCCGTGCCGGCGGGCGCGTTCCTCGTCGTGGCCACGCTCCTCTTCGCGATCGGTCTCGCGGGGGCGCTCCTGAAGCGCAACGCGCTGTCGATCTTCCTGTCGATCGAGCTGATGATGAACGCCGTCAACCTGCTCTTCCTGACGTACGCGCGGATGCGCGGCGACCTCGCGGGGCAGATGATCGTCTTCTTCGTGATCGCCGTCGCCGCCGCCGAGGCGGCCGTCGGCCTCGCGATCTTCGTCGCGCTCTTCCGCGCCCACCGGACGGTGGACGTGGACAAGATCGCGCTCCTGAAATGGTAGCCGCACGATGAACCAGCTCTGGCTCATCCCCGTCCTCCCGCTCGCCGGCTTCCTCCTGAACGGCCTCGTCGCCCTCGTGTCGAGCTCGGCTCGCGCGGAGAGCGAGTCCGGCGCCGATCAACCGGGAGCTCCGCTTCCGTATGCCCAGCGGCTCTTCCACGGCATCGTGGGCGTGGGTTCGGTCGGCCTTGCCGCCGTGCTCTCGTTCGCGGCGCTCGTCCCGTACGTGCTGGGCTCGATGGCGGCGCCCGAGGGGCTCGCCCCCGTCGTGCAGACGGTCTATACGTGGATGGCCGCCGGCGACTACACCGTCGACGTGGCTTTCCGGCTCGACGCGCTGTCGGCCCTGATGCTGTCGTTCGTCACGTTCGTGGGAACGCTCATCCACGTCTACAGCGTCGGGTACATGCAGAAGGAAGAGGGTTACGGGCGCTATTTCTCGTACCTGAACCTCTTCATGTTCGCCATGCTCACGCTCGTCCTCGCGAACAGTCTGCCGCTCCTCTTCGTGGGATGGGAGGGCGTCGGCCTCTGCTCGTACCTCCTCATCGGCTATTACTACGACAAGGACTTCTGCGCCGCGGCCGGCAAGAAGGCGTTCATCGCGAACCGCGTCGGCGACTTCGGAATGGTCCTCGGCATCTTCGGCGTGTTCGCGCTCTTCGGCACCGCCGACTTCTCGTTCGTGGAGCTCGCGAAAAGGCACGTCCTCGCGGGGAACGCGCCGCTCGGCGTCTATGCGGTCTGCCTGCTTCTCTTCCTGGGAGCGTGCGGCAAGAGCGCGCAGGTGCCGCTCTTCGTCTGGCTGCCGGACGCGATGGCCGGCCCGACTCCCGTTTCGGCGCTCATCCACGCCGCGACGATGGTCACGGCAGGCGTCTACCTCGTCGCCCGCTGCAGCGCTCTCTTCGTCCTGGCTCCCGACGCCCTCACGCTCGTCGCGTGGATCGGCGCGGGGACGGCGATTTTCGCGGCGACGATCGGCCTCGCGCAGAACGACATCAAGAAGGTCCTCGCGTACTCGACCGTCTCCCAGCTCGGGTACATGTTCCTCGCCTGCGGCGTGGGCGCCTTCGGGGCGGGCATGTTCCACGTTTTCACCCACGCGTTCTTCAAGGCCTGCCTCTTCCTCGGCTCGGGCTCGGTCATCATGTCGATGCACCACGAGCAGGACATGCGGAAGATGGGCGGCCTCGCCGCGAGGATTCCCCAGACGTTCCGGACCATGCTCGTCGCGACGCTCGCGATCGCCGGCGTGTTCCCGCTCGCGGGCTTCTTCTCGAAAGACATGATTCTCGGCTCGGCCGCGGCCTCGGGCCACTGGGCCCTCTACGCGGTCGGCCTCTTCACGGCGGGCCTCACGGCCTTCTACATGTTCCGGCTCGTCTCGATGACGTTCTTCGGGACGGCGCGAGGCGACGCCCATGCTCACGAGCACGCGCACGAGAGCCCCGCCACCATGACGATTCCCCTCTGGATCCTCGCGGCCTTCTCGGTCGTCGCGGGGCTCCTCGGCGTGCCGGCGGCGCTCGGCGGCTCGGACCGCATCGGCCGCTTCCTCGAGGCCTCCGTGGCGCACCCCGAGATCCACGAGATGTCGCACGGGCTCGAGATCGGCCTCATGCTCCTTTCCCTCGGCGTCGCCGTGACGGGCCTCGTCTGGGCGTGGCGCTGGTACGGCAGGGCGACCGGCCCCGTCGAAGCCGTGTCACCGCAGGCGCACGCCTTCTTCGAGAAGACCGGCTCTCTCGGCAGGCTCGTCGCGAACAAGTGGAACGTGGACGAAGGCATCGAGGCGCTCTTCCTCTCGCCCTTCCGGAAGATCGGGACGTTCCTCTGGCGCGGGTTCGACGCGCTGTTCATCGACGGCATCGCGAATGCGTCGGCGTTCCTCGTGGAGCTCCTCGGCGACCTCCTGCGCTTCTTCACGACCGGCCACGTCCGCAACTACGCGCTCGCGTTCACGCTGGGCTTCGCCGCCCTCGTGGCCTATGTGTGGTTGAGATAGAACCATGAATCTCACCCACCTCCAGCCGCTCGGCGCCGATCTCCTCACGACGCTCGTGTTCCTTCCCGCGCTCGGCGCCCTCCTGCTCGCCTTTCTTCCCGGCTCGTCGAAGGTGGCCGCAAAGGCGGTTGCCCTCGCGACGTCGGTTCTCACGTTCGGCGTCAGCGTCCTCCTGTACCGGGGCTTCGACCCCGCGACCTCTCTCCCCGAAGCCTTCGCGATCGACCGGCCCTGGATTCCGCAATTCGGAATCCGCTACCAGCTCGGGATGGACGGCCTCTCGCTCGCCCTCGTGCTCCTGACGACGCTCCTGACCGTCTCCGTCCTCCTCGTGTCGTGCGGACAGGAGATCGAGAAGCTCAAGGGCTACCTGATCGCGTTCCTGCTTCTCGAGACGGGCATGCTGGGAAGCCTGGTTGCGCTCGACGCGCTTCTTTTCTACGTGTTCTGGGAAGTGATGCTCGTGCCGATGTACTTCATCATCGGCGTCTGGGGCGGCAAGCGGCGCATCTACGCCGCCATGAAGTTCTTCCTGTTCACCCTCGTGGGCTCGCTCCTCATGTTCGTCGCGATCCTCTACACGGCGAACGTCCACCTGCACGCGACCGGAATCCAGAGCTTCTCGCTGGCCGACTGGACGCGGGCCGCCTCCGCCGGCGCCTGGCACCTCCCGGCGGGCACCGAGGCGCTCCTCTTTGGCGCCTTCGCCCTCGCCTTCCTCGTGAAGGTCCCGCTCTGGCCGCTTCACACGTGGCTGCCGGACGCCCACGTCGAGGCCCCGACGGGAGGCTCGATCATCCTCGCGGGAGTCCTCCTGAAGCTCGGAACGTACGGTCTCCTGCGCTTCGCCTACCCGCTCTTCCCGCACGCCGCCGCGCGCTACGGACCGCTCCTCGCCGTGCTTGCGCTCATCGGAATCGTCTACGGCGCGTGGGTCGCTGCCGCGCAGAAGGACATGAAGAAGCTCGTCGCGTACTCGTCCGTGAGCCACCTCGCGCTCGTCGTCCTCGGCATCGTCGCCGGGACGGGCGCCGCGCTCTCGGGAGCCATCTTCCAGATGATCGGCCACGGCCTCACGACGGGCCTTCTCTTCCTCCTCGTCGGCGTCCTCTACGCGCGCCGTCACACGCGCGAGATGGCCGACTACGGCGGCATCGCGGCGCGCGTCCCGGTCACGACGACGCTTTTCGTCGTCGCCACCCTCGGCTCGATCGGCCTCCCGGGCCTCAACGGGTTCATCGGCGAGTTCCTGATCCTCGGCGGCGTCTTCCAGGTCTCGGTCGCCTGGGCCGCGATCGCGGCTACGGGGTTGATCCTCGGCGCGATCTACCTCCTCACGCTGGTCCAGAAGGTGTTCTGGGGCCCGGACACGGTCCCTGCGAACCGCACGCTCACGGACATCAACGGCTGGGAGCTGGCGGGTGCGTTCCCCCTCGTGGTCCTCATCGTCTTCCTCGGCGTCTTCCCCCGGCCGCTCCTGACGCTCGTGGACGGCAGCGTGAAGACCCTGCAGCGCGTGGGAGCGCGCGTCGGCCCGAACGAGCTCCGGCCCGCCGTCCGACCCGGCCTGACGCGCCTGGGCCTCCACGAGATCGAGACGCCGCGGGCGGAGGCCTCCCGATGACCGGCTTCCTTCACGTCGGCGGCGCGGACCTCGCGTGCGTCGCCCCCGAGCTCGTCCTCGCGGCATTCGCGACCTTGATCCTCCTCCTCGACGCGTTCGCGCGGCCGATCCGCGCGTCTTTCCCGTACGTGACGCTCTTCGGCCTGGCTCTCGCGAACCTCGCCGGAAGCAACGTCCCGGGGCTGTTCTTCGGCGGAGCAGTCGAATCTTCCGGTATGACGCGCTTCATCGAGCTCGTCGCCTGCGGCGCCGTGGCCCTCGCCGTGCTCGGCGGAGCGGCTTCTCTCGAACGGGACCGCCGCAACCAGGGCGAGTTCTACGCCCTGCTTCTCTTCGCTGCGGCCGGGACCATCGTGATGGTGCGCGGCGTGGACCTTCTCGTCGTGTTTCTCGGCCTCGAGCTGATGTCCCTCTCGCTCTACGTCCTCGCGGCCTGGTACCGCGACGTCCCGGCCGCCACCGAAGCCGCCCTGAAGTACTTCCTCATGGGCGCTCTCGCGTCGGCCTTCCTTCTCTACGGCATCGCCACGCTTTACGGACGGCTCGGGACGACGCGCCTCACCGTCCTCCAGGGGCTCTCGGCGAACAGCTCCTTCGTCCCGTTCGACCTGCTTCTCTCGGTCGGCCTCCTCGCGATCGTCGCGGCCCTCTCGTTCAAGATCGCCCTCGTCCCGTTCCACGGCTGGGCGCCCGACGTCTACCAGGGCATGACGACTCCCGCGGTCACCTTTCTGTCGACCGCCCCCAAGGCGGCCGCCCTCATCGTCCTCCTGCGCCTCCTGCATGCGCTTTTCCCGGCGGGCCTGACCGAACCGTGGCGGCCCCTCCTCGCGATCCTCGCGGCGCTCTCCATCCTTTTCGGAAACATCGTCGCGCTGTCGCAGCGGGACCTGAAAAGGATGCTCGCCTATTCGGGGATCGCGCAGATGGGGTACGCGGCGATCGCCGTCGCGACGTTCACGCGGGACGCATTCGAAGGAGTTCTCGTGTTCCTCGCGGGCTACCTCGTCACGAATGCGGCCGCCTTCCTGACCGTCGCGGCCCTCTCGGGAGGCGAGACGGAGCCGCGCACGCTCGCGGACTTCGCTGGCCTCGGCCGGCGGCGACCGGTTGCGGCCGGTGTCCTGACGCTTTCGATGCTGTCGCTCGCCGGAATTCCTCCCACCGTGGGGTTCATCGGAAAGTTCCTCGTGTTCCGGGCGGCCGTCGACTCCGGTCTCGTCGCGCTGGCGCTGATCGGCGTCCTAGGCAGTCTCGTGTCGGTCGGGTATTACCTCCGCGTCGTCTACGTCGTCTGGATGAAGGAGCCCGTCCACGAAGTCTCTCTCGTGCCGGAGGATCTCCTTTCCGGAGCCGCGTTCCTCCTGACGGCAGCCCTCATGCTGGCCTGGGGCCTCTTCCCGCGCGCCCTCCTCGAGCTCGCCCGAGGGGCCGCCATGACTCTCTCCGGACGCTGAACCGTGAGAAGACCTTCGGAGCGGACTGAACCCGTCCCCGAGGCGACAAGCCACCGCCTGTCCCTTCTCCTGCGCTCTCTGCGCGGACTCGAATCCGCCGGCGTCCACACCGCCTCGTCCTTCGAGATCGCCGCGCGCTACGGCCTCAATTCCGCGCAGATCCGCAAGGACCTCGCGCAGTTCGGAGAATTCGGGGTGCGCGGGCTCGGCTACCGCGTCCACGAGCTCAAGGCGGCCCTCAAGGCTCTCATGGGACTCGACAGGACGCGCGTCCTCGGCATCGCGGGCGCCGGAAACCTCGGCCAGGCGCTCGCCGATTCCCGGAACTTCAACGCGGAGGGTTTTCGCGTCGCCGCGCTCTTCGACCTCGACGGCCGCAAAATCGGAGGGCGCTCCCGCACGGGAGTGCCCATTCGGGACATCTCGACGCTCGAGGAAGCCGTGCGGGAGCTGGGCATCGAAATCGGGATCATCGCGGTCCCGGCCGAGGGCGCGCTCCCGATCGCGCAGCGCATGGCAGCCGCCGGCATCGGCGCCCTCCTGAATTTCGCGCCCGTAACGGTTCCCGCGCTCCCGGGCCTCCTCGTGAAAAACGTCGACCTGACGTTCTTCCTGGAGAACCTGTCGTTTCAGCTCGCGGTGACGAAGGCCTAGTGAGAACCTAGCGTCGAAGGCTCTGCCGCTGCGCTATTCGGCCCAGAGCACGAGACCCGTCTCGTTCGGGTGCGACTGAAGCGAGTGCCTGGGGCGGACGCGCACCGAATAGCCTCTTCGGTCGTCGGCGGGCCGCGTGACCGTGGCGGCGAACGTCGCCGTGCCGTCGAGGC